>NC_020510.1:316245-632490 GCF_000348805.1 Blattabacterium cuenoti BPAA | reverse complement strand
AAATTTAAAATTTTAAAAAATTGAGTCAAAATTTTATCTTTCTTCTCAATATCTATTATATTATTTAATCTACAAAACATAAATAATTTATTGAAAATAAATCAAAATACAGTTAATTATTCAATTTTTTATATAGTTAATAAGGAATTTTGTCTTATGTGTTATCAAATTTTTATCGAAAAAATAGGAATAATGATTTTTAAAATTCAAGGGATCTATGATATTGTAAATTTAGATTTAAAAAAATGGGGGGCTATAACTCTTATTATAATCGGTAAAATTTTATTTTTTACTATTATTCTAATAATTTTGGAATTTATTTTTAATAGAGGGGTTCGTTTTTTAGTTAGAAGAATAGTAAATTCTACTCATTTTGTTTGGGACAACATTTTATATGAAAATAAAGTTTTTGATAGTTTATCTCATTTTTTTCCACTATCTATTGGTTTAATATTAATTAAACCATTTTTTAATGACTATCATACGATTATCATTTATTTAGAAAAAATATTTGATATATTATTCGTTCTAATTGTTTTACAGTTTTTAATTCGAGTAGTGAATTCTATTATGAGAATAGCTACAAGTGAAAATAATCATCAAACCATAGCAGTTCGTTCTTTTTCACAATTACTGAAAATTATATCCATAATATTTTGTATTTTGATTATTATTGCTATTCTTACAAAGAATGATCTGATTACTGTTTTGACTAGTTTAGGAGCTATAACGGCTTTTGTGATATTGGTATTTAGAGATACTATACTTGGATTTGTTTCAGGAGTACAAATGGCTTCTACAAAAATGATAAAAGTGGGAGACTGGATTCGAATTCCTAAATACAATATAGAAGGAACGGTGATTGAAATTAATTTAACTTCCGCAAAAATAGAAAATTTTGATAAAACTATTACTAGTGTCCCTACTTATGATTTAATTTCCACAGCTGTTACTAATTTTGAATTTATGCGTCAAAAAAATATACGTAGAATTAAAAGATCTATTTTATTCAATATTCAATCTTTTTATTTTTGTAATTCATGTAAATTAAAAAAATTTCAACATATTTATTTAATAAAAAGTTATATACAAAAAAAACAAGAAAAGATAGATCTTTTCAATAAAGAAAGAAATATTGATGTAAGTATCAATAATATTAATGGAAGAAGATTAACAAATATTGGTATTTTTCGTCAATATGCATTGGAATATTTATCACAACATCCAAAAATATCACAATCAGAAACTTTGATGGTTAGACATTTAGAACCTACTCCTTATGGGTTACCCGTAGAATTATATTGTTTCACGAATACTTCTGAATCTATTAAATATGAACAGATACAAGCTAGCGTTTTCGATCATTTATTAACAGCGGCTAAAGAATTTGATTTAGAAGTAACAACACAAGTTCCCAAAAAAGAATTTCTAAAACAATGGTAAGATTAAGTGTTAATTTAAACAAGATAGCTATATTAAGAAATGCAAGAGGAGGGAATATCCCCAATGTTGTTCAAGTTGCAATAGATGTTCAGAAATTTGGATGCCATGGGATTACTATACATCCACGTCCTGATGAAAGACATATTACATATAAGGATGTATATGACATAAGTTCTGTAATTTCAACAGAATTGAACGTAGAAGGAAATCCTACTGAAAAATTTATGAAACTAGTATTAGATGTGAAACCAACACAAGTTACTTTAGTTCCTGATTCTGAGTACGCAATAACGTCAAATTCTGGGTGGAATACTTTTTTATATCAGGATTTTTTGACTGGTAAAATTAAAACACTAAAAGATTATGGAATTCGGACTTCTATTTTTTTAGATCCGAAACCAGAACTGGTTTCATATGCCTCTAAAACGGGAGCGGATAGGGTAGAATTATATACTGGACCTTTTTCCATAGGATATGCGAATAAAAAATGGAATTGCATTGATCCATATGTTAATACAGCGAAAATGGTTGTGTTTCATCATATGTCAATTAATGCTGGACATGATTTAAATTTAGATAATATTTCTTTTTTAATTGAAAAAATACCAAATTTATCAGAGGTGTCAATTGGACATGCTTTAATTATCGAATCTATATATATGGGACTAGAAAATACAATACAGAGTTATTTGAAAAGACTTTGTAAAGTAAAAAAAAATATAAAAAAATGATACTGCATTCTAGAATTTACGGTTCTGGTTCTCCCATTTTAGTTTTTCATGGATTGTTTGGAAATGGAGATAATTGGATTTCTTTTGCTAGGAAATTTGAAAACAATTATCAAATTCATCTATTGGATATGAGAAATCATGGAAAAAGTTTCATTTCCGAAAAAATGAATTACGATATTATATCAAAAGATATATTAGAATATGTCTATTATTATGGATTAAATCATCCTATATTATTGGGACATTCTATGGGAGGAAGGGCCGTAATGAAGTTCTCTATAAAGTATCCTACGATTCCAAAAAAAATTATAATTGTGGATATTAGTCCTAAGGCTTACATAGATTCCAATCAAAAAAAATTAATTCACATTTTAAAAAAAGTGGATTTCAATATTATTCACACTAGAAAAGATCTTGATCTATTTTTAAAAAAATGGATTTCTGATCTAAAGATCAGGTCATTTTTTTCTAAATGTACTCAAAAACAAAAAAATGGAAAACTATGTTTCCATTTTTCTTTATTGAATATTGAAAAAAATTATGATTTTTTAATTCGTCAAGAAATAAAAAATGGTTTATATTATGGTTCTACACTATTTTTGCGAGGAGAGTATTCTAATTATATTCTTGATAAAGATCATAATAATATACGGAAGCTATTTCCAAAATCTAAAATTTGGACTGTGAGAAAATCTGATCATTGGATACATATAGACAACCCCATAGATTTTTACGAAAAAATCAATGTTTTTTTAAACGAAACATAATTTATGTATATTCTTTTCAAAATAGAAAAATTTTATGGTCTTCGATCTTGATAGAATTCGAAATTTTTATACAAATTTTTCGTATAAAATTGGAAAAATTAGGAAAGTGATAGATCACCCTATGACTTATTCGGAAAAAATTCTATATTCTCACTTAGTTGATGAAATAAAAAAGCTAGAACCTTTTTTTAAAGATAATAAGAATTTAAGAAATAAATATTACATGGATTTATTACCTGATCGTATTGTAATGCAAGATGCAACAGCGCAAATGACTTTGCTTCAATTTATGCAAACTAAAAAATGCAAAACGTGTATTCCGACATCTATTCATTGTGATCATCTCATATCGGCTCAATATGGTTCAGATTTAGATTTAAGAAATGCTATAGAAAAAAATGAAGAAATCTATAATTTCTTGAGATCTGCATCTCATAAATATAAAATAGATTTTTGGAAACCTGGATCAGGAATTATTCATCAGATTATTCTAGAAAATTATGCATTTCCTGGAGGTTTGATTATAGGAACAGATTCTCATACTCCTAATGCTGGAGGATTAGGGATGCTAGCAATAGGAGTTGGAGGAGCTGATGCAGCTGAAGTGATGTCTGGATCGTATTTAGAATTAAAATTACCTCAAATACTTGGAGTAAATTTAATCGGAAAGATTAATGGGTGGACTTCTCCTAAAGATGTGATCTTAAAATTGTCTGGAATGATTGGAGTTTCAGGAGCTAAAAATCATATTATTGAATATTTTGGAGAAGGAATTGATAGTATTTCTTGTGTTGGAAAAGCAACAATCTGTAATATGGGAGCAGAAATAGGTGCGACCTCATCTTTATTTCCTTATGATGATAATAAAATGAAAGATTTCTTGAATAAAAATGGGAGAAATCAGGTCTCTCTAATGATAGAAAACATCAAAGATTTTTTAAAAGCAGATTCAGAAGTTTATCAAAAACCATGTAATTACTATGATAAAGTAGTAAAAATAGATTTAAATATTTTAGAGCCCCATATCAATGGTCCTTTTACTCCAGATAAAGCGACTCCTATTTCTAAAATGAAAGAGGAAGCTTCTAAAAATAACTGGAAAACAAAAATTGAGGTAGGATTAGTTGGTTCATGCACAAATTCTTCTTATGAAGATTTTTCAAAGGCAATATCCATTATTCAACAGGCCAAAAAGAAAAAATTGAAAATTCATTCAGAATATATGGTATCACCAGGATCCAATAAAATTTATTCTCTCATGAAAGAGAAAGGTTTTTTATCTATTTTTAAAGAAATCGGAGCTAAAATTTTTTCTAATGCTTGTGGCCCTTGTATTGGACAATGGGTAAGAAAGGGAAATAAAAAAAACGTAAAAAATACAATTATTCATTCTTTTAATAGAAATTTTTCATCTCGTAATGATGGAAACCCAAAAACACATGCTTTTATAGCTTCTCCAGAAATTGTCACTGCCTTAGCTTTTTCTGGAGATTTGACTTTTGATCCTAGAAAAGATATGTTAAAAAATGAAATGAATGAGTATGTAAAATTTGAAGAACCTAAATCAATGGAAACTCCTACAAGGAATTTTAATTTGGAAGAATTAGGGTATGAAAGTTTTTCAAAAGAAGAAAATATAAAAAAAAGATCTGTAATTATAAATAAAAATTCTAAAAGATTACAAGTTTTATCCCCATTTTTACCATGGAATGGGAATGATTTTCTCAATGTCAGGCTTTTAATCAAAATTAAAGGAAAATGTACTACAGATCATATTTCAATGGCGGGGCCCTGGTTAAAATACAGAGGTCATCTTGAGATGATTTCTAAAAATTTATTAATGGGAGCTGTAAATGCTTTTAATCAAGAAAAAAATAAAATCAAAAATATTATAACGGGTAATTATGGAACCGTTTATGAAATTTCTAAATTTTATCAGTCAAAAAATATCCTAACCTTGATTGTGGGAGAGGAAAATTATGGAGAAGGATCTTCAAGAGAACATGCAGCGATGGAACCTCGTTTTTTAGGAGTTCGTATAGTTCTTGTTAAATCTTTTTCTAGAATACACGAAACTAATTTGAAAAAACAAGGAATTTTAGCTTTAACTTTTTTAAATTCTGATGATTATTACAAAATTCAAGAAGGAGACATATTTCATTTTTACATCAAAAAAATATGTCCTAATAAAAATATAGAAATAGAATTAATTCATAAAAGTGGATATAAAGAAAAAATCATAGCTCATCATTCTTATAATGAAAAGCAAATTCAATGGTTTAAAGCTGGTTCTTCCTTAAATTTTATTAAAAACCAACAAACGTAAATGAAATGAAAATTATAAAAATTTTATTCATAAAAATTGTAAAATTATATCAAATAGGGATATCTCCATGGATAGGGAATAATTGTAGATATATTCCAACTTGTTCAAACTACATGATTTTGTCATTAAAAAAATGGAATCTGTTTAAAGCTATTTTCATAAGTATAATAAGGATCATTAAATGTAATCCTTGGGGCCCATCTGATTTTGATCCTAAAAAATTCATTTAATGACGCCCATCAAACATGAAAACATTAGAATATATTAATTGGGATCCTATTCAAAAATTTCCTTTGTGGAAAGGTTTTTTTATTCATATTTATAGTCTAATGTTTGTGATTTCTTTTTCATTAGGATGGTATATCATGAAATATATTTATCAAAACGATAATATACATAAAAAATATTTGGAACCTTTATTTATTTGTACTTTTTTTGGAACTCTTATAGGAGCAAGATTAGGTCAGGTTTTATTTTATGATTTTTCGTATTTTTCAGATCATTGGATTGAAGCCTTTTTACCTATAAGAGAAAATAATCAAACCTTTTTGTTAGGATTTATAAAAGGATATGAATTCGTTGGTTATAGAGGTTTATCTAGTCATGGAGCTACCATAGGTATTATTTTATCTAATCTATTTTATTGTACAACAATTTTGAAAAAAAAATCTTTTATTTGGTTATGTGATAGATTGTGTATTCCCGTATCACTATCTGCTGTTTTTATTAGAATAGGAAATTTTTTTAATTCTGAAATAGTAGGAAAACCATGTAGTGAAACATTGCCTTGGGCAGTAAAATTTATGAAAATGGATACGGAATATGGAGGAATAGTTCCTAGACATCCTGCTCAAATTTATGAATCAATTGGGTATCTTTCAATTTTCTTATTACTTTGGTATTTCTACAAAATAAAAATAAAAAATTATGATGGATTTTTATCCGGATTGTTTTTTATTTTGCTTTGGTCTATACGTTTTTTACTCGAATTTTTGAAAGAACCTCAAGGAGGAGAATTTATTAGTTTTTTATTTATGAATACCGGACAATGGCTTAGTATTCCTTTTATTATATTTGGATTATTTCTTATTAATTTTTCAAAAATTAATAAGTATTTTTTTTCATGATGAAAAAAATCAATATTCTTTTTCCTTTAATCATTATTATGTTTATGTGTCTTTTGATAAATTCTTCTGAAAGAATTTATGAGAATTCTGATATGTTTTTGGATATCGGAAGTCTACTAGAAATAGAATTTCTTAAAGATGGAGAACTGTATTTAAAAAATAAGAATAATGTCATAAAAAAAATAGATATAGAATTAGCAGATCTAGATACAGAAAAAAAAAATGGATTGAAATATAGGTCCTTTCTAAAAGAAGATAGAGGAATGTTGTTTCTTTTGAAAAATCAAGAAGAGTATAAGAAGATAGACATGAAAGATATGCGAATTCCTTTAGATATTGTATATATTAATCAATTTGATACTGTCATTTTTGTGAATAAATACGTAAATCCTATGAAAAATATAGAAAATCTAAGTCTCTCTTCAACTATAAAATATATTTTAGAAATTAATGCTGGTATGTCAAACAAATGGGGGATAAAAGAAGGAATAACAAAAATTGCTTGGATTTAATTTAATCATGCAAAACAATTATATTTATCCTGTGTAATTAATTAAAATTATATAAGTATTATGGTTTTTATATCAGAAGAAGCGAAAAATAAATTGATTTCTATTATGAAAAAAGAAGGACTTTCTCATCATGTTTCATTTATTAGATTTGGAATTAAAACTGGAGGGTGTTCAGGTATGTCTTATGAACTTACTTTTGATCAAAAAAAACAAAAAGGAGATAGGCTTTTTCAACACAAAGAAATGAAAATATTGATAGATCAAAATAGTATTCCTTATTTAGAAGGAATAACATTAGAATATTCGGATGGACTAGACGGAAAAGGATTTTATTTTAATAATCCTAAAGCAAAACATACTTGTAGTTGCGGAAAAAGTTTTTCATCATCATGAAAAAAAATAATAAGATTCTGGAAAATTTTTCTGAATCCGAATACAAATATGGATTTTATACTCCAATAGAATCCGATAAAATCCCAGTGGGATTAAATGAAGAAGTCATTCGTAAAATAACAGAAAAAAAAAAGGAACCCACATGGATGTTGGACTGGAGGTTAGAATCTTATCATATATGGAAAAAAATGAATCCCCCAATATGGGCGAATATAAAATACCGAGTTCCAGATTTTCAACAAATAAGTTATTATTCTGCTCCAAAAAAAAAAGTAGACTTCAATCATGTTGAAAAAATAGATCCAGAATTAATAGATACGTTTAATAAATTAGGGGTTCCTATAGAAGAGCAAAAAAAGCTTTCAAGCGTAGCAACAGATATAGTATTAGACTCCGTTTCTTTAACGACTACATTTCAGAAAAAATTAAAAGATAAAGGTATTATATTTTGTTCTATCAACGATGCTTTGAAAAAATATCCAAATATTATAAAACAATATTTAGGTTCAGTTGTTTCAAAAAAAGATAATTTTTATGCCGCTTTAAATTCAGCTGTATTTTCAGATGGTTCTTTTTGTTATATCCCAAAAGGAGTTCGTTGTCCTATGGAATTATCTACATATTTTCGTATTAACGAAAATAAAACTGGTCAATTTGAAAGAACCTTAATTATTGCAGATAAAGATTCCTATGTGAGTTATTTAGAAGGATGTACGGCCCCACAAAGAAAAGAGAATCAATTACATGCAGCTGTAGTAGAAATTATAGCCTTGGAAAATGCTGAAATTAAATATTCTACCGTTCAAAATTGGTTTCCTGGAAATAAAAAAGGGGAAGGAGGAGTTTTTAATTTTGTTACGAAACGTGGTTTATGTGAAAAAGGAGCAAAAATATCTTGGATACAAGTGGAGACAGGCTCTTCAATTACCTGGAAATATCCATCTTGTATTCTAAAAGGAGATTTTTCCATAGGACAATTTTATTCCTTAGCTTTAACTAAAGATTTTCAACAAGCAGATACAGGAACTAAAATGATTCACATAGGAAAACATACCAAAAGTGTCATTATATCAAAAGGAATATCCGCAGGAAAAGCTCAAAATAATTATAGAGGATTAGTGAAAATCACTTCTCAAGCGATTCATTCTCGTAATTTTTCTCAATGTGATTCTCTATTAATTGGAAACCAATGTGGAGCTCATACGTTTCCATATATTCATGTATATAATTCGAACTCTCAAGTAGAACATGAAGCGACAACTTCAAAAATTGGAGAGAACCAAATTTTTTACTGTAATCAAAGAGGAATCAATACAGAAAAAGCAATTTCTTTAATTGTTCATGGTTTTAGTAATGAGGTTTTGAAAAAACTTCCCATGGAATTTGCAGTAGAAGCCAAAAAACTTTTGGAAATTTCTTTGGAAGGATCTGTTGGATAACAATCAAAATTATGTTAAATATAGAAAATTTACATGCTTCTATAGAAAACAAAAAAGTTCTTAGAGGAATTAACTTAAAAATCAATGCAGGAGAAAGTCATGTTATTATGGGACCTAATGGTTCTGGAAAAAGTACTCTTGCTTCTATAATAGCAGGAAAGAAAGAATATAAAATCAATGAAGGAAACATTTATTTTTTGAATCAAAATTTAAAAAATTTTTCACCAGAAGAAAGGGCCCATTTAGGAATCTTCCTATCTTTTCAACATCCAATAGAAATACCAGGAGTATCCATTTTTAATTTTATTAAAACAGCGGTTGATTCTATTCGTGAAGCACGAAATATAAAAAAAATATCTTCTAAAGATCTTTTATCAAAAATAAAAGAAAAGTCTTCTTTATTAAATATTGAAAAAAGTTTTTTTTATCGTTCTTTAAATGAAGGTTTTTCTGGAGGAGAAAAAAAACGTAATGAAATATTTCAAATGATGATGTTAGATCCTTTATTATCTGTTTTAGATGAAGTTGATTCAGGTTTAGATATAGATGCATTGCGTGTAGTTGCTCAAGGTATTAACGATTTTAGAAATAAAAACAATTCTATTTTAATTATTACTCATTACAAAAGGTTATTAGACTACATTTTTTCAGACTATATTATACATATTCTATATAATGGAAAAATTATACAGTCAGGAGATCAAAAATTAGCTGAAAAATTAGAAAAAGAAGGATATGATTGGATAGTGAAAAATAAAGTATAAAAGAATTAATTGTTTTGTTTAACTTTATTGATAATTAATTAAATAATGCAGTTAAAAGAAAAAATAGCTTTATTAATTAATCAATTTTATTCTGAAGAAAAAAAAGACTCTTATATGTCTTTTTTAAAACGAAAACATTTTGATTTTTTCCATAAAAAAGGGTTTCCTTCTTCTACAAATGAGGAATGGAAAAATACAAATATTGACTCAATTATTAATCAGGATTATAATGTTGTTTCTGAAAATGTAAAAATAGAAAATATAGAACATCAAAAAATAAAAAAATTAACTTTTCTAAAAAAAGAAAAATCTTTAATTTTGATTTTTATAGATGGAAAATATCATCCTCATCTTTCTTATACACAACATGTAAAAAATATTTTTTTGTCAAATATCTTATCGCTCAAAGAAAATGAAATTAAAGATTATTATGGAAAACTATCATATCAATATGATGCATTTTATACTTTAAATACTCTCTTGTTAAAAGATGGAGCATATGTTTATATTCCTAATAATGTTATTTTAGAATCTCCCATAGAAATATTGCATATTTCTACAGGAATGGAATCCAATATTCTGTTGAATAACAGAAATTTGATTGTAGTGGGAAAACATTCCTATGTTAGAATTATAGAACATTACAAATGTTTAAGAAAACACTTCGTTCTTATAAATTCTGTAAGCGAAATTTATGCCATGAATCATAGTACAATTGACTACTACAAAGTGCAAGATGATTTAGTAGAAACTACTGTAATAGATAATACATCTTTTCAACAAAAGAAAAATAGCAAATGTACTATTTATACTTTTTCTTTTCAAGGAAATTTTATAAGAAATAATTTAAAATTTTATTCCATCGGAGAAAAAACATATTCCTATTTGTATGGAATCTCTCTATTATCAGGAAGACAGTTTGTAGATCATCATACTTTGATAGATCATTTATGTTCAAATGCTTATAGTTTTCAATTATATAAAAATATTTTATGTGAAAAATCTAAAGGAATTTTTAATGGAAAAATCATTATTAATGAATTAATAAAAGAAATAAATGCTTTCCAAAAAAATCATAATATTCTTCTTTCTAATGAAGCGTGTATATATGCCAAACCTCAATTAGAAATTTATTCTGAGTCTGTAAAGTGTTCGCATGGTTGTACCGTAGGTAACATACAAGAATCTGAGTTATTTTATCTTCAATCAAGAGGAATTTCTGAAAAAAAAGCTAAAATGTTATTATTATTCTCTTTTCTAGAGGATATGTTGATTTCTATTCATATTTTTGAATTGAAAAAATTGATACATAAAAAAATGAAGAAAAAATTAGATAAACATTTATAAAAAATATATGTTTTCAGAAACAGAAATACAAAAAATAAGAAATCAATTTCCTATTTTAAAAGAAAAAATATATTCGAATCCTTTAATTTATATGGATAATGCGGCAACAACCCAAAAACCCTTGAATGTAATTCAAGCCTCCCAAGATTATTACTCTACTATGAATTCTAATGTTCATAGAGGGTTGCATTATCTTAGTCATAAAGCAACTCTATATGTTGAGAATGTTAGAAAAAAAATTCAAAAATTTATTCACGCCAAACATTCATCGGAAATTATATTTACAAAAGGAACTACAGAATCTATTAACTTGGTTGCTTCTAGTATAGATACTTTTATAAAAGAAGGAGATGAAATTATTATTTCTTGTATTGAACATCACTCAAATATTGTTCCATGGCAGGTTCTTTGTAAAAAGAAAGGTGCTATTTTAAAAATAATATCCATTTATGAAAATGGTTTTTTAAAATTAACAGATTTTGAATTTTTAATTTCAGAAAAAACAAAAATAGTATCTATTAGTCATATATCTAATGTTTTAGGAATAATTAATCCTGTTCAAGATATTATTAAAAAAGCTCATGAATATGGAGCTTTAGTTTTGATTGATGGAGCTCAAGTTCCTTCTAATTTAGACTTAGATGTACAAAATTTAAATGTTGATTTTTATGTTTTTTCTGCTCATAAAATGTATGGACCTACTGGAATTGGTATATTATATGGAAAAAAGAAAATATTAGAAAAATTATATCCTTATCAATTTGGAGGAGAAATGATTAAAAATGTGAGTTTTGATAAAACAACTTACTCAGATTTACCGTTTAAATTTGAGGCAGGAACTCCGAATATAGAAGGAATTATTGTGTGGGGATATGCCATAGATTTTGTAAAAAAAATAGGAATATCAAAGATTCAAGATTACAAGAAGAAACTTTTGATGTATGCTGTAAAACGTTTAAGTTCAATAGATGGGATCCAATTGTATGGAGATGATAGGGATTTTTCTAAAAAATCTGGTATTATTTCCTTTAATTTATATGAGTTACATTGTTTTGATGTTGGTAGCATTTTAGATCGTTTGGGGATTGCGGTTAGAACAGGACATTTATGTGCACAACCTCTTATGAATTTTTTTAAAGTTTCAGGTATGATTCGTATCAGTTTTTCTGTATATAATACTTTTAAAGAAATAGATTATTTGATTGAAAGTCTTTTAAAAACAAAAAAAATATTATTAAAGTAAGGTATTAAAATTATTTGATTTATGACATATGCTATTGCTAATATAAAAGATAAACAATTTAAACTTGTTGAAAATAAGTATATTTATGTTCCTTATATTTCTGAAAATGTAGGAAAAAAAATATTATTAAATCAAATTTTTTTGTTTTATAAAGAAGGAAAACTTTTTTTAGGAAATCCTTTTTTAGAAGAAATTAGCGTTAAAATAGAAATTTTAAAACATGTAAAAGGGAACAAAATTTTTATTTTTAAGAAAAAAAGAAGAAAAGGATATAAAGTTAAAAATGGATTTAGACCTTTATTTTCAAAAATAAAAATAATTTCTTTTTTAGAAAAAAAACAATAATATGGCTCATAAAAAAGGTTCTGGAAGTTCTAGAAATGGAAGAGATTCAATAGGAAGAAGATTGGGAATTAAAATATATGGAAACCAATACGTGAATTCTGGTAATATCATAGTTCGTCAACGAGGAACAAAATATCATCCTGGAAGAAATGTAGGAATAGGAAGAGATTATACTTTATATGCTCTAAAAAATGGTTATGTTTCCTTTAAAAAAGGAAAAAAAAATAAATCAATTGTTTCTATTATAGATACTAAGACTGGGTAGTTCAAATAGGATAGAACAACAGTTTCCTAAACTGTAAGTTGTGGGTTCGAATCCCTCCCCGGTTACAAAAATAAAATGGTCCCAGCTGGATTTGAACCAGCGACTCCCTGATTATGAGTCAGGTGCTCTAACCTACTGAGCTATGGGACCGGAAAAAAATGGAAACTTTGCAAGTTTACAACATTATTTTCCCTATTACAAATTTTTTGTTAATTTTTTTTCATGTACTACTTTTATTTGATTTGTAAAAAAATAAAATCGGTTTTTAATTCAACTGACTAAATTATGAAAGAAATAAGCTTGATTAGAAACAAAAAATTATATTCAATATTTTTTGTAGAAATAGCAGAAATTCTTAATAAGGAAATTTTTTATAGTCAAAAAAAAAATAAATTTTTAGTGACTTTGATTAAAATATATATTACTCCTGACATGAATTTAATAAAAGTATATATTAGCATTTATCCTTTTTTGGATAAAAATATATTAAAATCTATCCGTTTTAAATCTAGATTTTATAGAAAAATTCTTTCTTATAGACTTAGGTATCGTGTGAAAAAAATTCCAAAATTGGATTTTTTTTCAGCTGTATAATAATAAAATTTAATAGTTTTTTGAATCCTTCTTTTTATATATCTATACGTTATTTTTTTTATAAAAAAAAAACGAATCTTGTTAATATTATTGTTTTTTTATCCATTTTATCTATTGGAGTCTCTACATTTTCTTTATCTACTATTTTATTTGTTTTTTCTGGATTAGAAAATTTAAATAAAAAATTTTATCAAATTCATTATCCTGATATTACGATTTCCTACTCCAATGAAAAAGATTTTTTTATTGATGATAATGTAATAAAAATAATAAAATCTATACGAGGAATTATAGCGGTTTCTAAGACTATGGAAAAAAAAGTTTTTTTTCACTATAATAACCATGAATATTTCATTCCTTTAAAAGGAGTGGATATAGAATATGAAAAAGTAATGAAAAAATTTAAAAAAATAAATTTAAAAAACAATAGATTTGATTCTTTAAATATATATGTAGGATGGTATTCTTTGGGTTCATATTTTCCAATGTTATCTCATGTAATAAATATGAATATGCCTTTACAAATGTTCATTATTGATCCCAATCAAAATAAAACAAACACTTTGGGTTCATTTTTTATGAAAAAAAAAGTTTCTGTAAGAGGATTTTTTCATTTTAGTCCTAAAATGGATAGAAAATATTTGTTTTGTGATTTGTATGATCTTCAAAACACTATGAAAAAAAAAGTTTTTCATACATTAGAAATAAAAATTCATGAAAATGTGAATATGTATAAGATGAAACATCTTTTGGTAAAAAAATTGGGTTCAAAATTTAATATAATAACACGTGTAGAAAAAGAAGGAGTTTTCTATAAAGTTTTGAATACAGAGAAAATATTTATATATTTTTTATTCATATTAATGACTTTGATTACTGGATTTAATTTATTTAGTGCTATTTTTATTTTACAATTAGATAAAATTAAAGAACTTTTTGTATTATGGAGTATGGGTTTTTCTTTGTACAGAATTAAGATGATATTTTTCTATATGGGATTAATGATTACTACTTTTGGTTGTTTAATTGGTTTCTTTTTTTCTTATATTTTATCTTTTATACAAGAAAAATATAAAATATTTAAAATAGCAAAAAAAATACCTTTTCCTGTTAAAATTACACTAAAAGATTCTTGTATGGTTATATGTATGATTTTAATAATAGGATCTATTATCTCTTTTTTTTCTTTAAGAAGAATTAGGAATATGATTTTTTATTCTAAATAATATGTTTTGAGAGGTTCAGATGCTTCTACATTCAAGAATATTTTTTTTGCTTCTTTTTCAAATTCTTTAAGATTAGGAAATCTGTTTGAATAGTGCCCTAACAATAATTTTTTTACTTGAGCTTTTTTAGCTATATATGCAGCCTGATTGGCTGTAGAATGTCCTGTGTTTATTGCTCTATTTTCTTCTTTTTTTAGAAAGGTAGATTCGTGATATAATAAATCTACATATTTTATATGTTCAATGATAGGCAAGTAAAAGGAAGTATCTGAACAAAAAGCGTAAGATAATATTTTGGGTGGATCAAATGTTAATTTCCAATTAGGAATGATTATTCCATCATGAGTTTTAAAATCTTTTCCTAATTTTAAATTTTGATAATCTACTATTTTAATATCAGGTATTTTTTGAATTTCTTCCATGTTTAATTTTCTTTTATTATTAGGTTTTTCTCTAAAAAGAAACCCATTTGTATAAATCCTATGTTTCAATGGAATGGAAAAAACTTCTATTTTTTCATTTTTCATGATTCTTTCCAATTTTTTAGATGATAATTCTATATAATCGATGCAATATTTAAGTTTAGTATAAGACCATTTAAAATGAACATCTATGATTTCTTTTAATCCTTTTGGAGCATAAATACTTATTGATTTTTCTCTACCTAATAAATGAAAGGTAGATAACAATCCAATCAATCCAAAAAAATGATCTCCATGCAAATGAGATATGAATATGTGCATGATTTTATTAAATTTTATTTTTGCTTTTTTTAATTGAACTTGTGTACCCTCACCACAATCAATAAGAAAGGAAAAACCTTTCATTTCTAATATTTGAGCTGTAGGATGAAACTTATTTGTAGGTATGGAAGAATGACATCCCAAAATAGTTAATGAAGGTTTTTTCATTATGAAAAGTTGTTTTAAGAAATTTTATGATTTATTGTTGTATATAGTCAGTATTTTTTTTAAAAATTGAATTTTATTTTTGGATCTTTTCCTTCTTTTTTTTTAAAAGAAAAATACTTCCACTAATTATTATAATAAAAGCTATTATTAAGATGAATCCTATATTCATATTTACCTCTTTTTTTGATAAAAAAGGATCCTCATTTTTTATAAAGAAAAACATGGTGAATATAGCGAAAGCATTATTAAAAACATGTAATAATATACAGTCTATAATAGAAGAAGTTATAAAATAAATGAAACCGATAAAACTTCCAATAATCATTCCTCCTACTAATTGCCATGGATTCATATGAGTTAATCCGAATAAAAATGAAGAAAATAAAATAGCTTTAATAGGATGTATTTTATTTTTTAACATTCCATTTAAAATGATTCCTCTAAAAAGAACTTCCTCACATATAGGTGCTAATAATATTGTAGTAGAAAAAAAAGGAATTGGATTTTTAACTTCTTCTTGTAGAAATTCTTCAATTTCTTTATACATATTTCCTAGTATTGGGCCTTCTCTTGGAACTAATGAAGAAATATATTCATTGATAATGATCATACAAAACATCATGCAAAAAATAACAAAATAAATATACCATGGAGAGAATTTTGTGGATAAATCTATGGTTAAATTTTTTTTTTGGGCTTGAAGAGATATGAAAAAAAATAAAAAAATAAAAGGAAGAGTATATGATATTGAAAATATCATGCTTTCAGGTAAATTAATAAAAATCAATAATTTTCTAAGAACTATATTGAAAAAATTTAAAACAAGAAATCCCACTATTAATAAAATTGATTCGATATAATTTATTTTAAAATAATTTTTCATAATAAATATTAAAAATTCGTTTTATTTTTTTATATGATTCATTCTGTTATTTTTTTTACAGTATTTTTCATTTCAGATGTATGAATTTTTTTTAATTTTATATTTTTGAAAGATAACAACAATTTTTTTATTCATCATATATAAATAGTAGAATTTTTTTAAAAAAAATAAAATTAAAGTTTTTATGTTGCTTTTCGATATTCTATCTATATCTCAGAGTTATGAATCTTTTTTTAAAGATAGTAGGATTGGAGATTCAAAAATTTTCAAATATTCTGACTTATTAAAAATTATGAATAAATATAAAGATATATGCTCTATTATTCCTATAGGATTGTCCATAGAAAAAAGAATCATTTTCAAAATAAAATGGGGGATAGGAAAAAAGAAAATATTGATATGGTCTCAAATGCATGGAAATGAAACAACTGGCACTAAATCTATGTTTGACCTTTTTCATTTTTTTTTAATAAAAAAAAATTGTGATTTAGTTCAATTTTTAAAAAAAAATTTAACTATTTTATTTATTCCTATGCTAAATCCTGACGGGGCTGAAATTTTTCAAAGAAGAAACGCCATAAATATAGACTTAAATAGAGATGCTATTCGTTTACAATCTCCAGAAATGCAAATTTTATTTCAGGAAATAGAAAAAAATAATCCTAATATTTTATTTAATTTACATGATCAAAGAAGCATTTATAATGTTGGACATAAAAGTTTTAACCCCGCTATTTTGTCTTTTTTATCTCCTTCTATATCCATAGAAAAAAATATCTATTCTATAAGTAGAAAAAAATCTATGGGAATTATAAATTTTATTGCAAATGAAATTTATAAAATTTTACCTGATATTGGATCAATAGGAAGATTTTCTGATGAATTGTACCCTACAGCAACTGGAGATCGATTACAAAAATTAGGTTATCCTTGTGTTCTAATTGAATCAGGAAATTATCCTAAAGACTTTCAAAAAAAAATCATTAGAAAATATAGTGTATTATCTATTCTTTCGGCTTTTTATTTTATTTCTTTTTCTACAGGAGTAGATCTTGAAAAAGATTATAAATCTTATTTTAATATTCCAGAAAACAAAAACATTTTATTAGATAAAATATATAGAAAGGTTCAAATACAGAAAAATAAAAATGAATTTTTTGTAGACATAGGATTAATAAATTTTGAAAAATTGGATTTAATGAAAAAAAATATTTCTATTTTTACTAAAATAGTAGATATAGGAGACTTATCCTATTTTTTTGCCTATGAAGAATTTATTGTCAAAGGCAAGAAATTTTATGGAAAAAAAGGGGAAAGTTTTCCTAAAATTGGGGATATAGAAAATTTTAAAATTTTGTAATTAATTTTATTTCTTGAAATTGGAGACAGCGAGTCTTTTTCTTCCTTTTTTTCTTCTTCTAGATATAATGATTCTACCTGTTTTTGTCTTCATTCGTTTCATGAATCCATGAACATTAACTTTTTTTCTATTCGAAGGCTGATAAGTTCTTTTCATATTTTACAAAATATTTGTTTTTTGAATATTATAAAAATATTTCTCGTCTTTTTTTTTTCCTATTTTTTTCTTCTTTAGATTCAGGAATCTTTTTTGATAGGAAAAAAAAAGTAAGATCAAAATTCCAATAGTAAAACCTGTGAAAAATAAAATTATACGTTTTGAAAAACTCATGATATAATAATAAAAAACATATTCTGAAATAGAAATTACATAAAGTTTTTATTTTTATAGTATTTTTTTATGATTTCTAATTTAAAAGAAATTTTGTTCTAATATTAATTAGATATGCTTGAAAAGCAAAAGCCTAACGAAAAAAAATTCCTTTTATAAGGATTTGATTTTCTCTCTTAACAAGAGAGTTCCTATCTATTACTTTATCCCTAGTTCCAATTAGAACAGATTGATTGGATAGAAGATATAATAAAAAAGAAAAACTTTGTATAAAAGCATATTATTCCTTTTTTTAAAAAAGGAAAGCATATTTTAGCTGTTCTATCATCTAATAGGTATGGATTTATATAATAATTCGTAAAATTAGATAATATGGAAATTTCTATTTTATTATTTATGGATGATTCTTCTAAATTTTTTGTAAGACTAAGCGATTCAAAGAATAGGTTAGAAGATATAGAAATGATAGAACATAGCGAAAAAAGAAAATATTCTTATGCAGAAATATGCTATTTTGAAACATATAAATTCGTTTTACAAAAAAATTTAAAATTCAAAAATTTTTTGTATTCTTTGTGAAAAAAAGAAATTTTTAAAGATTCCATGTTTTCTTTTTGGTATAAAAATATTTTGTTGGGAAACAATCAAGTTTTGAATGAAATTTAGAAACATTTTCTTTTAGATGGGGTTCTAATTTGAATGGAATCTCAATTCATTTTTTATAATCCAGATAATTATATTATTATGCAATTTTTAAAGGAGTTAATGAATAAAATTCAAACATTTAAAAAAAATGATATTCCTGAATTTGATTTAAAAAAGAAACCTATTTTGGACATAAAAAGCATTATGAAAATTTTGCCTCATAAACCTCCATTTCTATTAGTAGATAAAATTATAGATTTAACAGAAAATAGTATTGTAGGAGTTAAAAATGTAACCATGAATGAATTTTTTTTCATAGGACATTTTCCAAGAGAACCAATTATGCCGGGGGTATTACAAATAGAAGCTCTAGCACAAGTTGGAGGAATTCTTGTATTAAACAAACTAAGTCATCCTGAATTATATTCTACCTATTTTTTAAAGATAGACAAAGTAAAATTTAAACAAAAAATAGTTCCTGGAGATATAATTATTTTTCAAGTTGATTTATTGGAATCTATGAAAAGAGGAATTGTTCACATGAAAGGAAAAGGTTATGTGAATAACAAACTTGTAGTAGAAGCAGAAGTTGTAGCAAAAATAGTAAAAAATTACGAAAAATTCTGAAATTTTTAATTTAAAATCAAATGAAAATCAGAAAAGGTTTATATATACAATGGAACAAAGAAATATTCAAAATTATTGATTTTCTTCATGTAAAACCAGGAAAGGGATATGCCTTTGTTAGGACAAAATTGAAAAATATACTAACAGGTCATGTTTTAGAAAATAAATTCTCATCAAAATGTAAATTAAAAAAGGTTAAGATAGAATTTTATTCATATAGATATTTATATAAAGAAAAAGATATATTTCATTTCATGAATGATAGTACTTATGATCAAATACAAATAGAGGAAAGATTAATAAAAAACATAAATATAGAATTTTTAAAAGAAGGAATGAAAATACCTATTTTTTTTCATGTAAAAAGTGAAAAAGAAAAAATTTTTTTATTTTTAAAAATGCCTTCCACAGTTATTTTAAAAGTGGTTCAGACAGAATCTGTAAAAAAAGGCGACACGATTAATAATACCAATAAAATTGTTGTTTTAGAAACAGGAACAAGACTATCGGTTCCTTCTTTTATCAAAATAGGAGAGTTATTGAAAATAAATACAAAAAATAGATCTTATATAGAAAGAATGAGAAAATAAAATTCAAATTATTTGGTATTAAAATTAATTTAAGAATTATGAGTATTTTAATAGATAGAAACATTAAAGTCCTTGTACAAGGATTAACTGGAAAAGAAGGTTTATTTCATACTGAACAAATGATAAATTATGGTACTCCTATAGCAGGAGGGGTAACACCAGGAAAAGGGGGAAAAATATATTTAGGTATTCCTATTTTTAATACAATTGAAGAAGCAGTGAATCAGACAGGAGGAAATGTTAGCATAATTTTTGTTCCTTCTTCTTTTGCTTCTGATGCTATTTTAGAATCTATTTACATGAATATACAAATTATTGTCTGTATCACAGAAGGAATACCTGTATCAGATATGATTCGAATAAAGCATTTTTTAAAAGGAAGAAAATCTCGTTTAATAGGCCCAAATTGTCCTGGAATTATTACTCCAGAAGAGGCTAAAGTAGGAATAATGCCTAATTCAGTTTTTAAAAAAAAAGGAAATATAGGGATAATTTCTAGATCAGGAACTTTAACTTATGAAGCAGCAGATCAAATTGTGAAATTGGGTTATGGAATTTCCACTGCTATTGGTATAGGAGGAGATTCTATTATTGGAATGAATATAAAGGAAATTATGAAACTATTTTTATCCGATTCAGAAACAGAATGTATTGTTATGATTGGAGAAATAGGGGGACAATTAGAAATTGAAGCGGCTAAATGGATAAAAAAATTAAAAAATAAAAAACCAGTGATAGGTTTTATAGCTGGACAAACAGCCCCAAAAGGAAGAACAATGGGACATGCTGGAGCAATTATAGAAAAAAAAATAGAAACAGCACAGGAAAAAATAAAAATAATGGAAAAAAGTGGAATACATATTGTAAAATCTCCGGCTAATATAGGAAAAACTGTATATGAAATTCTTCATTCAAGATGAATTATTTATCTCCTATAGAAAAATTTTTGATAATTGGATTAGGAAATCCAGGATATTTATACAGAAAAACTAGACATAATTTAGGATTTATGATTTTGGACCAAATATCAAAAAAATATCGTTTTTCTTTTTCTAAAAAAAAACTAGGTTTTATTTCTGAATTTATCTATAATGATAAATTACTTTTTTTTTTAAAACCTTCTACTTATATGAATCGTAGTGGAGAAGCTGTTAAGTATTGGATGATAAAAGAAAAAATTATATTAAAAAATATTTTGATAATATCTGATGATATTTATTTAAACTTTGGTAGTTTTCGTTTAAGAGAAAAAGGAGGGAGTGGAGGACATAATGGATTAAAAAATATAGAAATAGAAATAGGAACAACTCATTATGCACGTCTTCGTTTTGGAATTAAGAAAAATCATTTTGATCAAAAAATAGATTCTTATGTATTAGAAAACTGGAAAGATGAAGAAATAGATGATTTATTTTCAAAATTAGATATAGGCATAAAGATAATATTTTCATTTGTAACAAACGGACTTCAAAAAACGATGAATCTGTTCAACTGACTGTGTCATACTTTAAAATATTTATTATATATTATTATTAGTAAGCATTATATTATAATAATATAACCTTGTAGTTTAATAGGATAGAATATAGGATTCCGATTCCTATGGTATGGGTTCGATTCCCTTCAAGGTTATTTTATGATTTTTAAATTCAATCAATCATGATTCATGATATTCGAAATTTTTGTATTATCGCACATATAGATCACGGAAAAAGTACGTTAGCTGATCGTTTGTTAGAATTTACAAAAACGGTTTCAGAAAAAAAACGGAGTCAGTTATTGGATGACATGGATCTAGAAAGAGAACGTGGAATAACTATCAAGAGTCATGCTGTTCAGATGGAATATAAATATAACAATAAAATATACATTCTAAATTTAATAGATACACCTGGACATGTTGATTTTTCATATGAAGTATCGCGTTCAATTTCTGCTTGTGAAGGAGCTATACTTGTTGTTGATTGTACGAAAAGTGTGCAAGCACAAACAATATCCCATCTTTCTTTGGCATTAAAGAATCACCTAATCATTATTCCAGTTTTAAACAAAATCGATTTGTATGACTCTATTTCTGAAGATGTAATGAAAGAAATTATGGAATTAGTGGGATGTAAAATGGAAGATATTATTCCTATTAGTGCAAAAAATGGATTAGGAATTAATCATGTTTTAAATAAAATAGTAACACGTATTCCTTATCCAAAAGGAGATCCAAAAGCTCCTTTACAAGCGATTATTTTTGATTCTTTATACAATCCATTTAGAGGAATTGAAATATTATTTAGGATAAAAAATGGTTGTATACGAAAAGGACAAAAATTACGATTTATGTCTACAGGAAAAATTTATTCTGCCTATGAGATAGGAACTTTGAAATTAAAACATATTTCAAAAAATAAAATTAATACAGGAGATGTTGGATATGTTGTCTCTGGTATAAAAAATGCGAGTGAAGTAAAAGTAGGAGATACCATAACAGATGCTCAAAAACCAGCTACAAAAGCAATACAAAAATTTAAAGAATTTAAACCTATGGTTTTCGCTAGTATTTATCCTGTTGATTCTGATAAATATGAAGATTTACGTTCTTCTATAGAAAAATTGCAATTAAATGATGCTGCACTTTCTTTTAGTCCTGAGTCTTCTCCAGCATTAGGATTTGGGTTTCATTGTGGATTTTTAGGTTTTCTTCATATGGAAATTGTGAAAGATCGTTTAGAACGTGAATATGATATTTCTGTAATACTTACTATTCCTAATGTTTCTTATAGAGTTTATGTGAACAATAATCAAAAGTTTTTAATGATTAATAATCCTTCAGATTTTCCAGAAACGGAAAAATTGAAAAGGATAGAAGAACCATATGTTTTAGTTTCTATTTTCACTAAAGATATCTATATAGGAAATGTAATGTCATTATGTATTGAAAAACGAGGAATTATGATTGGAAATCATAATTATATGACTTCAAAAAGAATCAAAATTATGTTTGAAATGCCTTTATCGGAAATTGTATTCGATTTTTATGATAAATTAAAAAGTATTTCTAATGGATATGCTTCTTTTGATTATAATTTTATTGGTTATAAAAATTCGGATTTAAAAAAAATTACTGTATGGATTAATCATGAAAAAATAGAACCTTTATCTCTTTTAGTTCATAAAACGAAAGCTTTGTTTTTATCAAGAAAAATATGTCAGGAATTATCTGTATTAATTCCAAAACATCAATTTAGTATTCCTATTCAAGTTTCTGTATCTGGAAGAATTATAGCAAGAGAAACCATCAAATCTTTCAGAAAAAATGTCACGGATAAATGTTATGGAGGGGATATTTCTAGAAAAAGAAAGCTTTTGGAAAAACAAAAAAAAGGAAAGAAAAAAATGCGTCAAATAGGAAAAGTTGAAATTCCATCATCTGCTTTTATGAATTTTTTGAAAGTTAAAAATTAATTTACAACAAAAAAAATTTTTTTAATATGTCTATCAAAATAGGAATTAATGGAATTGGAAGAATAGGAAAGTTAGTTTTATTATCTGCTTTAAATAGAAATAATATTCAAGTAGTATCTATAAATGATTTAGTATCTATAGAATATTTGGCTTATATATTAAAATATGATTCTGTTCATGGTTCTTTTAAAGGAAATATTCGTATTGAAGATACAGATTATCTTATATTGAACGAAAAACGGATTAAGGTTACTAATGAAAAAGATCCTAAAAAACTCAATTGGGAAAATTTGAATGTAGAATATGTTGTGGAATCTACTGGCCTTTTTTTAACAAAAGATTTAGCTAATGCTCATTTAGAATCAGGTGCTAAAAAAGTGATTTTATCAGCTCCACCTAAAGATGATATTCCTATGTTTGTTATGGGAGTTAATCATGAAAATATGAGAAAAGATCAAAATATTGTATCTAATGCTTCTTGTACTACAAATTGTCTTTCTCCAATTGTTAAAGTTTTAAATGATAATTTTGGAATATCTGAAGGATTGATGACAACTATACATGCTTCTACTGCAACTCAAAAAGTTGTTGATTCTGTTTCCGATAGAGATTGGAGAGGAGGTAGATCTTCGTTGTCTAATATAATACCATCATCAACAGGTGCGGCTAATGCCGTGGGAAAAATTATTCCAAGTTTGAACGGAAAATTAACAGGAATGGCTTTCAGAGTCCCTATTTCAGATGTTTCTGTTTTGGATTTTACGGTTAATTTAAAAACTAGTACAAATTTTGATAAAATTAAATTTTGCATGAAACAGGC
This sequence comes from Blattabacterium cuenoti BPAA, assembly GCF_000348805.1. NCBI lineage: Bacteria > Pseudomonadati > Bacteroidota > Flavobacteriia > Flavobacteriales > Blattabacteriaceae > Blattabacterium > Blattabacterium cuenoti. The sequence goes on along the minus strand of NC_020510.1, from coordinate 608,346 downwards.
TTCTCAAACTACATTAAAAAATATATTAGGATATACAGAAGATGCTGTTGTTTCATCGGATTTTATAGGAGATGAAAGGATTTCTATTTTTGACGCAAATTCTAGTATTATGTTAAATTCTAATTTTTTAAAAATAGTTTCTTGGTATGATAATGAAGTTGGTTATTCCACAAAATTATTAGATCTTATTGATTATATGCATTCTTTGTTATATAAAATTTGATGTATGATGTTAGTGTATTTATGGAATCTGTTTTAAAAATGAAAAATTTTTTTTGTATTTATCAACTTGAAAAATAAAGTTTTTTATTCCATTACTGATCATTAAAAATGGAGCTTTGATAGTTTTATTATATATGGAAATTTGATCAAAAGTTTTTTGTGTAATAGGAATTTTTGGGTTTTTACATTCTATAAGAATATGTGGTTTTCTTTGAAATTGAACAAGAATATCTATCCTTTTATTTAATTTATTTATTTTAAAAGGATATTCTACCCATATGTTGGAGTTCTTATAATTTTTTATTTGTTTTAATAAAAAAATTATATATTGACGTATTACTTCTTCTTGAGTAAAGAGATAAAATTTTTTTCTGATTACGCAAAATATATGAATTCTATTTTTCATTTTTTTCAAAAATAAATGTTTTTCTACGAAAAAATTTAAATCATGCATAACTTGTTATTAAATGATTAAATGACAAAAATTAAAAATATTTTTATAAAATTATTTTATGTTATTTAAAAAAAAAATACATAATTGTGTAATTATTGGATCTGGACCTGCTGGTTATTCTGCGGCTATATATGCGGCCAGGGCTGATATGGCCCCTATTCTTTTTACGGGATTTCAACCAGGAGGACAATTGACCACAACAACTAGTGTGGATAATTATCTGGGATTCCCAGATGGAGTTAGTGGAAACGATCTGATGATAAGGTGTAAAAAGCAAGCAGAACGGTTTAATACAAAAATAATTAATCAATCTGTGAATCATGTGATTTTATCCAATAAAAAAGGAGGAATTCATCGTATTTTTTTTTCTACAGAAAAATGTATAGAAAGTAGAGGACTAATTGTAGCTACAGGTTCTCGTTCTAAGTTTTTAGGAATTTATAAAGAAAAACAATTTATAGGATTAGGAATTTCTTTTTGTGCTACTTGCGATGGTTTTTTTCATAAAGAAAAAAATGTAGCAGTAATAGGAGGTGGAGATACCGCTTTAGAAGAAGCAATTTTTTTATCAAAAATTTGTAAAATAGTATATTTGATAGTTAGAAGAAATAATTTTAAAGCATCCAAAATTTTGCAAAATCGTATTTCAAAAAATAATAATATCAATATATTATTTTGTTCTAATGTAACAGAAATTATTGGAGATAATTTTTTGGAAGGTATTAAAATTTTTAATCATAAAACTAAAACTAATAGAATTGTTTTAATTAGTGGGTTATTTATTGCAATTGGTCATGTTCCTAATACAGAGATTTTTAAAAATGAATTAGATTTGGATGAAAAAGGATATATTATTGTACAAAAAGGAAAAACCATCACCAGTAAACCTGGAGTATTTGCTGCAGGAGATGTGCAAGATTCTGATTATCGTCAAGCTATTACATCTGCTGGAACTGGATGTATGGCGGCATTAGATTTGGAAAAGTATTTATATCTATGTGTAGAATAAATAATATGAAAAAATGTAGTTATTTTTTTGATTTTTTAATTTCTCACGCAAAAGTTTATGGGTTTATTTTTCCTTCTAGCGAAATTTATGGGGGATTAAATGCAATTTATGATTATGGACCACATGGAGTGGAGTTAAAAAATAACATTAAAGAATTTTGGTGGAAATCTATGACTCGACTTCATGAAAATATAGTAGGAGTGGATTCTTCTATTCTTATGCATTCTGATGTTTGGCATGCATCCGGTCATATTGATAAATTTCATGAATTGTTAATTGATCATAAAGATTCTAAAAAAAGATATCGTCCTGAAATTTTAATTCAAGAATATGTAAAAAAAAATTTTTTAAATGATCCTAAAAAAAAAGAAGAAATATTATCTCGTTTATCTCAATCTTTAGAAAAAAAGGATTTAGGAGATATAAAAGTTTTAATTGATGAATTGTGCATTTGTGATCCCGTTTTTAAAACAAAAAATTGGACAGAAATTCGAAATTTCAATATGATGTTCAAAATTAGAAATGAAAAAGATTTATATCTTCGTCCTGAAACAGCTCAAGGTGTATTTTCAAATTTTCATAATATTGTAAAATCTAGTAGAATGAAAATTCCATTTGGAATTGCTCAAATAGGAAAATCATTTAGAAATGAAATTATTGCAAGAAGATTTTTATTTAGAATGCGGGAATTTGAACAAATGGAAATGCAATTTTTTATTCTTCCAGAAGAAGAAATAAAATGGTATGAGTATTGGAAAAAGACCCGATTAAAATGGCATTTAGAATTAAATTTAGGAGATAAAACATATTATCAGTTATGTGATCATGATCATTTATCTCATTATGCAAGTGCGGGATCAGATATAAAATTTCATTTTCCTTTTGGATTTCAAGAAATAGAAGGAATTCATTCTCGTAGAGATTTTGATTTAAAGAATCATGAATTTTTTTCGAAAAAAAAAATTCGAATTTTTGAATGGAAAAAAAATTATATTCCTTATGTTATAGAAACATCTTTAGGATTAGATCGTCTTTTTTTAGCTATATTTTCTTCTTCCTTAAAAAAGGAAAAATTAAAAAATGGAAAAATACGTATAGTATTAAAACTTCCCTATTTTTTATCCCCAATTAAAGCCGCCATATTTCCATTGGTTAGAAAAGATGGATTACAAGAAATCGCGAGAAGAATATTTCATGATATGAAAATTCGTCATAGATTAGTTTACGATGAAAAAGAATCCATTGGAAAATTATATAGAAGACAAGATGCTATAGGAACTCCATTTTGTTTTACTGTAGATTACGATACGATCAAAACAAATACAGTAACCATGAGAAACAGAGATAGCATGGAACAAAAAAGAATTCATATAAAAGAAATATCAAAAATTATCAAAGAAGAAACTGGATTCGAGAAAATTTTAAAAAAATTGTCTTATTTTATATAATTTTATTTTTCTCTTATCTTAGCTTTTAATTCTTTTTTTAAAAAAAGTTCAATTTTTTTCATTGAATTATTAATAATTTTATCAGTCAGTGTTTCTTTTTGACTTTCAAAAAAGAAACTTACTGTGTAAGATTTTTTTGATATAGGTAAATTTTTACCCTCATATAAATCATATATTTTAATTTTTTTAATAAGATGATTTTCTTTTTTCTTGATTAATTGATTGATTTTTTCGAATGAAATAGTTTTGTCTACTAATAAAGATAAATCTCTCCTTGAAGTAGGATATCTTGAAAATGGAATATAAATTATTTTTTTTTCCTGAATAATAGATACTAAATATTTCCAATCAATTTCTGCATAAAATATTTCATTTTTTTTTAAAATATGATTTTTAAACTTTCCTAGTTCAACTAATTTTTTATGATTGTATAATATGGAAATTCCATTTTCTAATAATGGATGTTTGGAAAGTATTTGAGTATAATTCAATATCCCACTTTTTTGAAAAATTTGTTCAATAACTCCTTTTAAATAAAAAAAAGGATAATTTTTAGATTCTATTTTTTCTTTTTGATAAATTGCTATTCCGAGATAGGTTTTTTCTAAAAATTTATTGTTTATTTTATAATATATGTTTCCTAATTCAAAAAATTTTATATCGGATTTTATTCTATTGTTTTTAAGATTATATTCAATGCAATCTATCATGCTGAATAACAGACTAGAACGCATCAATTGATAATTGTGATTCACAGGATTAAGAATCTTAATTTCTTGTATTTTCAAAAAAGAATTTAGTAAAGAAGAATATTTTTCTTCATTTTTTCTCATAGTAGAAGAAATAATTTCTTGAAAACCAAAACAAATTAATTGTTCAAAAAGTATTTTTTGAATTTCATGTTCTGTTTTCAAAAAAAATTTAGGAAATGTAGAAATTTTTATTTGATTATATGTTGGAATCTTATGAATTCCATAAATTCGGAATATTTCTTCAATTACATCTATTTCTCTTTGAACATCTGTTCTGTAGGAAGGAATACGAATCAATAAATATTGATCATTTTCAGAATAAATCATCATTTCCAACAATGATAAAATTTCTTTAATTTTTTTTTTCGATATTTTTTTTCCTATAATATTGATAATTTTTTTATAACGAAGTTTGATTTTTGAAATAGATATAGGATTAGGATAACAATCTATGATGTCAGAACACATTATCTTATTTTTTATGATGTTCTTGATAAGAAAAACGGTTCTTTGTAAAGCATAAACAGTCTGATTGGGATCTGTCTCTCTTTCAAAAAAATGTTGTGTTTCTATTTTTAGAGAATGTTTTTTTCTAAGATTCCGGATCATGATGGAATTAAAACAGGCACTTCCAATAAATATATTTTTGGTTTTAACATGTATATTTGATGTAATATGATTGATCATACCAGCGATAGATAATGGTTTAACAGAGTCATAAATAACTAAATCTTCTTCATCAAGTTTTCTTGTAATTTTATCTGAAGATTGAAATTTTGTATTTTTTTCCGCATTTTTTATTATAATTTTTTTATCCTCTATTTGATCCATGTCAAAAATATGGATGGGTTGTCCTAATTCATACATAACAAAATGGATTATATCTATTATATTATTTATAGATTTTACGCCTATAGATTTTAATCTAGAAATTAACCAATATGGAGATGGTTCTATTTTTATTTTCGAAATACATATTCCGGAATACCTTATACATGTATCATGTATTTTTACAAGAATTGAAAGATGAGATTCATTATTGCAATGATCCCCTTCATTTATTACTACTACTGGTTTCACCAAATGAACTTTATATCCACGAAATTTTAATACGGCATACAAATCACGTGCGATTCCGTAATGACTCATAGCATATGTACGATTAGGTGTTATTTCCACATCTAAAACAAAATCTTGGTTTTCATTATGAACAAACCCTTTTACTGTGAATCCAATATCAGTTAATATATTGGAGATTTTTTTATCGTCCATATTAAGAGGAAATACATATTTTTTAATCCAATTCAATGATATTTTCATACTTTTATTATAGACATAATCAATATCAAAATAGATTCTTCTTTTTTTTTCTTATATAAAGGCCTTAAAACCCCCATTTTATTATGATATAATTCAAAATAAACAAAATCTTCATTTAAAGAAGATAAAATTTCAATTAAAAATTTAGAATTAAAACCTATTTTCATATTTTTTAGATTTTTAGAAAAAACTTGACACTGTATTTCTGAAGTAGAATTATGATCATCTATCGTATTTTGATCATAAATTTTTAATTTATTATGATTAAAATGAAAATCAATAAAATTATTTCTATTTTTAGAAAAAATAGAAACTCTTTTAATCGTATTTAACAATAAAAATTTATTAATAATCAAAGAGATATGACATTGGTTATTATTATGAGGAATTACAGAACGATAATCTGGATAGTTTTCATTCATTAGTTGACATGAAAAAATATGATCTCTAAAATAAAAAATTATATTTTTTTTTTCATAATATTCAATAATAATATTATTTCTTTTTTCATTTTTTAAAATTTCCCTAACTATATTAAGATATTTTCTAGATATAGTAAATTGGATCCTTTGATCTGTTTTAAAATTCTTTATGGTATATTTGATCAGTTTATAAGTATCCGTAGCCACAAAATTTGCTTCATGGGTAAAAAATTGAAAAAATACTCCATTTAATATAGGATTCAATTCCTTATCTCTAGTAGTAAAAAATAAAGTTTTGTTTAAAATTCTTAAAAATAGTTTGGAAAACAAAGATATTCTACGAACAAAAGAAGACTTACATAGTGTAAGAATATTTTTATTATGATTTGAATAATCATAATAAGTAGGAATTTTATAAACTCCCTGTTTAGAATAAATATTAAGTGTATTTTTTTCCTTTTTTAAGGAAAGTTCTTCATTTGAAAATGTGCTTAAAACATTGATCATAAATTTGATAGAGAGAGTTACTTTTTCTTTGGTATATTTCTGAACATTGATTTTTATATATGTATAAATTAGATTTTTTGAATCTAATCCCCATATAATTTTTAATTGATTTTTTTTCGAAATTTCAAAACTAATTGAATTCGATAAATTATTAATATTTATAATTTTATATAAAGTATGTAATTTTCTTAATAGAAAGTAACTCAAAACAGAAAAATACATGTTCTGTAGTGTTGTTTGAAAAACAATTCATTCTTTGTTGGTTGTAATAGTAGCGTGAGGGGGATTTGAACCCCCGACCTCTGGGTTATGAATCCAACGCTCTAACCAGCTGAGCTATCACGCCATTATGTAACAAAAGGTTATATAAAACAATTAATAAAGTTAGTATATTTTTGTTTATTAATAATATTATAATATTATGACTGTTGACTTGAGTAATTTCAGAAAAAATTATGAAAGAAATTCATTATTAGAATCTAATGTCCCAAAAAAACCTTTTCAGTTGTTTGATGATTGGTTTCAACAGGAAAAATCCTTTCATCAAGAAAGGAAAGATAATGAAGAAATTAATGCTATGTCTATTTCTACCATCGGAGAAGATGGAGGGCCAGAAACTAGAATTGTTTTATTAAAAGAATATTCGGAATACGGATTTATTTTTTATACAAATTATTATAGTTTGAAAGGAAAAGCAATTCAAAACAGACCAAAAGTATGTATTTCTTTTTATTGGAAAAATATGGAAAGACAAATCATTATTAAAGGAATAACATCTAAAATTCCAAGGAAAAAATCAGATGAATATTTTCATAATAGACCTAGAGAAAATCAAATTGGAAGTTGGGCTTCTAGACAAAGTATGATTCTTTCATCTAAAGAATATTTATTAAAACAATATAATAAATGGAAAAACTTTTTTGATAAAAAAACGATAAAACGTCCTTTTGATTGGGGGGGGTATATTGTAAAACCATATAAAATGGAATTTTGGCAAGGACAACCTAACAGACTCCATGATAGATTGGTTTATTTTTTAGAAAAAGAAGGAAGATGGATTTTGTATAGATTCTATCCCTAAATGAAAAACAACGAAAAAGATAAAGTTTGGAAACAACAAACTTTATCTTTTTTTATTAGAATGAAATTAGAAATCACAATTTTGTTAATTCTGCTCCTATTTTAAATTTAGCTACTTTTTTTCCTGGAATATGTATTTTTTTTCCTGTTCTAGGATTGACTCCATTTCTAGGATGTCTTTCTACTACAGAAAAGGTACCGAATCCGACAAGAGTAACCTTATTTCCTTTTTTTAAAGATTCGATTACTGTTTCAATAAATGCATCTGTAACGTTTTTAGCTTTTATTTTTGTTATTCCAGTTTTTTCAGCTATTGAATTAACCAATTCTGTTTTGTTCATGAATGATAAATTTAATTTTATTTGACTATAAAATAATCTTACTAACTAAAATAAAAGCAAATATAGATAAATAACTAAAATTTTATCGAACAAAAAGGTTTTTTCTGATTTTCAATCCATTAATTAAATTTTTAACATGCATTCTTTTTTTTCCTTCTATTTGTCCTTCCATAATAGATATAAAACCTTCTTTAACGGAAATTTTCATTTCATGCGATGAAATCAGTATCCAACCAATTGGAAAAGTATGTGTTTTTCGTATTTTTTTAACAAGAAACATTTTAAATCTCACAAATCTTGTGTTATTAAAAAACAACAATGTCCATGCTGTAGGATAAGGACTTAATCCTCTTATTTTATTATAAATTGATTCTATATTAAGATTTTTCCATTGTATTCTACAATCTTTAGTGGATATTTTAGGAGCATATTTTAATAAAGAAGAATCAATATTATTTTGAGAAATAGGTTTGATTTTATTTTTTAGAATATTTTCTAAGGTTTGAATAACCATAGAAGCACTAATTTTTGTTAATTTTTTTTCCAATTCTCCTGCAGTTTCTTCTTTTTTGATTTGAATTTCTTTTTGCAAAAGAATTTTTCCAGAATCTATTTTTTTTTCTATGAAAAAAGTAGTCAATCCCGTTTTATTTTCTCCATTAATAATGACCCAATTAATCGGAGCCGCTCCTCTATATTGAGGTAAAAGAGATGCATGTAAATTAAAAGCCCCCATTTTAGGTAAATTCCATACTTCTTTGGGGAGGACTCGAAAAGAAACAACAATTTGTATATCTGCATTCCATATTTTTATATTTTTTAAAAAAGAAGAATTTAAAAGATTTACAGGTTGTAAAAAAGGAATATTATTTTCTAATGCGTATATTTTTACAGGAGTAAATGCTTTTTCATTTTTAAAAAATGGGTTATCAGGGCTTGTGATTATTCCTACAATGTTGTACTGTTTAGTATATAATTTTTTTAATGTATAAAGAGAAAAATGAGTTGAACCTATAAATACAATTCTTGGAAACTTTTTCATATAATTTATTTGTAATTTAAATTCACTAATTTTATCTTGTGATTTTTATGAAAAAGTTCATTGATTTTTGAAAATCAAATATATAAAATAAAATATTATTTTTTGATCTTTTAATAATTAAAATATTATGTATTGGACTTTAGAATTAGCTTCTCATTTAGAAGATGCCCCTTGGCCTGCAACAAAGGAAGAATTGATTGATTTTGCTATTCGAACTGGAGCTCCTTTAGAGGTAGTTGAAAATCTTCAACAATTAGAAAATGGAGATGGAGAAGTTTTTGACTCTATAGAAGATATATGGGCGGATTATCCACGTGATGACGAAGATTTTTATTGGAATAGAGATGAATATGAACTTTAAATATCTTATTTTTTTGTTATGAAATCATATATATAATATATTTTTTAGTTGAATGAGTTTTATCAGAAAAGTTTTAAATAAATTATTAGTAAATAAAAATGATAGAGACCTAAAAGGGATTAGAAAATTTTTGGTTGAAATCAAAAAAGAAGAAAAAAAAATATTTTTATTATCTGATGATGAATTAAGAAATAAAACTCAAGATTTTAAAAATTTAATCCAAAAATCTACAAGAAAGTTTTATGAAAAAGAAAAAAGATTACTGAGTAAAATACAAGAAAAATTTTGTTCTATTAATGTTTTAGAAAAAATCTATTCAAATATAGAAAATATTAAAGAAGAATGTTACAAAATTGAGCAAAAAGTATTAATAAATATTTTACCTCCTGCTTACGCTATCATTAAAGAAACAGCTAAGCGTTTAAAAGAAAAAAAACAACTAATTGTGACATCTACTTCTTTTGATGAAGAATTGTCAAAAACAAAGTCTTATGTTCATCTGAACGGAAATCAAGCAATTTGGAAAAATGAATGGAATGCATATGGAAAAAGCATAATTTGGGATATGGTTCATTATGATGTTCAGCTTATGGGAGGTGTGGTTTTACACCAGGGAAAAATTGCTGAAATGGCTACGGGGGAAGGAAAAACTTTTGTAGCAACTTTATCTGCTTATTTAAATGCTTTATCTGGAAGAGGAGTGCATATCGTTACAGTAAATAATTATTTATCTAGAAGAGATACAAGTTGGATGGCTCCTTTAATGGAATTTCATGGATTAAAAGTTGATTGTATTGATAACTACTCATCTTCTGATGTATATATGCGTAAAAAAGCTTATCAAGCAGATATTACTTATGGAACAAACAATGAATTTGGGTTTGATTATTTACGCGATAATATGGCTTGTTCTAAAGAAGAGTTAGTTCAGAGAGAATTGAATTATGCTATTATAGATGAAATTGATTCTGTCTTGATAGATGAAGCACGTACTCCTTTGATTATATCTGGGCCTGTTGATCCTAAAAAAGATAATAAAGAAGAATTTGAATTATTTAGAGAAAAAGTAAAAACTTTAGTCAATCAACAAAATGTTATAGTCAAAAATTTTTTACATGAAGCAAAGAATTTAATCAAGAATGGAGAGAAAAAATTAGGTGGATTTAAATTATTTCAAGCATATCGTGGTTTACCTAAAAAAAAATCTTTAATAAAATTTTTGAGTGAAGATAATGTTCGTTTGATTCTACAAAAAACGGAAAGTCAGTATTTGCAAGATTATGGAAGAGAAATCTATAAAGTGGATAAAGATCTTTATTTTGTCATTGATGAAAAAAATAATACGGTAGAATTAACAGATAAAGGAATTGAATTCCTATCAAAAAATGTGAAAGATATAGGCTTTTTTGTTTTACCAGATGTGAATCTGGAATTGACTGAAGTAGAAAAACAAAATTTTTCAAAAGAAAAAGAAACAAAAAAAAAGGAGGAACTTTTGAAAAATTTTTCTCTCAAATCACAAAGAATTCATACTATAAATCAATTACTTAAAGCTTTTACTTTATTTGAAAAAGATGTGGACTATGTTGTTTTAGGGGGAAAAGTAAAAATAGTAGATGAACAAACTGGTCGTATAATGGAAGGAAGACGTTATTCTGATGGCTTACATCAAGCTATAGAAGCAAAAGAAAATGTTCAAATAGAATCTTCCAGTCAGACTCTTGCTACAATAACTTTACAAAATTATTTTAGAATGTATCGGAAAATATCTGGAATGACAGGTACAGCAGAGACAGAATCTGGAGAATTTTGGCATATTTATAAATTAGATGTAGTAGTCATTCCGACACATAAGAAAATACAAAGAAAAGATTTTCAAGATTTTGTTTTTAAAACTCAACGAGAAAAGTATAATGCTGTTATAGAAAAAATTATTTTTTTATCTAAAAATGAAAAGCGGCCCGTTCTCGTTGGAACGACTTCTGTTGAAATTTCAGAATTTTTAAGTAGAGCTTTAAATTTTATGAAAATTCCACATAATGTTTTAAATGCAAAATTACATGAAAAAGAGGCGGAAATCATAGCAAAAGCAGGATTTCCTAGTTCTGTTACTATAGCAACTAATATGGCCGGTCGTGGTACTGATATTAAACTATCAAAAGAAGTTATTAAAAATGGAGGATTATCCGTTTTAGGGACGGAAAGACATGATTCTAGAAGAGTTGATAATCAATTAAGGGGAAGATCTGGTCGTCAAGGAGATCCAGGTAGTTCTCAGTTTTATGTGTCTTTAGAAGACAATTTAATTCGTTTATTTATTGATTCGGAAAGACTTTCTAAACTAATGGATCGATTTGGACATAAAGAAGGAGACATCATACAACATCCTTTGTTAACCAGATCTATTGAAAAAGCACAAAAAAAAATAGAGGAGAACAACTTCAGTATACGAAAACGTTTATTAGACTATGATGATGTTATTAATCAACAAAGAGAGTTCATATACAAAAAACGAAAAAATGCATTATGTGGAAATGAATTAAGTTTAGATATTTCTAATATGGTCTATATTTTATTAGATATCATGATGAATATCAATCAGTCTATCAATGATTTCAAAAATTTTGAGTATGAATTTATTCAAACTTTTGGTATTAAATTTCCCATACAAGAAGATGAATTCTTATCTTATAAAGAACGTGATTGTGTAAACAAACTTCATGATATAATTATTAATTGTTATGAAAAAAAGAAGAAAAAAATGATTGATCATGATATAAAACCTATTATATCTAATTCTAATATGGTAAATCAAAATCATGAATTTTATCAAATTCGGGTTGTTTTAACAGATGGATATCAAAATATAGTTTCCGTATCAAATTTGAAAGAATTCCATGATACAAAAGGAAAATCTTTATTATCCATATTTGAAAAAAAGACTATATTATGTTTTATGGATGAAAAATGGAAAGAACACCTACGTGAAATGGATGGGTTGCGATATTCTGTACAAAATGCTGTTTTTGAACAAAAAGATCCTCTTATTGTTTATAAACAAAATGCTTTTAATTTGTTTCAAGAAAGGGTTTATGATATAAATAAAAGAATTATTTCTTTTTTACTTAAATCCACTATTCTAATAGGAGATATTTTGTGCTTTCCAAAAAATAAAAATCATTTTACAAACAATTTTGTTATGAAAGAAAAAAATGGAAAAAAATTAGGAAGAAACAATAGAATTAATATTCGTCATTTAATTACGGGAGAAACTAAAAATATTAAATTCAAACATATAGATTCTTTTTTAGAAAAAGGCGAATGGGTCATAGAAGATGATACTTTTTAGATTTTGTTAATGTGTTAATTAGAAATAAAACGTATATTTTCCCTTATTATTTCATTTATTGTATTCTGTTATCTTGGAATAAGTTTTTGGTCAATAAGAAAAAGTTATGATTCTATTAATTATATTCCATATAATACATTTGGTGTAGTTTTAGGAACTTCTAAATATTTGCATGGAGGAGGAATTAACGCTTATTTTAAGTATAGAATAGATGCAGCTTATTTTCTTTTTCATCATAAAAAAATACGTTATATCATTGTAAGTGGAGATAACAGAGAGAAAAATTATAATGAACCAAAAATGATGAAAAAGGAATTAATTAAAAAAGGAATTCCTTCTCATTTTATATATGAAGATTTTTATGGAATTAGCACTTTGCATTCTATTGTAAGAGTTCATAAAATTTTTCATCAAAAAAAATTTACGATTATATCTCAAAAATTTCATAATGAAAGAGCTATTTTTATTGGAAATTGTTTGGGCCTAGATGTGATTGGATTTAATGCTAAAAGCCTGACTTTTGATAGAAAAATACAACTTAGAGAAATTTTTGCAAGAATTAAAGCCTTATGGGATGTTTTTTGTTTTTTTTATTAAAATCAGGATAAATAAGATAAATATTTTTTCAAAATTTGATCATTATTAGATTTTTTAGTATTTATTTCCAATAAACAAGGTTGATTTGTTTTTTTCCAAAAACATGATAAACTATTTTTTAAAGTATCCGTATCGGATGCTTCTTCGTATTTCCAATGATACATTTCGCATATTTTTTTTGCAGAAAAAATATGTTTTGTTTCAAAAAAATGAAATATCCTTTCAGGAAGATTTTTTTCTGAAATGAATCTAAAAATATTTCCCCCTCCATTATTAATAAGTATAATACGAAAATTTTTTGGAATATAATTATTCCATAAAGCATTACTATCATAAAAAAAACTTATGTCTCCAACAATTAATGTTACAGTTTTTTTTCTTATTGTAGCAGAACCTATAGCAGTTGAAACACATCCATCTATTCCTGAAGTCCCACGATTACAATAGGATTTAATAGAATATTTTTTTTCATCAAAAAGTTGATAATATCTTATAATCATACTATTTCCTAATTGTAAAATAGTATGATTGGGTATGGCTTTGAATACGGAGAATAAAACGTTTAAATCTGAAAAACTTTTTTCTTTTTTGAAAAAAAATTTATGTTTTTTTATTTTTTCTTTTTTCAATTTTTCCCATTTTTTCCTGTAATTTGAAGAAGGAATAAATATATTATTAAAATTATGAAAAATTTTTAAAAAAAATTCTGGATTGATAGGCCAATAAGTTGTTAGTTTATAATAGGTATCCGGATAATTCTCATAATGCTCTCCTATATGCCAATGATATATTGGAGGATATTTTCTTAAAAGAAATTTTATTCTTTTGGATATAATATTGATACCAATAGTTAATAAAATATGAGGTTTAAAATTCATCCATTCTCTAGGATTCATATTAAAAATAAGTTGATCTATACTTGAAAAAAAATTTTGTCCATAGACATGAGACGTTGTTTCTGTAAAAATGACAATGGAAGGATCCAAGCTTAATTTTCTTAAAATTTTTTCCGTATTTTTTCCTGTATAATATAATCCTAACAGGATCATTTTCTTTTCATATTTTTTCCATATATACTGTTCTTTTTTATAATCATATGTTTCAACATAATTTTTAACAGGTATGGTTTTTATAATCTTAGGTTTTACTTGTAAATGATTTGTAGTATCATAAAGGGGCTCTGAAAATGGAATATTAATATGAATAGGTTTACTTTTAGAAATACATTTGTTGATTGATTCATTCATCAATAGATCATTATACCATATTCCTGATTCAGATTCATCTTCTGTTAATTGAACAGAAGTTTCTACATGTTCTTGAAAAATATTTTCCTGATGAATGGATTGTCCTTCAAATATATCTATAATTTCTTTTGGTCTATCTGCAGTCACTAAAATAAGTGGGATACTTTGATAAAAAGACTCTGTAATGGCAGGATAATAATTAACAACTGCAGAACCAGAAGTACAACTAATGACTACAGGTTTTCTTATTTGTTGAGCTATTCCTAAAGCAAAAAAACCTGCACATCTTTCATCTACAATACTATAAGTTTTAAAATCTTTATGTTGAGTAAAATGTATAATAATTGGAGCATTTCTAGATCCTGGAGAAATGATGATATTAAATATAGATTTTGCTTTTAAAATAATTCCTAAACTTTGTACAATTTTTTTACTTGAATACATTAATTATTATGATTATTTAAATTAATCCTCCATTTACATTTAACACAGTACCGGTAATATAATTTGATAGATCCGAAGCAAGAAACAAAGTAGAGTTCGCTACCTCTTGAGGGGTTCCTGCTCTTTTTAATGGAATGTTTCTTATCCAATTCTCTTTGATTTTAGATTGAAAATGAGAATTCATTTTTGTTACTATATATCCAGGTGCTATGGCATTACAACGAATATTTTTTTTTCCTAATTCTCTGGCTATTGATTTTGTGAATCCAATAATTCCTGCTTTAGATGCTGCATAATTAGATTGGCCAATGTTCCCCGTTAATCCTATAACGGAACTCATATTAATAATGCTTCCTTTCTTTTGTTTCATCATAGGATGAATAGCATGTTTCGTTAAATTAAATACAGAATATAGATTAGTTTTAATAACATCATCCCAATCTTTTTTGGATATTTTAAGCAAAAAATTATCTTTTATAATTCCTGCATTGTTCACTAATATATCTAACCTCCCATATTTTTTTATTACTTTTTTCACTAAATTTTCTGATGAATTGAAATCTGAAATATCTATTTTATATGCTTCAACTACATCTTGAAATTCAAATTCTATTTTTTTTGCTTCCTTTATGGAGGAACAAAATGTAAAAATAACATGAGCTCCATGTTGTACAAAAGTTTTGACTATAGATAGACCTATATCTCCTGAACCTCCTGTAACTACAGCTATTTTTTCATTTAATAGTTTCATATGTATGATCGGTTATTTTTTTTATTAATTGAAAGATGAGATTTAATTGTTTTTCTATACTTAAAAAAGTGTTATCTATTTCTATAGAATCTATAGATTTTTTGAGTGGAGAAATATTTCGTGAAGTATCCATTATATCTCTATGAATTAGATTTTTTTTCACTTCTTCATAAGAGACTTTTTTTCCTCTATTTTTTAAATCTTGATATCTTCTGTAAGAACGAATTTCTATAGATCCTTTCATAAATATTTTTAATTCTGATTTAGGAAATACATAATTTCCTACGTCTCTTCCATCTACAACGATTCCTTTTTCTTCTCCAAGATGTCTTTGTATAAGAGTTAACTTTTCTCTAATTTCTGGAAATTGAGAGATGAAACTGACTTTAGATTCAACTTGTTCTGACCTAATCTTAGATTGAATATTTTCCTCATTTAAAAAAATATCTGTTCTATTATATTTTTGATTCCATTTAAATTTTAAATTTATTTCTTTCAAAAGAGGAATAAAATTTCGTATATTCCACGAATCACTATCAAAAATCTTTTTTCGAATAGCAAATAAAGCTACGCTTCTATACATTGCCCCACTATCTATATATTTATATTTTAGTTTTTTAGAAATAGCTTTTGCTAAAGTACTTTTTCCGGATGAAGAATATCCATCTATAGCTATAATAATTTTTTGATTCATATTCTTTTATGAATGAATTGACATTTCTGTATACTTATATGATAATAATTTATAATAAAGTTTGGCTGCTAAAAAATCTGTAGAAGATTCTTTTTGATTAGGTAAAAGTTCCACTATATCAAATCCTATTACATTTTTATTTTTAAAAACTTTTTTAAAAAATTTTAAAGCTGTATACCAAAATAAACCTCCTGGCTCTGGAGTCCCTGTAGAAGGAGCAATGCTAGGATCAAAAACATCTATATCTATACTAATGAATACGTTTTTAGACAATTTATGAACAGCATCATGCATCCATGAATCATTTTTATAAATCTCGTGCATATAAAATACGTTTCCTTTTTGAAGATATTTTTTCTCTACTATATCCATGCTACGAATTCCTATTTGTATTAAAGGATGTTTTTGAGAGGCTTCATGCATAGAACAAGCATGATTATAAGGACTTCCTTTGTATATAGGACGCAAATCTGTATGTGCGTCCATATGAAGAATACTTAAATTCGTGTATTTTTCTCCAAAAGCTCGAATACTACCTATTGATATTGAATGATCTCCTCCTATAAGGGTAATGAATTTTTCTTTAGAAAGATATTTTTTTGTAGTATTATATACTTTTTCAATCATTTTTTTTATAGAAATTGAAGAATTAATAATAGAAGGAACAAGGAAAATTCCTTTTTTATATACTTCTGAATTGGTTTCAATATCATATAATTCCATGTGTTCTGCTGCAGATAAAAAAGCTTTAGGCCCTTTTTTAGATCCCTTTTTCCATGTTTGAGTATAATCATATGGAACTGGAATAAGTACCGTTTCAGATTTATCAAGTGTTGTATACTTTTTAGAAATACCTGCAAAAGTTTTTTTTTGATTTGATTTCAATAACCCAATATTTTTAAAATTTCTTCTGGACTTTGTGATAGACGAAATATTTTATATACAAAATTTTTTTCTTTGTCATGATCTATCAATACATGAATTGGTTGAGGGATTAAACAATGATGTACTCCACCATATCCACTAATTGTATCTTGATAAGCTCCAGTATTGAAAAATCCAATATAAAGCGGAATTTTTTGATGAAAACAAGGAAGATATATTGCATTCATATGTTGTTCTGAATTATAATAATCATCACTATCACATGTTAATCCTCCTAAAAAAACTCTTTCATAACAATCATTCCAACGATTAATTGCCATCATAATAAATCTACGACTGATTGCCCAAGTATCAGGAAGTGTAGTCATGAAAGAACTATCTATCATATTCCATTTTTCTCTATCATTCTGACGTTT
The DNA here is from genome assembly GCF_000348805.1 of Blattabacterium cuenoti BPAA. Lineage (NCBI taxonomy): Bacteria > Pseudomonadati > Bacteroidota > Flavobacteriia > Flavobacteriales > Blattabacteriaceae > Blattabacterium > Blattabacterium cuenoti. The sequence goes on along the minus strand of NC_020510.1, from coordinate 591,005 downwards.
TTGATTAAGAATTTTATATAAAATTCCTCCACTTTCTCCTACTGTATAAGCTCCAAATTCTGTATAAATATGGGGGTCCGAAATATTTTCTTTTTGACAAAATTTTTTTATTTGATAAACAATTTCGTTGGTCATGTATTCATAATCATACTTAAAAGACATGGATGTTTTGATGGGAAACCCTCCTCCTATATTTAAAATTTCTAATTCTGGTGCAATTTTTTTCAATCTAGCATAAATATGCAAACACTTGAAAAGTTCATTCCAATAATAAGCAGTATCTTTGATTCCTGTATTTATAAAAAAGTGTAACATTTTTAATTTTACTTGAGGATTATTTTTTATTTTGTTTAAGTAAAAAACAATAATATCTTTATATCCAATTCCTAACCTAGAAGTATAAAATTCAAATTTTGGTTCTTCTTCAGAAGCAATACGTATTCCTAATTTAAAAGGAGAATGAATGACTAAACTTAGTTTTTCTAATTCATCGGAATTGTCTAATATTGGTATGGTATTACAGAATCCGTTATTAATAAGTTCTGATATATTTTCAATATAATTTTTTGTTTTAAATCCATTGCATATAATTTCAATATTTTTAGTAGTTTTCCCTTTTCGATAAAGGCTTTTCACAATTTCTATATCATAAGCATATGAAGTTTCAATACTAATATTGTTTTTTAAAGCTTCTTCTAAGACAAAGGAAAAATGAGAGCTTTTTGTACAATAACAATAAGTATATTTATTGTTATATTGATTGGAATCAATAGCTTTTTCAAACCATGTTTTAGCTTTTCGTATATTTTGAGATATTTTTGGTAAATATGTAAATTTTAATGGAGTTCCATATTTTTTAATAAGATCCATTAATGGAATTCCGTGAAATTCTAAAAGATTATTTTTTATAGAAAATTCCTCAGTGGGAAAATCAAAAGTTTGATCTATAAGATCAACATAACGGATTTTCATTGAAATTGAATATAAATAATTAACTTGTATTTCTATATTTTCATTTTATATAAAAAATTTTTTAAAAAAATGTCTATTTCTCCGTCCATTACAGATTGTATTTTCGTAGTTTCATAACCTGTTCTTAAATCTTTTACTAATTTGTAAGGATGCATAATATAATTTCGAATTTGAGATCCCCATTCTATTTTCTTTTTTTTGGATTCTATTATTTCTTTTTTTTCATTTTTTTTAATGATTTCCATTTCATATAATCTGGATTTTAATATTTGAAAAGCTTTTTGTCGGTTTTGTATTTGAGATCTGGATTCTGTATTTACTATAGTAATTCCTGTAGGATTATGACGTAATCTTACTCCTGTTTCTACTTTATTTACATTTTGACCTCCTGCTCCACTAGAACGAAAAGTTTCCCATTGTATATCTGATATTTTAATATCTATATCAATATTTTCGTTGATCATGGGATAAACATATACAGAAGAAAAAGAAGTATGACGTTTTGAATTACTATCAAATGGAGAGATTCTGATTAATCTATGTACTCCATTTTCTCCTTTCAAATATCCAAAAGCATAAATACCATTGATTTCTAAAGTAACAGATTTCATTCCAGTAACATCTCCAGAAACATAATGAATTTTTTTCACCAAAAAATTTTTTTTTTCTGCCCACATGGAATACATTCTCATTAACATGAAAGTCCAATCACAGCTTTCAGTTCCTCCAGCTCCAGAAGAGATTTGTAATATTGCATTAAAAGAATCTTCTTTTTTTGAAAAAATATTTTTGAATTCTATATTTGAGAGTAATTTTTTTGTTTTATATAATTGAATTTCAAATTCTTTTTCTAAATTTTGTTCTTTGGAAATAGAAAATATTATTTCTAATTCTTCAAAAGCATTTTTTAATTCTGTAAAATCTCTTATACATGTTTTCATTTCATGCATTTCTTTTATAAAATTTCTAGATTTTTTATTATAATCTTTCCAAAAATTAGGATTGGATATTTTTTCTTGTTCTTCATTTATATGTTTCTTAATCTGATCTATTTTTAGAATATCATAAATTCTATGAATTCTTTCTGAAATAGATTGAATTTCTTCTTTTTTTATCATGGTGCGAAAATAAATATTTTGAAATAATTTATTTTAATAACGAATCTGATTACAAATTGTTTTATATTATAAAAATTTCATTTTTATATGGATTATAATAAGTTTACGATCAAATCACAGGAGGTAATACAAAAAGCACAACATATTGCGTTAAAAAATAGTCAACAATCTATAGAAAATGCACACATTTTAAAATCAATGTTAGAAATTGAAGAAAATATAATTCCTTTTCTTTTAAAAAAATTAAAACTTGATTCTCAATCAATAATTATCGGATTAGATCGTATAATTTCTTCTTATCCAAAAATCCTTAGCAGTGGCCCTTTGGCTTTACATTTCAGTTCACATGTAACAAAAATGTTGAGTATTGCAGAAAATTATGCTCATACATTAACAGATAAATTTATCTCTATAGAACATATTTTTTATGGAATTTTTATGAGTTTTGATTTTACTTCGCAATTATTGAAAGATCAAGGAATCACGGAGAAAAAAATAAAAGAAATTATTGAAGATATAAGAAAAAAAAACGGAAAAGTCATTTCTCCTACAGCAGAAAATATTTATAATGCTTTGGATAAATATGCCAAAAATCTTAATGAATGGGCTTATAAAGGAAAATTAGATCCTGTTATTGGACGTGATGAAGAAATCCGTAGGGTTCTACAAATATTATCTAGAAGAACAAAAAACAATCCCATTTTGATAGGAGAAGCAGGAGTAGGAAAAACAGCTATTGCTGAAGGTTTAGCTCATCGTATTATTAGTGGAGATATTCCAGATAATTTAAAAAATAAACAAGTATTTTCTTTAGATATGGCTTCTATCATTGCAGGAGCTAAATATAAGGGAGAGTTTGAAGAAAGACTGAAAGCCGTCGTAAAAGAAGTAACATCTTCAGATGGAGAAATTATTTTATTTATTGATGAAATTCATACTTTAGTTGGTGCAGGAGGAGGTGAAGGGGCTATGGATGCCGCTAATATTTTAAAACCAGCATTAGCTAGAGGAGAACTTAGAGCTATAGGAGCTACAACTTTAAATGAATATCAAAAATATTTCAGAATAGATAAAGCTTTAGAAAGAAGATTTCAACAAGTATACGTAAATGAACCTTCTATTTCTGATGCAATATCTATATTACGTGGAATTAAAGAAAAATATGAAAGTCATCATAAAGTCAGAATCAAAGATGAATCTATAATAGCTGCAGTAGAATTGTCTAAACGTTATATTAATGAACGTTTTTTACCAGATAAAGCCATTGATCTTGTAGATGAAGCGGCATCCAAATTAAGAATGGAAATAAATTCAAAACCAGAAGAATTGGATGTATTACATAGAAAAATTATGCATATGGAAATACAAATAGAAGCTTTAAAAAGAGAAAATGATGAAAAACAATTAATTCCTTTAAAAACAGAATTATATAAATTAAATAAAGAAAAAATGCAATTGCAAGCTCAGTGGCAAAATGAAAAGGATTTAGTTGAAGGGATCCAAAAAGCTAAAGATAAAATAGAAAGTTATAAATTTGAAGCAGAACAAGCAGAAAGATCAGGGGATTATGGAAGAGTAGCAGAATTAAGATATGGAAAAATCAAAGAAAAAGAAAAAGAAGTCAAAGCGCTAGAAAATGAATTAAAGAAACAAGAATATAAAGGAAAAAAAATGATACAAGAAGAAGTTTATAGAGAAAATATAGCTCAAGTAGTATCTAAATGGACTGGAATTCCAGTGACTAAAATGTTGCAAAGCGAAAGAAAAAAATTATTATTTTTGGAAAAAGAATTACATAGAAGAGTGATAGGACAAAATGAAGCTATTCAATCTATGGCAGATGCTATACGACGTTCTAGAGCTGGATTACAAGATGAAAAAAAACCTATAGGATCTTTTCTTTTTATGGGTAGTACAGGAGTAGGAAAAACGGAATTAGCTAAAACTTTAGCAGAATATTTGTTTGATGATGAAAATAATATGATTCGTATAGATATGAGTGAATATCAAGAGCGTCATTCTGTTAGTAGATTCATAGGAGCTCCTCCTGGATATGTTGGTTATGATGAAAGTGGACAACTAACAGAAGCTATACGTAGACGTCCTTATAGTGTTATTTTGTTAGATGAAATTGAGAAAGCTCATTCAGATGTTTTTAACATTCTTTTGCAAATTTTGGATGATGGAAGATTAACTGATAATAAAGGAAGAACGGTAAATTTTACAAATACTATTATTATTATGACTTCCAATATAGGAGCAGATATAATTCAGGAAAATTTGGGACAAGAAATTTCTTATAATAGAATGGAAGCGACAAAGAAAGCTTTAATAGATTTATTAAAAAATATTGTAAGACCTGAATTTATTAATCGGATAGATGAAATCATCTTGTTTAAACCTCTTTCTAGAAAAGAAATAAGAGATATTGTTAAACTACAAATGAAAAAATTAGGAGAATTGCTACATAATAAAAAAAATATTTCGATAGAATCGACTAATGAAGCCATAGAATATTTATCGGAAAAAGGATACGATCCTCATTTTGGAGCTAGACCTTTAAAAAGAGTGATTCAACATGATATTTTAAATAATCTTTCCAAAGAAATCATAAAAGGAAAAATAAAAAAAAATCATAAAATTTTAATAGATTTTTTCAAGGAACAAGGAATCGTTTTTCGACAATCAGAAAAAGTTGAAAATATTAATATTTAAATCATACTAATATAAGTGATTATTCATAAATCGGGTTTTGTTAATATTATAGGATCTCCTAATGTAGGAAAATCTACCTTAATGAATTCCCTTGTAGGAAAAAAACTTTCTATCATTACAAAAAAACCACAAACTACCCGTCATAGAATATTAGGTATTATCAATAAATCTGATTTTCAGATTATATTTTCGGACACTCCGGGTGTCATTGATCCTATTTATCCCATGCAAAAAATTATGATGCAATATGTAGAAAAATCATTAGAAGATGCCGATATTATTTTGCTCACTACAGAAATAGGAAAATTGGAAGACGTTACAATATTCAATCACATTATTAAAAAAAAAAATAAGAATATTCCCATTATTATATTGATTAATAAAATAGATAAAATTGGAACAGAATGCGGAAAAAATATATTATATTATACCATTAACCATTGGCATAAATCAGTTCCTGATTCAGAAATATTACCAATATCTGCATTAAAAAGTATGAATCAAGATCTATTAATGAATAAGATAATATCTTTATTGTCTGTACATCCACCTTATTACCCCAAAGATTATTTAAGTAATAGATCTGAACGTTTTTTTGTTAATGAAATTATTAGAGAAAAAATATTTTTTTTATATAAAAAAGAAATTCCTTATTCCGTAGAAATTCATACAACACTTTTTAAAAATAAAAATACTTTTATATATATATTCTCATATATATATGTAGAACGACATTCTCAAAAAGGAATATTAATAGGAGAAAAAGGAAAAGCTATTAAAAAATTGAAATTTTTTTCTATAAAAAGTATAGAATTTTTTTTTCAAAAAAAGGTCCAATTAAAATTGAATGTAGAAGTGTGTAAAAATTGGCGGTATGATTACAAAAAATTAAAAAATTTTGGATATTAAAGTTATTCAACTTTTAAAATAAAAAATTCTTTTTTTCCAAATTGAAACAAAATATATTTTCCTCCTATTATGTTTTCTTTTTTGATCAAAAAATTTTCTTTTACAAGAATTTGATTTAAGTGAATTGAATTTGCTTTTAAAGCACGATTTGCTTCACTTTTAGAAGAAAAAAATCCACTTTTTTTTAGAAGATCTAATAAAAAAATTCCTTTTTCAAATTCCTTACAAGATATAAACATATGTGGAATATGATTATATATAGAGATGAAAGTTTTCTCATCCAAAAATTGAAAAGGTTCATTTTTTTTTTCAAATAATATATTTGTGATTTCTATTATTTTTTTAGAAATTTTATTTCCATGAACCCATTCAGTGATTTCATTAGCTAGTTTTCTTTGCAAGAATCTTTTATTTGGATGTTTTTTATGTTTTAAAATTAAATTTTCAATCTTTTCTTTAGATAAAAAAGTATATATTTTGATATATTTTTCAATTTCAAAATCAGATAGATTCATCCAAAACTGATAAAATTTGTATGGAGATGTTTTTTTTTCATCTAACCATATATTTTCTCCTTTTTCGCTTTTTCCAAATTTAATTCCATTAGGTTGAATGATTAAAGGAAAAGTAATTCCATATGCTTTTTTTCCTGTTTTTTTTCGAATTAATTCTATCCCTGTCGTAATATTTCCCCATTGATCAGATCCCCCAACTTGCAATTGGCAATTTTTAATTTGGTTTAAATACAAAAAATCATATCCTTGTATAAGAGAATAAGAAAATTCAGTAAAAGATATTCCGTTTTTCTTATTCTGAATTCTTTTTTTTACAGAATCTTTAGATATCATGTGATTTACAGTAAAATATTTTCCTATTTCACGAATAAAATCTATAAAATAAATATTTCGAATCCAATCAAAATTATTTAATAATTCTATTTTTTCTGAATAAAATTTTAAAAGTTTTAATATTTGGTTTTTTATAGATTCTGTATTTTTTTCCAAATTTTTTTTACTTAAAAAGATTCTTTGATCTTCCTTTTCAGAAGGATCTCCTATAAAACCAGTCGCTCCACCAATTAATACTAAAGATTTGTGTCCCTTTCTTTGAAAATGAATTAACATAATAATAGGTAAAAGACTCCCCAAGTGCAAAGAATCAGATGTAGGATCAAAACCTATATACATGGTAGTAGGTTTTTTTAATTGATTTTCTATACCAGGAACTTTGTTTTTAATTAAACCTCTCCATGAGAGTTCATCAATAATATTTTGCATAGAAAAATAATAGTAATTTTAAATTATTTAATTATGATAAAAAAAATTGCAATATACAATTTATTGATTTTTTGTTTTAGTTTAGCTCACATTATTTCCAGTACGATTTTTTTTAAAACAGATCTTCCTTTTGTATTAAAAATATATGTTTTTTTGTTTCCTGTAAACAGTTTGTTTTCTATTTTTTCTTTATTTACAAGAAAAAAATCTAAAAACACTCCATATATTTATATATTATGTAGCACAATGAAATTATTTTTTAGTATTTTTGTTTTTTTTTATTCAATCATTGATTGTTATGGGGTGTCTAATTTCTCTTTATTATTGAAATCCTTTATTCATTTTATTTTTTCATATTTTATGATTCTTTTTTTTAGAGTCATATTTTTACTGAATTAAATAATTTTTTTGATTTCAATTATTTTTGATTGTTCTTTATAAATCTTTCCTTGATAATTAATTCTACAGATTTGTTTTCTATTTTTGAATTTAGCCAAGAAATAATATCTAAATACAGAAAAGTTCTTTTTTCATAAGGGTGTTCATAATATTTAACTAATTGATCTCTTAATTTTTTAAAATGATTTTTAATTTGATGTGGGTATACATTTCCCAAATTTTGAAAAAAATGAATAATTTTTTTTTGCACAACATACCAATCATCCATTTGAATAAAAAATTTATATGTAGATCGAATTTTTCGATCCATATTTTCATCTAATCCACTTTCGTAACACGCAATTAAATATAAAAGTCTGGAAAAACATTGTAAATCTTGTCGTAAGTTTTTTTTTTTATTTTCCATAATTTTTGATAAATATAGAATGGTATTCTTATTATCTCCACTACCAAAATATAAACAAGCAATTTTATAATAAAGAATCATAATATAATGAGAATCCAAACGATTAGATATTTTGTTAAGTTCTATAAATAATAATGGAATTACTTTTTTAACTCCTTCCGAAAACCTTCCTTCCATATAATGTTTGTTGATACGGTTAGTATATGTATACATAAAGATTAATATCTTAGTATTTCCATTTATCAGTATCTCTCCATTCTGGACTTCTTTTTCAAATTGTTGAAACACATGAATAAATTTTGAATAATGATTCAAATAAAATAAAGTATCTAACAAGTAATGGTATCCTTTTAAATAACTTACAGGAGCTATTTTTTTCGCGTTTTTATGATTTTGAAACAATTCAACCCATTTAGAAGATGATCTATAGCACATGATGAAATCTTGTCGGATGTAATGATACCACACTTGAGCTTGATATAAAAATAGTTTTTCGTAAAAACTAAGTTTATTAATATCGAATTTTGGTAGATTTGTACGAAAATATGTTTCTATAAATATTTTATCTTTTTCGTTTCTGACATATCCTACTTTTAAATATAAACCATATAATTCTAAAGATAGACTAGATAATGCATTATTGCATTGAATTCTTTCAATTAATTCTTTTGATTCTTCAGATAATTCTACATATCTAGAATAAAGACTTCTAGTTATATGTTGAGATTCTATCATTTTTTCAAATTCTACTAATTCTAAAAGAATAGTATTAGATTCATAAGATTTAGCAATTATTTTTGCTTTCTTTAATAATTTTAGACTTTGTATATATAAGCCTTTATTGTACAAAATTTTAGAAAAATCTAAATACTCACGGATTTTTATATCATGGTTTTCTACAGGATTTTGTAGTTTTTTCAGACTAATCAATATTTGTTTATATAAATGGGCTTTTATATTAGATAATTGTTCTTTTTTGATAGGGGCTTTTTTGAATATTTTTTTTTCGTTATAAACATTCATTTTTCTCATAATTTCGAATAGTTTCATGAACTTAGTGCATTTGTTTCTTTTTATTCGATTTGCATAAAGTATAAAATTTCTTTTTTCAGATTTTGATAAAGTTCGAATTAATAAAAAAAGATGATCTGATTTATAATTAGACATTGTAATTTTATAATGATATATTCTTTGAATAATAGAAAGATATAAAATAATTTTATTAATTAGATATTGTAAGTATTATAATAATTTATTTCTATTTTCTTTTTGAAAAAAATAGTTTTGATGAAAATTATCCAATGATATGGAAAAAAATAGAATACATATTTTTGATACGACTTTGCGAGATGGAGAACAAGTTCCAGGATGCAAATTAAATACTATAGAAAAAGTAAAAATTGCTAAAAAATTAGAATTTTTGGGAGTAGATGTAATCGAAGCTGGATTTCCTATTTCAAGTCCAGGAGATTATCAATCTGTTCAAGAAATTTGTAAATCTGTTTCAAATACAGTAGTTTGTGCCCTATCTAGAGCCGTAGAAAAAGATATAGAAATAGCGGGAATTGCATTAAAATATGCAAAACTTCCTAGAATTCACACTGGAATAGGAACTTCACATTATCATATTCGTTATAAATTTAATAGCACTCCGGAAAAAATTATAGAAAGAGCTATACATGCTGTTAAATATGCAAAAAAATATGTAGAAGATGTAGAATTTTATGCTGAAGATGCAGGACGTACAGAAAATGAATTTTTAGCAAAAATTTGTGAAAATGTGATCAAATATGGAGCAACAGTGATTAATATTCCTGATACTACAGGATATTGTTTACCAGAAGAATATGGGTATAAAATACGTTTTTTAAAGGAAAATGTAAAAGGAATTCATAAAATTATATTATCAACTCATTGTCATAATGATTTAGGATTGGCTACAGCTAATTCATTAGCTGGTCTTATGAATGGAGCAGAACAAGTAGAGTGTACTATTAATGGAATTGGAGAAAGAGCAGGAAATACTTCTCTAGAAGAAATTGTTATGATTATTAAACAAAATAATCATTTAAATTTATTTACTCATATTAATACAAAATTGATTTCTTCTATGAGTCATTTGGTATCAAAATGTACGGGAATGAAAGTACAAGCTAATAAAGCTATAGTAGGAATGAACGCTTTTTCTCATTCTTCTGGAATCCATCAAGATGGAATCATTAAAAAAAGAGAAACTTATGAAAGTATAAATCCAGAAGACGTTGGAATAGATCAATCTTCAATAATTCTTACAGCTAGAAGTGGAAGAGCCGCTTTAGCTTATCGGTATAAAAAATTGGGGCATTTTTTGAAAAAAAATTCTTTAGATTTGGTTTATTCTATTTTCTTAAAATATGCAGATGAAAAGAAAGAAATTACTGATATGGAATTGAAAACAATATTAGAAAAAGCGAATTTGAATCACAAAAAAAATAATAAAGTGTTGAATAATCATCATACAAATGATAGAAGAATCAATGTCCTATAACAATGTTAAAAAATCATTATTTGATAAAGTATGGGATTCTCATATTATTAAAAAATTAGAAAATGAAATATATGTTCTTTATATAGATATACATTATATACATGAAGTGACGAGTCCTCAAGCTTTTTTAGAGTTAAAAAAAAGAAAATTATTTATTTTTAGACCAAATCAAATCATAGCAACGGCAGATCATAATGTTCCTACAATTAATCAGCATTTACCAATTTCAGATTTTTCATCTAGAAAACAAATTAACTTATTAACAGATAATTGTAATCAATTTGGAATTACATTATATGGATTAGGAGATAAAAATAATGGAATAGTTCATGTAATTGGTCCTGAATTAGGTCATACTTTACCTGGTATGACTGTAGTTTGTGGAGACAGTCACACTTCTACTCATGGAGCTTTTGGATGCATTGCTTTTGGAATTGGAACCAGTCAAATTACTATGGTTATGGCTAGTCAATGTTTATTGTTATCTAAGCCTAAACAAATGAAAATCCAATTGAATGGAAATTTAAGAAAAGGAGTGACACCAAAAGATGTGATTTTATATATCATATCAAAATTAGGAGTGGATGCTGGAGTCGGATATTTTATAGAATATACGGGGGCCGCTATTAAAAAAATGAGTATGGAAGGAAGAATGACTATTTGTAATATGAGCATTGAAATGGGAGCAAAAGGTGGACTAATCGCTCCAGATCAAATTACTTTTGATTATGTCAAAAAATGTAAAAAGTTCCAAACGTTAAAAGAAATAAAAAAGAAAAAAATTATGGAGTATTGGAAATCTTTAAAGTCCGATGACAATACAATATTTGATCAGGAACATGTATTGAATGCTGAAGATATTGAACCAATGATAACATATGGGACAAATCCTGGAATGGCGATCAAAATATCTGAAAAAATTCCAAAATTAAATATAGACAGTAAGTCTTTGTCTTATATGGATTTTTCATTAGGTGAATCTTTGATAGGAAAAACGATAAATTACATTTTTATAGGAAGTTGTACTAATTCTAGAATAGAAGATTTAAGATTAGTGGCTTCTATAATAAAAGGGAAAAAAAAAGCAACTCATGTACGAGTGATGATTGTTCCTGGATCAAATCAAGTAATCAGACAAGCTAAAAAAGAAGGATTAGATAAGATTTTTAAAGACTCTGGATTTGACTTTCGTCAGCCAGGATGTTCTGCTTGTTTAGGAATGAATGAAGATAAGATTCCTTCAGGAGAATATTGTATTTCCACATCTAATAGAAATTTTGAAGGAAGACAAGGGCCAGGGTCTCGTACTTTACTTACTAGTCCTTTGACTGCAGCTATTATAGCTATTGAAGGTAAAATTGTAGATATTAATAAATATATTCATGAAAAAATTTACGATGTTAATTAGTCAGGCTGTTCCATTATCTATAGAAGATGTTGATACGGATCAAATTATACCTGCTCGTTTCTTGAAAGAGATTAGACGTGAAGAATGTGTAAAAAATATTTTTATGGATTGGCGTTATCAAGAAGATGGGTCCTTAAATAAAAATTTTATATTAAATGATTCTAATTTTCATGGAAAAATTCTTTTATCAGGAAGAAATTTTGGATGTGGTTCCAGTAGGGAACATGCTGTATGGGGGCTTTTTGATTATGGATTTAGGGTGATAATATCTAGTTTTTTTGCTGATATTTTTAAAGAAAATGCATTAAATAATGGATTATTAACGATAGAAGTATCAAAATCTTTCTTAAAAGAATTATTTCATGCAGTTGAAAATAATCCAAAAACTAAAATAAAAGTTGATTTAATTAATCAAAAAGTAACAATGTTAAAAACAGGAAAATTTGAAAAATTTTATATTCATCCGTATAAAAAAAATTGTTTTATAAATGGTTATGATGATATAGATTTTTTGATTTCTATTAAAAATGATGTAAAAAATTTTGAAAAAAATAGAATATTTTTTTAATATGATAAAAAATATTTCTGTAATAAAAGGAGATGGAATAGGTCCTGAAGTGATAAAACAAACCATAAAAGTTTTAAATTCTATAGCCATAAAATATGGTCACGATTTTCATTATAAAAATGCTTTAGCTGGATCTAAAGCTATAGAAAAATTTGGAAATCCTATGCCAGAAGAAACTATAAATAATTGTTTAAAATCAGATGCTGTTTTATTTGGTTGTATAGGAGATCCAAAATATGATCAGAATCCAATAGGAATGAGACCTGAAGATGGATTGTTGAAACTCAGAAAAAAAATGAATTTATATTGCAATATTCGTCCTATATTCGTCTTTCCTAAATTAGATATATCTCCTATAAAAAAGGAATTATTAAATGAAATTGATTTTGTTATATATCGTGAATTAACGGGAGGAATTTATTTTGGAAAAAAAGGTCGTTGTAAAAATGGAGAAAAAGCTTATGATTATTGTATTTATTCTAAAGCAGAAATTGAGAAAATTGGGGAAAAAGCTTTTAAAGCGGCTCTTCTTCGTAAAAAAAAAGTAACATTAGTGGATAAAGCTAATGTATTAGAAACTTCTAGATTGTGGAGAGAAGTGATTCAAAAAATATCGTTAGATTATCCAGATATTGATCTAGATTTTTTATATATAGACAATGCATCTATGCAAATTATTATGAATCCTAAAAGATTTGATATCATTTTAACGGACAATATGTTTGGAGATATTCTTTCGGACGAATCAAGCGTTTTAACAGGGTCTTTAGGATTACTTCCTTCGGCTTCTATAGGGAATTATAAATCCATGTTTGAACCTATTCATGGATCTTATCCTCAAGCGAAAGGAAAAAATATTGCAAATCCTTTAGGATGTATTCTTTCAGGTTCTATGATGTTAGAATATTTTGGAATGTATAAAGAAAAAAATCTTTTAGATGAAGCGGTGAAAAATTCTATTGAAAAAAAAATCTGTACCCCAGATATTATTAATTCAGAATTATCTTCTACTACTGAAGAAGTAGGAAATTATATAAAAAATTATATTATAAATCAATAAATTTTTTCTATAATTGGAATACTAGGATCGAGTATATCAGAAATTCTTTTAATCAGAAATGGAAGAACGTTTATTTTATAATTTTCATATGTGATGTTTGTTTTTAGAATACGAAAAATATTTATGGGAATTTGTAATATATCTCCATTCATTTCGGGAGAAATAATTCCTATAATAGGAGATTCTTTTTTACTTCCTTTCAATATGGAAGATTGAAACCATAAGTAAACATAAACCAGCAATTGCATGGTATTTACATAATTTGTATCATAAAAAATATTTTCAATATTTTTTAAAGAAACATTAATTTCTTTAATTTTTGAAAATCCTATCTTGTAATCAAGAATACGAGTTTTTCCATCATACTCATCTATACGATCTATAATACCATGTAATTTTATTTTTTTTGATCCGATATTTAATATCGAAGACACTTTTCTTTCTATTTCCTTTATAAAAATTTTATGTCCGCGTCTAACAAATTTTTCATCCCATGAAATGAATTTTTTTACATAATTTTTTATAATACAATAAAAAAACATGTTATTTCCTTCAATGATTTTTTCTTTTTCTAAAAGAACTTTTTTTACAATAGATTCACAATCTTTTTTCATTTCATGGATACAATCAATTGTCATAAAATTTTCTTTTATAGGCTCATACAAAATTTTTAATATTTTATGGATAATTTTTCCTATTTTTTTTTTGTAAGATATTTTTTCTGGATCTCTTAACTTAAGGATTTTCTTATAATAGAATAGAAGAGGATTATAATTATATAAATGAATAGAAGAAGGGGATAATCCTTTATTGACTAATTCATGCAAACACCGAATTATAGATTTGGTTTTATCAATTACAATAGGAAGTCTTTTCGAATTTAGAGGAAAAAATGGTTTTTTTATTTTTTCGGTTGAAATTTTAGAATTTATTTCTATTCTATGAATAAAACGACTTTTTTCTCCAGAATTAATTTCATCTGGTTGATCTTTATATATTAAATATGTTTGTTTTGAAAATTGAATAATTCTTGTTAAATGATGAAAATAAAAAATTTCATGAGTATTATTGATCTGTAATTTTTTTTCCATATCAAATGGAATAAAAGAACTGTTTTTATTATTATAATTCGGGGGAATCACTCCTTCATTAAAGGATGTAATGATCACAACATCAAAATTTTCTAAAAAAACATCTATAAAACCTGTTACATATAATCCTCTTCTTCTATGTTTACGTATATATCGTATATTTTCTGTATGAGCAAACTCTTCATATATGTTAAATACATCATTAATTTCTAAAGATAAATTTTTAGTTTTTCTAACTATGATTCTGAATTTTTGTATATAAATTTCTAGTTTAGAAATAAAAATCAATTCCAAAAAATGTTTTCTTCTATTCGTTAATAGCAATTTTTTTAATTTTCTAATAAAACTAATAAGACTTATAAGAATCATTTTGATATCATTAGTTTGAATTTTAAAAATAATCCACAAGTCATTTCTGTATAAATATTTTTTTATTTCGTCTTCGAAAAGAAAATCAGAATCATTTTCGATACTTAATTTTTTTAAGATTGAATTTTTTTTTAAAAAAAATTTTTGTATATATCCGTCGGATAATACTTTGATCACATCTTTTCTAGGAAATTTTTTGAATTTCTTTTTTTTTAACAGTAATTGGAATATGAAATAAAAAGTATAATAAATAGGAATATTATTTAATGAACAATCTATATTAAAAAATATATTAATTCCTAATTTTTTTATAGAATATGCTAATGGAATCGTCAAATTTTGATCTCCTGGAATTAGAAGTATTTTATTAGGTTTTTGATTTTTTTTGATCAATTTGCATATGATATTTTTTACAGTTTTCACTTGTTCTATTTCTTTTGAAACACCAATAATTTTTAAATTCTCATATTGTGAACATGTTCTTGAATTTAAAAGCCTTCTTTGATTCAAAGATTCTAAAGTGAAAATTGAAATATTTTTTCCACATAAATCATAAACTAATCCTTGTTGAATAATTTTTTTAGTAAAAATTTTTTCACATTGATTCAAAAATGCAATATTCTGAACGAGAAATAATACAATTTTTGTATCTAAATTTTTAGACAAGAAAGAATCTAAACAAGAGATTGCTGTTTTGAAAAGCATTCCATGATAAGCAATTCCTTTTTTGAAGAGTTGAGATTGTAAAATATAATAATACTCATGAATTTTTTCCCAAAAAAAAAATTTTTCTTGTTTCAAAAAATCAAGATTCCATTTATTTATTTTTTCTGTAGAAATAATAGAAGAAAAAAAATGTTCAACATTAACCATATTAAAATCTATATTCTGAAAATCATTTAATATTTTAGGTCCCCAATTAAAAAAATCGTGAAATTTTTTTTCTATAAAATCATCTTTTTTTAAAAAAGAAAAAAAGTAAAGCAGTATTGAATGATGATCTAAAATTTTTAGTCCAGAAATAGTTTCAAAAAATTTTTCTATCGTAAAAAATTTAGTTTCAGAACTAAATTTTGAACTGTATTTATTTTGAATATATTCTATAACAGTAGAAGTTTTTGAGATGAAAATAATCTTATGATTTAAGTTTTTAAATATATCCTTAATAATTCTATCTATTTTTTTTTTCATGATAAAAAAATTTCTGTACATTCATTTTATCTATATATATTTGTTTTTTCAATTCTTGGATAGAATTAAATTTTTTTTCTTCACGGATTATACGAATCATTAAAATATCTATTTTTTTTCCATATAGATTTTCAAAAAAATCGAATATATGCACTTCTATCTTTATTTTTCTATTTTTTTTCTCTAGAGTGGGATTTATTCCTATATTTAACATTCCTGAATACATGTTATTTAAGTAATTAATTTTTACAGCATAAACACCCTTTTTGGGAATCAATTTTTTGGAGTCTACTTGTAGATTTGCAGTGGGAAAATTAATCATTCTTCCTATACCTTTTCCTTCTATGACATTTCCAGACAATGTATAAAAATATCCCAAAGCTTGATTTGCCCATTGTATATTTCCTAATAAAAGAGATTTACGTATGTGAGTGGAACTCACTATTTTTTTTTTTAGTTTGTAAGGGCTTACTTTATAAACTTTTATTCCATAACTATGAGATAGTTTTTTTAATTCTTCGTAAGAATTATCTCTATTTGTTCCGATACGAGAATCGTATCCAGTAATGATTTTTCTAATTTTATATTTAGGATGTAATATTTTTTTTAAAAAATCTTTTGTTCTTAATCTTGAAAAATTGATAGTAAAAGGATGAATAATCAAGTGTTCTATTCCTGTTTTTTTTAAATTATATATTTTTTCAGAAAGAGTATTTAAATAAAAAAATTTTTTATCAGAATTTAATATTTCTTTTGGATGTGGATGAAAAGTGAGCAGAACGGAACAATATTTTTTTCTAGATCTAAAAATTAAATTTTTAATAATTTCTTGATGTCCTATATGAACGCCATCAAAAACTCCAAGTGTAAATACACATGGATCGAAAGAAGAAAATTCATCAATCAATGAATAAATTTTCAAAATTTTGTCTTTTTTTCTCTTACATTTACAATTGCAAATATAATTCTATCAATGTTTAAAAAAAAGGAATTTTATGATGCATAAAAAAAAATTTAGGGGAATAATTACTCAAATTATAGGACCAGTAATTGATGTTTCTTTTAGAGAAGAATCTTATCTTCCTAAAATTTATGATGCTTTGGAAGTCCACTCCTCTTCTAAAGAAAATAAAATTGTATTGGAAGTTCAACAACATATAGGAGACCGTCATGTTCGTTGTATATCTATGGAAATAACGGATGGATTGAAAAGAGGTCAAGAAGTTTATGCATTAGATCAACCGATTTGTGTTCCTGTAGGGGAATCTATTAATGGTAGGATATTCAATGTTATAGGAGATTGTATAGACGGATTAGAAGACTTAGATAGATCTAAAACTAAACCGATTCACAGTGAATCTCCTGCATTTGTAGATTTGTCTACTAATACAGAGATTTTGTATACAGGAATTAAAGTGATAGATTTAATAGGACCTTATCCTAAAGGAGGAAAAATTGGATTATTTGGTGGGGCAGGAGTTGGAAAAACTGTATTAATTCAAGAGTTGATTAACAATATAGCAAAAGAACATGGAGGAAAATCTGTTTTTGCAGGAGTTGGAGAACGATCTAGAGAAGGGAATGATTTGTTAAGAGAAATGTTAGAATCTGGAATTATAAAATATGGAAAGTCTTTCATGGAATCAATGAAAAGAGGGTATTGGGATCTTTCTAAAGTAGACAAAGAATCTTTAAAGGAATCTAAAGCTGTTTTTGTTTTTGGTCAAATGAACGAACCTCCTGGAGCCAGAGCAAGAGTAGCTTTATCCGGATTAACATTGGCTGAATATTATAGAGATCAATATGTAGAAGGAAAAAAAGGACAAGATGTCTTATTTTTTATAGATAATATATTTCGTTTTACTCAAGCTGGATCAGAAGTTTCAGCGTTATTAGGTCGAATTCCATCATCAGTAGGATATCAACCTACTTTATCATCTGAGATGGGTTCTATGCAGGAAAGAATAACTTCTACAAAAACAGGATCTATCACTTCAGTACAAGCCGTTTATGTTCCTGCAGATGATTTAACCGATCCGGCCCCTGCTATCACATTTTCGCATTTGGATGCAACTACCGTTCTTTCCAGAAAAATAGCATCTTTAGGAATTTATCCTTCAGTAGATCCTTTAGATTCCACTTCACGTATTTTATCTCCAGATATAATAAATGAAAATCATTATAATTGTGCAGAAAGAGTAAAGAAAATTTTGCAGAAATATAATTCTTTACAAGACATTATAGCTATTCTCGGAATAGAAGAATTAAGTGAAGAAGATCAATTAATAGTTTCTAGAGCTAGACGCGTTCAACGTTTTTTATCTCAACCGTTTCATGTGGCAAAACAATTTACGGGAATAGAAGGAGAATTTGTAAAAATTGAAGATACTATAAGAGGATTTAATATGATCATAGATGGAGAGTTAGATGATATTCCAGAGTCTGCTTTTAATTTAAAAGGAACCATTGAACAAGTTATAGAAAGTGGAAAAAAAATGTTGTCTATATATTCATGAAAATCAGAATTATTAGCTTTCATAAAATTTTGTATCAAGGAAATATAATTTCTATTATAGCTCCTGGAATCCAGGGATATTTTCAAATATTAAAAAATCATGCTCCATTTATTTCTATATTAAAAAATGGTTTTTTAAAATTGGAATCGAAAGATATAAAAAAAGAAATTAAAATAGAAGGAGGTATTTTACAAGTGAATAAAAATATGATTCTTGTAATTTTATGATAATCTTGATAAACTGAATTTCATATATTCTTTTCTATTTTTGAATATTTTTATAGCATTAAAAATCGCTTCTTCAAAGGAATTTTCATTGGCAATTCCTTTTTTAGCTATATCATAGGCTACTCCATGATCAGGAGATGTTCGTATATGGGAAAGTCCAGCTGTAAAATTGACTCCTTGATTAAAAGTTAGGGTTTTAAAAGGAATTAAACCTTGATCGTGATACATAGCTAGAACAGCATCAAAATTTCTATAGTTTTGATTTCCAAAAAAACTATCTGAAGGATAAGGTCCAAAAATTAACCATCCTTGTTTTTGAAATAAGTTATCAATAGCTGGTTTAATTTTTGTGTTTTCTTCATTCCCTATTAATCCATTATCACTTGAATGAGGATTACATCCCAAAACCGCAATTTTGGGTTTTTCTATAGAAAAATCAATGATAAGAGATTGATGTAAAATTTTAATTGATTTTATTATTTTTTTTATATTCAATTCTGAACTTACCTTTTTTAAAGGTAAATGATTGGTTACTAAGGCGATTTTTAAAATGTCATGAATCATAAACATTAAGGATTCTCCTTCTAGAACATTTTGTAGATATTCAGTATGACCGAAAAATGAAAAATTTTTGGAATTCATAGATTTTTTATTAACTGGAGCTGTTACAAGTACATCTATTTTCCCTTCTTTTAAAGCTTTTACAGCTTTTTTTAAAGATAAAATGGGATATTTTCCCGATTCAGGATGATTGATTTTTATAGATTCGAATTTAATGTCTTCTTTCCATATGTTAAATACATTGATTTTATAATCAACAACCTCTTTAAAATTTTTAATTTCTCGTATATTATTGATTTCCATATTTAAAATTTTTTTATAATAAAAACATAATTTTTGTGATCCAAATAATATTGGAGTGAAAAAATCTAAAATTTTTTTTTTGCAACATACTTTCAAAAAAATTTCGATTCCTATTCCGTTAATATCGCCCGTGGTAAAACCAACTTTAATTTTTTTTTTTCTATAATTCATACAAAATAGAATATTTAATTAATTTGATAACAATTATTATAAATTATTATGTTTACTGGAATTGTAGAATGTACTGCAAAAGTACATCAATTAAATCGTGAGAAAAACAATCTTTGTATCACTTTCAATAATCCATTTTTAAATAAAAAAATTCAAATCAATCAAAGTATTTGTCATAATGGAATATGCTTAAGTATTATGAATATTAATAAAAAAACTTATTCAGTCATAGCTTCTGAAGAAACTTTATTATGTACTAATTTAAATTTTTTAAAAATTCAAGATGAAGTCAATTTAGAAAGAGGGATGATGTTGCATGAAAGGTTAAATGGACATATAGTTCAAGGACATGTAGATACAATTGCTAGGATTATTAAAATAGAAAATAGAAATGGAAGCTGGCTCTTTTTTTTTAAATCTAAAATAAAATTGAATCATAGAATTGTAAAAAAAGGTTCTATTGCCATTAATGGAGTAAGTCTTACTATAATAACATGCAATCAATATATTTTTAACGTATCTATTCTTCCTTATACTTATGAAACCACCAATTTTCATCAAATGAAAATTGGTGATATGGTAAATGTAGAATTTGATATTTTAGGAAAATACATTCACCAATCTATCCAACGATATTGGAAAAATAATAGAAAAACATTCTAAATAAATAGACTTATTTTATTCTAAAACAGGTTCTCCATATGAGATAATACTTTTATCTATATCTTGTCTGTATCTATCAAAATGTTGAATAAATTTTTTTGCGAGTGTTCTGACTTGATTTTGATACATTTTTTCATTTTCCCATGAATTTTTTGGATTCAAAATAGTAGAAGAGACTCCTGGACAATATTTCGGAATTTGAAAATTAAAAATAGGATATTTTTCGTAAGGAACTTCTAATAAAAAACCATTTAAAACATTTTGAACGATTTTACGTGTATCATTTAATTTAATTCTAGATGATCCATATGACTCCCCTCCCGATATTAATCCGGTGTTGATCATCCAAACATTTATTTTAGTATTCTCTAATTTTTTCATGAACATTTTTGTATACTGAACGGGATGTAAAGGCATAAATGGTGCTCCAAAACAAAAAGAAAAAGTAGATTTTGGTTCTTGAATATTTAATTCAGTACCAGCTACTTTAGATGTATATCCTAATAAAAAATAATAAGAAGATTGAGCTCTATTCAGTTTAGCTATAGGTGGTAATACTCCAAAAGCATCATATGTTAGAAAAAAAATATTCTTTATATTAGAAGATAATAGTTTTTTTTCAATATTTTCTATAAAATAAATGGGATAGCTTATTCTTATATTTTGAGTAATGGAATCATTTAAAAAATCTACTTCTCTAGTTTTTGTTTTGAGAAAGACATTTTCCAACATGGCTCCTTTTTTTATAGCATGATAAATCATTGGTTCATTTTTTCTAGAAATACCCAATATTTTAGCATAACATCCTCCTTCAAAATTGAAGATAATATTATCATAAGTCCATCCATGTTCATCATCTCCAATCAAATTTCTATTAATATCATTAGAAATAGTAGTTTTTCCTGTTCCAGATAATCCAAAAAAAAGAGCTGTATCTTTTTTTTGCTTTCCTATATTTGCGGCACAATGCATAGGAAAAACATTTTTATACATAGGAAGTATAAAATTTAGAACAGAAAATATAGATTTTTTAATTTCTCCTGTATATCCGGATCCTCCAATCAGAATGATTTTTTTAGAAAAATTTAAAATAGAAAAATTTTTATTTCGTGTTCCATCTTTTATGGGGTTAGCCTGAAATCCTGGAGCACAGAATAATAACCAATCTGGTAAAATTCTTTTCAATTCTTGAAATCTTAAAAATAAATTATGAATAAATAAATCAGACCATGGATATTCACTAATAGAACGAACATTTAATTGATAACGTTTATCGGAACAAAGATATCCATCTCGGATATATAAAGTTTTTCCCGATAAGTATCGGGTTATTTTTTGATATAAACAATCAAATTTTTCTGAATCAAAAGATTGATTAAATTTTTCATCCCACCAAACTTTTTGTTCTGTTATTTTATCTTTTACAATAAATCTATCTTCGGGAGATCTTCCAGTGAAAGAACCTGTATTTATAGCTAAAACTCCTGATTTTGTTTCAACTCCCATTTTTTTTCGGATAATGATTTTTTGTAATTCATCAGGCGTCAATTGCCAATTGTATGAAGAATTCAAAATTCCATAATTTTCTATAGAAAAAGAGATCATATGTCATGTACTATTTATGCATAAAGCAAATTTATGCATGATTTACAAAAGTTTACTAATTTTGTACCATAAAAAAATTATGAATCTATGTCTGATATCGCATCTAAAGTCAATGCTCTTATTGTAGAAAAATTAAACGTAGAAGAAAGTGAAATCACTCCTACGGCAAGTTTTACCAATGATTTAGGAGCAGATTCCTTAGATATAGTAGAACTCATTATGGAGTTTGAAAAAGAGTTTAATATTAGTATTTCAGATGAAAAAGCTGAAAAAATCACAACAGTAGGGGAAGCCGTACAGGCTATAGAAAATATTTTGATAGAAAAAAAAATGCAGAATAAAAAAAACTGATTATACAGATATTTTATGTATGAATGGATAAAATATGGAGGAATTAATTAAAAAAAAAGTAGTGGTAACTGGTATCGGATCTATTACTCCTATAGGAAATACTGTAGAGGAATATTGGAAATCTCTTGTTCTCGGAAAAAATGGGTGTGCCCCCATTACTTATTTCGATACTAAGAAATATAAAACTAAATTTGCTTGTGAATTAAAAAATTATGATTCAAGTGTTTTTTTTAATAAAAAAGAAAGACGGAAATTAGATCCTTGTGCACAATATGGGATAGTCGCTTCTGAAGAAGCGATCAAAAATAGTGGAATCAATTTTTCAAAAGAAAAAAGAGAAAGAATAGGAGTGATTTGGGGATCTGGAATTGGAGGGCTTTTAAATTTAGAAGAATCTATTTCTGATTATGTATATGGAGGAAAATATCCTAAATTCAGTCCATTTTTCATACCAAAAATGCTTATAGATATTACTGCTGGGTTAATTTCTATGAATTATGGTCTTCATGGTCCAAATTATGCAACGGTATCTTCTTGTGCTTCATCCTCTAATGCAATTGTAGATGCTTATCATCTTATTTGTTTAGGAAAAGCGGATATCATCGTTACTGGAGGATCTGAAGCTGCAATTACACAAAGTGGAATAGGAGGTTTTAATGCATTACATGCATTATCTACCAGAAATGAAGATTATAAAACAGCATCACGTCCTTTTGATGAAAACAGAGATGGTTTTGTATTAGGAGAAGGAGCAGGATGTCTTATTCTTGAAGAATATCAACATGCTCAAGAAAGAGGAGCCAATATATATGCGGAAATAGGAGGAGTAGGTCTATCTGGAGATGCTTATCACATGACAGCTCCTCATCCAGAAGGAATAGGTATTATTTTTGCTATGAAATCAGCTATTCAAGATGCAGGTATTCAATGTAAAGAAGTTGATCATATTAATTCTCATGGGACATCTACTAGATTAGGAGATATTGCAGAAATAAAAGCGATTCAAGAAGTATTTCATGAAAATATACATAATATCAATATTAATTCTACAAAATCTATGACAGGACATTTATTAGGTGCAGCTGGAGCAATAGAAGCAATAGCTTCTATTCTTCCTTTAACAAAAGGAATTATTCCTCCAACTATCAATTTATTTCATATAGATAAAAATATAGATCCGAAAATTAATTTAACTCCAAATCAAGCAATAAAAAAAGAGGTAAAAATTAGTATATGCAATACGTTTGGCTTTGGAGGACATAATGTTTGTATTTTATTTAAAAAATAAATGTTATCTGAAAATAGGACTTTTTTTGAACAAAATGACTCTTCTATCTTAGTTGGTATTTTAATAAAAATATTAGGATTTTGTCCAAAAAATACAAAATTTTTAAAAGAAGTATTCATATATAGTTTTTATACAAAAAAAAAGAATTTCAATCAAAATTATTCTCTTAATTTTCAAAGATTAGAATTTTTAGGAGATGCTGTATTAAATTCTATAATATCACATTTTTTGTGTAAAAAATTTCCTGAAAAAAAAGAAGGAGAGTTAACTCAAATACGATCCAAAATCGTATGTAGAAGAAATTTAAATGAAATTTCTAAAAAATTAACTATTTCAGATATTTTTTTCGATAAATCTATTATGATATCTGAAAATATACTTGGAAATACACTTGAAGCTTTAATAGGCTTTATTTATTTGGAAGGAGGATATCAAGAATGTGAAAATTTTGTACATAAAAAAATATTACATCCTCATGTGAATATTGAAAAGTTACAAAATGAAATTTTCAGTTATAAAGTATGGATTCTAGAATGGTCTCAAAAAAATAAATTTTTTATAAATTTTAAAACTTTTAGAGAAGATCAAAATCAAAATAAAATTATTTATTTATCTGAATTTACAATATCAGAATGTGGAATTCAAACTAAAGGAATAGGTTCTTCAAAAAAAAAATCAGAAGAAATGGCAGCTAAAGAAGCTTACTTTATTGTTCAAAAACGAATGTAAAAAAAGACTTTAAAACAGACACAAAATAAAAAAAATAAAATCGTTATGATATTATGTTTCATATTATTGATAATAATAAAAACAAATTTCCTCATATAAAAAAAGGGGAAGGTCATCCTTTGATTTTGCTTCATGGATTAATGGGAGGATTAAGTAATTTCAAAGCTATTTTGGATTTTTTTCCAAAAAAAGGTTATCAAGTTATCATTCCTTCATTACCTTTTTATAATATGCCATTGTTTTTGACTAATATTTTTAACATTTCTCAGCATGTAATCCAATTTTTAATAGAAATAGGAGTTAAAAAAGCTACTTTAATAGGAAATTCTATTGGAGGACACATTGCTTTAATCATAGCAAAAAAAAAAATAGATTTAGTTCATTCTTTGGTTTTAACAGGAAGTTCTGGATTATTTGAAAAAGCTTTTGGAGATGCTTTTCCTAAAAGAGAAAATTATGAATATATCAGAAAAAAATCACAAGAAGTATTTTATAATCCTAATATAGCGACTAAAGAATTAGTAGATGAAGTTTTTCATATTGTAAATGATAAAAAAAAAGGAATTAAAACTTTATATATTGCAAAAAGCGCTATGAAATATAATATGTCCAAAGATTTATCTATGATTCATCAACCTATTTGTTTAATTTGGGGTAAACAAGATAATGTAACCCCCCCAGAAGTAGCAAAAGAATTTCACAGATTATTACCTCATTCAGAATTACATTGGATAGATAAATGTGGACATGTTCCTATGATGGAACATCCAAAAATATTTATAGAAATATTAGGAAAGTGGCTTTCTAAATTTGATTTTAATCATGAAAATTTTTTATGTAAAATTTAAAAGTAGTTTATCAATTAGTTTTTGATTGATTCTTTTCCTGAATAATAAATATGTTTTTTTTATTAGTGGCCTTCTTTATAAAAAAAAACTCATTATTCCTAATTCATAAGATTTTAATCCAAAACCAAAAATTGTTCCGTGACAAACAGGAGAAAGAAACGATTTTTTTCTAAAAGATTCTCTGGAATAAATATTAGAGATATGAACTTCTATAACAGGAGAAGAAATAGATTTGATGGCATCAGCAATGCCTATAGAAGTGTGAGTATAAGCTCCTGCGTTTAGAACAATTCCATCCGATTTGAATCCTACAGAATGTAGGATATCTATAATTTTTCCCTCACTATTATTTTGATAATAAATTATTTCTATATTAGAAGACAGTTTTTTTCTTAATTTTTTGATATAATCTAAAAAATTTTCATTTCCGTATAATTCAGGTTCCCTAGTTCCTAAAAGATTTAAATTAGGACCATTAATAATAATTATTTTTTTCATGAAAAAATTATGATTTAGTAACAATATTTTCTATTTCTTCTTTATTTAAAAAACACCAATTTCCTATTTTAAGATTTTTTTTGGAAAGTCCACCAAAATTAATTCGATCTAATCGAATAACTTTATAATTTAGTTTTTTAAATATTCGTTTAATGACTCGATTCCATCCTATGGATAATCCGATTTCTATTTGATTTTTAGCGTTTTTTTTGTTTTTTACAAAACAAACTTTTACTTTTCCTTCTTTTAGATAAATTTTCTCTTTTCTTATTTGATCTAAATCTTCACTTTTAATTTTTTTATTTAATGATACATGATATATTTTTTTTATATGATATTTAGGATGAGTCAATTTTTCAGCTATATACCCGTCATTTGTTAGAAGTAAAACTCCTGTAGTATAAAAATCTAATCTTCCTACAGGAAAAATTCTATATTCAGATAGACAGGGAATTAAATTCATGACTGTTTTTCTGTTAAATTGATCTTTTGTAGTAGTAATAAAACCTTTAGGTTTATTGAGTAGTATATAAATTTTATTTTTAGATTTAATTTTTGATCCATGAAATTTAACAATATCATCTGTATGAATTACAGTTCCTAATTTGAAAACCGGTTTTCCATTGACTTCTATTGCTCCAGATTGAATAAGTTTATCCGCTTTTCTTCTGGAAGAAATTCCTGCATTGGACAAGTAATGATTTAATCTAATTTTATGATGCATAAAAAAAATGAATTAAAAACGAAAAAGGACTTCCATGGTGTATTTTTTCAATTCTTTTCTGGATAAGTCATAATTTGGTGTAAAACCTAAAAGGAAACCTCCTCCTCCAGAACCACATAATTTTAAATAATAAATATTATTAAATATTCCATCCTCCCATATTTTCAAAAAGTTTTTAGAAATCATGGGACGAAAATGATTCAAAACCCAAATAGATAAAAATTTAACATTTTCTAACAAAATTTTAAAATCTTCTTTTAAAAAAGATTCAATACATTTTTCATTATATTTTATAAATTCTAAAAATAAAATTTTTTTGAAATTATCCTGTTTCAATTTTCTAAAAAAAAATTGAATCATAGAATCAGTTTTACTAGGAATTCCAGAATTTAATAAAAAAACAGCTCCTTTTCCTTGATGTTTTTTTGGTATACCGATTATAGAAATATCGGTTTCGGATCGAATGAGTAAAGGTTGGTTTAAATAACAAATCAAAGGATCTATTCCAGAACTTTTACCATGAAAAAAAGATTCCATTTGGCTGAATATTTTTTTTAATATTATAAGATTTGTTTTCAAACATCCTTTTAATTTATTTTTTGTGTATTTATCATAAATAGCAGCGACTAATGCTCCAGAGCTTCCCACTCCATATCCTTGAGGAATATTTGAATGAAAAAATATTCCATTTTGGATATCTTGATTTAATTTCTTTAAATTTAGTTTTGTTGAAATTTGTTTTTTTTTTCCAAAATAGATAAAAAATTATAAAATTTCTTAATTTCATAATTGGAACGTAAAATATTTTTATTGAAATTAGAATAAATTTTTAAAGTACCTTTGTAAATCTCATGAGGAATAGAAAGTCCACTTGAATTTTTCAAAATTCCATATTCTCCAAATAACAATACTTTTGCGGGAAACAAAGATTCTTTCATTTTATGTTTTTTTTTATTTTCTCAGAAACACAAATTTATAATAAAAACTATTTATTTTACTTGATTAAACATAATCATCATAATAAAACAACTAATTTCGTAAATCTTTCAATTTGTTGTTAAGAAAATATTTCAAATGAAAATAGCCGTATATGGACAAAAACTTTGCAAAAAAAATATACCATATTTTAATCAGTTCATGGGCTATGCATCTAGTCATTCCATAGAAATCCATATTGAAAAATCATTTTTTCATATATTGTCTTCCTTTGAAGAATTCAAAAATTTAGATTTTCCTGTTTTTTCTCATTATAAAGAATTAATAACTCAAGATTTTAGTTTAATGTTTACTTTTGGAGGAGATGGAACCATTTTATCCGCTATTACATTAATTAGGGATTCTGGGATTCCTATAGTTGGGGTTAATACGGGTAATTTAGGTTTTTTAGCGACTTTTAATAAAGAGGTTTTTGTCAAAAAAATAGATCAAATTTTTAATAAAAAACTTCATATAATGCCAAGAAGTTTATTATCGTTAGAAACCTCTATAATGGGTCATCATAATAAATTTTTTAATTTCGCATTAAACGAAATCGTTATTCTTAGAAAAGAAATGGTATCTATGATCACTATAGATGCTTATATAGATAATGAATTTTTAACTTCTTATTGGGCAGATGGATTGATTATTTCTACTCCAACTGGATCTACTGGATATTCTCTAAGTTGTGGAGGTCCTATTATTGGTCCTGAAAATAAAAATTTTGTTTTGACACCTATATCTCCACATAATTTGTTTTCACGTCCATTAATCATATCGGATCATCAAAAAGTTTATTTAAAAATACATAGTCGTGTAAAATCTTATTCTTTATCTATGGATACAAGACTAACTTCTTTAAATCAAGAAAATGAATTATACATACAAAAAGCTCCTTTTTATATATATCTCCTTCAAGAAGGAAAGAATACATATTATAAAACATTGAGAGAAAAACTTTTATGGGGAATAGACCAACGAAATTGAATGTGAAAAATCTATTCTATCTTTGTAAAAGATGTTTTCTTATTTTTGTATGAAAAAATTATTAGAGAAAATAAATTATAATAATATACCTAATCATGTAGCTATTATTATGGATGGAAATGGTCGTTGGGCTGAAAAGAGAGGAAAATTAAGAACATTTGGTCATGAAAAAGCAATACAATCTGTAAAAGATGTAATAAATGGATGTAAGGAATTAGGAATTCCTTATATAACTTTATATGTCTTTTCTTTAGAAAATTGGAATAGACCTAAACAGGAAATAGATAATTTAATGCGTTTGTTTCATACTAATTTGAAAATTTCTTTAGAAGAGATTCATGAAAAAAATGTGAAAATTATGACGATAGGAAAAATCGAAAGATTTTCTGAAAAAATTCAAAAAGAATTACTTTTTTTCATGAAAAAAACAAAACATAATACATCTGTTACGCTAATTTTAGCGTTAAGTTATAGTTCGAGAGAAGAGATTGTAAGAGCAACAAAAAATATTGCTGAAAAAGTATGCAATGGTTTGTTTTCATTACAAGATATAGATTGTTCTTTTTTTCAAAATCATTTGTATACTAAAGATTTTCCAGATGTAGATTTAATTATCAGAACAAGTGGAGAACAACGTATTAGTAATTTTTTACTTTGGCAATCTGCTTATGCAGAGTTATATTTTACAAATATTTTATGGCCTGATTTTAGAAAATCAGATTTTTTCGAAGCTATAATAAATTATCAAAAAAGAAAACGTCGTTTTGGAAACGTAAAATAATTTTTTGCATTCATGAAAAAAAACATCTTTATAAGCATCATTTTTTATTTATTGATAATAATAATGCAACTACAAAAAGTGTACTCATTTCCTGTTAACAATGAAATTTCTTCTATTACAAAGGATAAAAATATTTTTTTTATTGTAAAAAAAATACATGTTATAGGAAAAACAAAATATGATAGTCGTTTTATTTCTGAATTATCAGGAATTTCTCCTGGAGAATCAGTTGATAATTATGGAATCAAAACGGATCATGCTATAAGAAAATTGTGGAAGAGTAATCTTTTTAGAAAAATATCCATTTATAAAAAAAATCTGTATAAAAATGAAATTGATTTATTTTTTGAATTGGAAGATTTAGAAGAAATTCATGAAATAAAAGTAAAAGGAATTCAAAAAAATCAATTTTCTACTATAAAAAAAATAAAAATTGGAGATAAAATTTCTGGTGATCTGATTCAGACTGTCAAGAATGAGATCCAAGATCATTATATAAAAAAAGGATATCATGAAATTGATATAAAAAGTAAAATCAACAAGAATCATAACAATAAAAACGTACTCTGTTTAGATATAGATAAAGGAAAAAAAATTGAAATAGAAGAAATATTATTTGATGGAAATCAAACCATTCAAGATAAAGAATTACTTAACATAATGAGTAGTAAAACTCAAAAAGAATGGATTTCTATAATCAAAAAACCTCTTTTTGTTCAAGAAAATGTAAGAAACGATCTAAAAAATATTATGAATCAATATAAATCCATGGGTTTTATTGATGTTCAAGTCTATTTGGATTCTGTATGGAAAAAAAAATCCGGAAATTATGGAATAAAAATAAAAATCATAGAAGGAAAAAAGTATTATTTAGAAAACGTTCATATATTAGGAAATAAAAAGTTAAAAACAGATTTATTAAATCAAATTTTTTTTTATAAAAGGGGGGAGGT
Organism: Blattabacterium cuenoti BPAA; assembly: GCF_000348805.1. Lineage (NCBI taxonomy): Bacteria > Pseudomonadati > Bacteroidota > Flavobacteriia > Flavobacteriales > Blattabacteriaceae > Blattabacterium > Blattabacterium cuenoti. The sequence goes on along the minus strand of NC_020510.1, from coordinate 560,812 downwards.
TTATAATCAAATTGGGATTAAAAGAAATATTTTAAATCCTTCTTTTCCTGATAGTATTCTATATGCTTATTTAAATTTAGGCTATTTATTTGTGGATATTACTTTTATAGAAAAAAAAATTTTTGATAATAAAATAGATTTGGAAATTCAAATAAAAGAAAATCAACCTGTATACATAAACAAAGTTGTCATATTAGGGAATTCGATAACTAAAGATCATGTTATTAGAAGAGAATTAAAAACATATCCGGGAGATCTTTTTTCTATTGATAAAATTAAATATAGTTTATTACATTTAGAGAATTTAAATCTTTTTGAAAAAATATATTATGAAATCAAACCAAACAAAAAAAATGGATTAATAGACATAGAATGGCATGTTTTAGAAAAAAATACTAATGAATTTCAGTTTCATGGAGGATTTGGAGGAAAAGATTTTAGAAAAATTATTGGAAATTTTAAGTTAAATTTTGGAAATTTTTCTATTCGAAATATTCTTAAGTGTAATTTAAGGAATCCTATTCCTCAAGGAGAGGGACAAAAATTAATTATTCAAAGTCAATTAGGAAAAGATTTTACATCTTATGGATTTTCTTTGACAGAACCTTGGATAGAAAAAAACCATCCTACTTCTCTTACTTTGAAAAGCAAATATTCTACAAAAAAAATAGAAAACAAAGAGGATTTAGATTTCTTATATCAAGTATTACATAATGATACTAAAATATCACATGAAGAAAAGTCATTTTTAAAAAAAATAGGTATTTCTGTTGATTTAAATAAGTCTTTAGTTTTTTTAGATCCGTATTCTAAAATTTTAACATCTATAGATTATGAAACATTTATTTATAAAAAGGAAAATTCTTCTGAATTAGATCAAAAACGGAAAATCAATAACCTCAGTTATTTAATTTCATTACAAAGATTTTCAACGAAGCCGGACATGATTTTTCCATTTCAAGGATCAAATATGGAATTGAATAGTGTATTTACTCTTCCATATTCCGTAATGATTAAAAATCATAAGGAATGGATAGAATATTTTAAATTAAAAATTATTTTCTTTTGGTATCGGAAAATTATGAATAATATGATATTGAAAACAGGAGGAGAATTAGGTTATTTAGGACAATATAATGATTCAAAAGAATTATTTTCGTTTCAAAAATTTTATATGGGTGGAGGATATAGTAATTTATTAGAATCAAAATTCTATGATCTTGATCATATTCCATTAAAAGGATACTCTTCAAAAGATTTCCTTTTTAACAATGGAGGTAAAATTTATAATAAACTTATTTTAGAGATTCGTTATTTAATTAAGAATTTATCAACTTTAAAAGTTTGGACAACTTGTTTTATGGAAGGAGGAAATATTAGTGATTCTTATCAAAAATTTAATCCATTAATTCTAAATAAATCTTTTGGATTTGGATTTCGTTTGTTTTTTCCTCCAATCGGTTTTTTAGGGATAGATTTTGGATATCCTATAGATCATGATATTGTTCATCATGGGTTAAGGACATCAAAATGGAAAACACATTTTATAATAGGAAAAGATTTGTAATTTAATACGAATAAAAACATAAAAAAACATATGAAAAAAAATACTATTTTTTATTTTCTATTATTTCTATTCTTATTCGGGGATCATTTTTTATATTCTAAGGAATGTTATAATCATAATAAAATAGTTTGTCTTAATAGCATGGCTTTGATAGAAAAAATGCCAGAATTTTCTACGGCTCAAAAAGAATTGAATAGAATTAGTAAAATTCATGAAAATATTTTAGATAAATTAGCAAAAGAATTTCATCTAAAAGTAGAAAAATTTCAAAAAAATAGAAATCCAATTCTTAAAAAAGAACTAGTAATTTTACAGGCAAGAGCTCATGCCTATCAAAAAACAGCGGCAGATGATTTAACGAAAATGCAAAATAAACTATTAAATCCTATATACGCAAAAATAGAGAAAGCCATTCATAAAGTAATAGATAAAGATAAAAATATTATGAGAGTTGATGATTGCAGTCCTGGAAAAGGAGTTCTAGTAAATAAAGGAGAGGATATTACTGAAGCCGTGAAAAGAGAATTAGGAATACTAATAACTAAGAAGTAAGTAACAAGTATGCGATGATAAGTGGTATCTCCCGGAATCGAACCGGGGACACAAGGATTTTCAGTCCTTTGCTCTACCTACTGAGCTAAGATACCCAAAAAATATAAAAACAAAAGTACAATAAAATAATCAGTAATAAATTTCATTATTATATTTTTTTATCATGTTTTGTTCTATTTTCTTGTGTTGTGAATAGAAAACCTATTATAATAAAAAAAAATAGAAAAGAGGTGCCTAAAAACATATTTTTTAAAACAAATCTTTTCTATAAAGAAAAAGGTTTCTTAAAATTTTTCATTTATTCTCCCGTTATTAAAGAATATGCTTTTTATACTTTATTTCCGAATGGGTTGAATTTATTTATTTATGATCAAAATACGAACCAATATACTTATATTAGTGCGGATTGGGTAAAATCAATCTATAAAATATTTTACCATATTAAAGGAAATATAAAAATTATGAATTATAAAGGAGATCTTTTGAAAACTGAGGAAATATTTTGGGATAGGAGAAAAAAAAAAATTTTTAATAAAAAATATACAACAATCATATCTCACTCAAATGAAATTATACTGCATGCAACGAATGGAATAGAAGCTTCTGAAGATTTAAAAAAAATTAGATTAAAAAACATTAGTGGGACTTTTCCTATTAAATAATATAATTTTTCATATTAGTATAGTTTTTATCACTATACTTTTGTCTGCTTTTTTTTCTGGAATGGAAATGGCTCTGATTTCTTCTAGTTTATTTCAAATAGAATTAGAAAAAGAAAATAGAAAAGGATCTTTTCATTCAAAACTTCTTGCAAAAAGTATTAATAATTCTAAAAAATTCATCACTACAATGCTAATTGGCAATACCATATCTTTAGTGATATATGGTATTTATATGGGAAAATTATTTTTGTATCTTTTTCCAAAAGAATTTTTTGACAATTCTTTATGGATGATTTTGTTAGAAACAGTTTTTTCTGCTACTATTATTTTGATTATTGGAGAATTTATTCCAAAAATAATATTTAGTATGTATTCAAATGAATTGTTGAGTTTATTGATCATCCCTGCATATGTAATATATAAAATATTTTCTCCTATTACAAACTTTATTATTTGTATTTCTAATGTTTTTTTAAAAATTTTAGGAGAAGAAGAAAATGATAAAAAAAAAATTTTTGATAAAGAAGATTTGATTTGTTTTTTGTCAGAAAATATAGAAAGAAATGTAAAAGAGAAAGAGATTGTAGAATCTGAAATAGAAATTTTTCATAAAGCTCTGGATTTTTATGAAAAAAAAGCACGAGAATGTATGGTTCCTAGAAAAGAAATAGTTTCTTATAATTTAGTGTTTTCTTCTATAGATAGTATTCGAAATATTTTTACTGAAAGTGGGTTATCTAAAATAGTAATTTATAAAAATAATATAGATAACATTATAGGGTATATTCATTATTTAGAATTATTGAAAAAACCAAAAAATATTGAATCTATAATTAGATCAGTAGAATTGGTTTATGTAACAACTCCCGTTAAAGAAATTATGGATCTTTTAATTAAAAAAAAAAGAAGTATTGCTATTGTTTTAGATGAGTATGGAGGAACTGCAGGAATGATAACTATAGAAGATATTTTAGAAGAATTTATTGGAGATATAAAGGATGAACATGATGAAAATTTATTACTGGATAATAAATTAAATGATCATGAATTTTTATTTTCTGCACGTTTAGAAATTGATTTTATTAATGCTAAATATAACTTAAATCTTCCTAAATCTGATAAATATGAAACTTTAGGCGGGTTGATTGTAACTTATACAGGAGATATTCCAAAAAATGGAGATAAAATTGTCATCAATAAAAATTTTTATATTGAAATTAAAAAAGTATCCAAAAATAAAATAGAAGAAATCTTTCTTAAAAGAAATTTTTAAAATGAGTTTTTTAGAAAAAATAAGGAAAAATACATGGTTAGTTTTATTTTTTATAAGCATATCTTTGTTGTTTTTTGTATTAGATCCCAATATTTTGATAAAATTTTTTACTGAAAATTCCACTATTATTGGAAAAGTAAATGAAGAAAACATTTTTTTAAAAGAATATTTTGACCATTTTCAATTTTTAAAACGATTTCGTGAAGACGATCCTGATCATTTTTTGAAAAATGATGCTTGGAAATTATTAGTTCATGAAAAAGTATTGAATCAACAAGCTAAAAAATTAGGAATACAAAGTACAAAAGAAGACTTTTGGAAAGCAATAGAAAAGCAATCAATATATAGTAAAATTATTGATTTTCAAAATGAAAAAGGAAAAATGAATATCAATAAATTTAGATTATATTTAAAAAATTTAGAAAAAATTCCTTCAAATTTAACTCCTCAAATAGAAGCAGAAAAAAATATTTGGGATTATGAAAAAAAGAGCATTCCAAAAAAAATTCTTTCCAAAAAATATGTGGAAATGTTGATGTATGGATTAAATACTTCTTTTATAGAAGCTCTATTAAATTATAGAGATAAAAATTCATTTTCTATAATTGATTATGTATTTATTCCTTATTCAGAAATAAAAAAAGAATATAATATTATAAAAAGTCATGAGATTTATGATTTTATTAAAAAAAATAAATTTCTTTATAAAAAAGAAAATTTAAGAAATCTGAGTTTTGTATTTTTCCGTTCTCATCCATCATTGGATGATGAGAAAAATATGAATTTTAAAATAAACAAATTATTTAATCAGTTTAAATTTTCCAATCATAATTCTATAATCGTTTCTAATCAATCTGAAAAACCTTTTGATTCAAATTTTTATTTGAAAAAAAATCTTCCTATTGTTTTGCAACATTTTGTAGAAAACAACAATCAAGTTGGAAGTATGTTTGGTCCTGTTAAAGAGAACAATACATACATTATGGCTAAACTAAGTGGAAAAAAAATGGTATATAATTCCGTTTTATGCAGTCATATATTGATTTCTCATAAGGAGTCTATCCGTTTCTTCAATAATAGAACTAAAAAGAAAGCTGAAAAAATAGCAAAAATGATATATGATCTTCTTGTAAAGAATCCTAAACAGTTCAATTCTTTGGTAATGGAAAAATCTGATGATGTCATCAATACAAAAAAAAATAAAGGAAATTTAGGATGGATTCAATATGAAGAACAAAGTGAAATCTTTAAGGGAAAAAAATCATTTGATTTTTTTTCTTTAAAAAATAAAAAAGGAACAATAGGTTTAACTGAAACTAAATTTGGATACCATATTATTAGAATTGACGATATAAAAGATATTAAACCTGCTTATCAGTTTTCTATAATAATCAAAAACCTGACTCCATCAAAAAAAACGGAAGATCTCCTTTATCAAAAAATTGTTCAATTTATGAAAGAAAATCAAAACTCAAGTCTGAATACGTTTATTAATAATGCAAGAAAAAAAAGATATGAAACTCTCTTTTTAAGAGAAATAAAAAATCATCAACGGAATATTCACGATTTGAATACCGAATTGGATAAAGAAATCATAAATTGGTCTTATGAAAAAAATAGAAAAGAAGGAGATATAAAAATTTTTCAAACTTTCAATAAAGATTATATCATGGTTTTTTTATCTAAAATTCAAAAAAAAGGATATCCCATTGAAAAAATAAAAAATCATATTATTCCTTTCCTCATTAATAAAAAAATAAATCGTTATTTATCGAATGTAATAAAAAATAAACACATGAATTTAGAAAAAATAGCGTATTTTTTCAGAAAAAAAATCAATAAATCTTATAAAATCAATTTTTATCAGTCTATGGTAGATAATTACGAAGAACCTAAAGTAGTAGGATATGCTTTTTCCTCAAAATTATATGAAACTTCTAAACCAATATTAGGAGAAAGGGGTATTTTTTTTATAAGACCATTAAAACGTTTTAATACATATAAAAAGCTTTCTTATTTTTCTTCCGAAATAGAATCTTTAAATGCTAACTTAAGAAAAAATATTTTAGAAAAAATAGGAGATGTGTTAGTTGAAAAATCTAACATCAAAGATTATAGAAAAAATTAATTATTTCGTTTGATAGAATAAGGAGGTATGTCTTTTTTTCCTTTTTTTTCATGATCAAAAATTTTTTTCTTTTTTAGAAAAGATTGATCAATATTATGTTGAATAATTTCATTTTTAATTTTTGTTTTTGCATTTTTTAAGTATCGGATTCCTTCTCCTAATCCACGAGCTATTTCTGGGATTTTTTTAGGACCGAAAACTAATATGGCTATAAAAATGATAAAAAAACTTTCTTCTATACTAATAAATAAAAAATTTTTCATTTTTTTATATTTTGTTTAAAACAATCATATATTATGGATGGGGCTATAAATATGGAGGAATAAGTTCCAACACTGATTCCAATAAATAAAGCTAACATGAAACTATGAAGAATTTTTCCTCCAAATAAAAAAATAATAGAAATTACTAATAAAGTGATCAAAGAAGTATTGATAGTTCTAGTAAGAGAATCGCAAATTCCTTGATTAATGGTTTCTTTCATTAGAAACGATGTTTTTTTTGAAATTTTTCGAATTTTATCATAAACTATTACGGTATCATTAATAGAATAACCTATAATTGTTAATAAAGCAGCTATAAAAGTTTGGTCTATTTCTAAAACAGGAAATTTTCCGTGAAAAAAAGAAAATATTCCAAGTACGATAATTGAATCATGAATTAAAGAGATTATTGCACCTAATCCAAATTGCCATTTTTTGAATCTTATAAAAATGTATGTAAAAATACCTATTAAAGAAACTATAATAGAAATAAAAGCTTTATGAATCATATCTTTAGCTACTATAGGTCCTACTTTTTCCATAGATAAAATACCTAATGATTTATTTTTTTTTATATTTTTAAAGTCCTCGAATTTTATAGGAAAATAAGTTTTTAAAGCAAAAAACATTTTTTTTAAAATTATTTCGTCTATTTGGTTATTTTCTTCCCATATTTTATATTTTGTGACAATTTTGAGTTGATTTTCATCTCCGAATGTTTGTATCCTAGGAAAGGAAGGTTTTCCATTTTCTATAAATGTTTTTGATAAAATTTCAGAAATTTTTTCAGGAATTATTTTACGATCAAAAAGAATGACATAAGAACGACCTCCAACAAAGTCTAATCCCATATTGAATCCTTTTAAGAAAAAAGAAAGTATACTAGCAATTATAAGAATACAAGAAATGATATAACTCCATTTTCTTTTGGATAAAAAATCATATTTTACATTTTGAATATTATCCAAAACAAAAATGAATATTTTCCTTCGAAAAGAAATTTTTTTATATTTCTTTAAATGCCATTCCAAAAATAATCTTCCTAAACAAATAGAGGTAAACATAGATACCATAATTCCAATAATTAAGGTTGTAGCAAATCCTCGTATTGGTCCTATTCCGAAATAAAATAAAATGATTCCACATAATAAAGTCGTGATTTGTCCATCTATAATAGAAGATAAAGCACCTTGTAATGTGTAACTATTATTAATAGATGTTGTTAATCTGTTCACTTTATTTTTGATATTTTCTTTTATTTGTTCATAAATAAGAATATTCGCATCCATGGACATTGCTAATGTTAGTATAATTCCTGCAATACCAGGAAAAGTCAGTACTGTATTCATAGAAATGAGAATACCAAAAATGAATATTATATTAAAAAATAAGACGACATCAGCATATAATCCCGGAATTGAATAATAAAAGAACATCCAAATAAATATAAAAAATAAAGCTATAAAAAAAGATAGAATTCCTCTTTGAATAGATTTATTTCCTAAATAAGGACCTATTATGTTAGTTTGAATAATTCTTACAGAGGTAGGCAATTTTCCTGTATTTAATACATTAATTAAATCATTAGATTCTTGTACTGAAAAATGTCCATATATTTGAGATATCCCATTTGGGATGACTGATTGTACTACAGGAACTGTATAAACCAAATTATCAAGTACGATTGCAATACTTTTTCCCATATTTTTTTCTGTAAATATTTTCCATTTTTTAGTTCCTTCTTGATTCATTTTTATATTTATAGACATTTCATTTAAAGGACCAAAAGATTTGTAAGCATGGGTTACCATATCTCCATTCAAAGAAGAAGATATTCCTTCATCATTTATTTTTATAGCGAATAATTGAAAAAAATTATCTAAATTTTTTGTACCCCACAAAAATTTTACATTATGTAAATGATACGGTAAAAAATTTATAGCTTCTGAAGAATTTAAAAAATCGGAAATGATTTTTTTATATTTGATATGAACTAATCCGACTGAATTTGAAGACTGAATAAGAGGAATATTCAACAAATCTATAAAAGATTTTTTTATTTCATAATGTTTCTTTTCATATAACTTATTTATTGCATTAAAATATGAAATAATTTCTTGAAAACTATAAGTTTCCAAAAAATGTAATTCCGCTTTTTTTTCTAAAATGTTTTTGATTCTATCTATATTTTTTATACCAGACAATTCTATTAAAATTCGATTAGAATTTTTTATTCGTTGAATATTGGGTTGTATGATTCCAAATCTATCTATTCTGGATCTTAAAATATTTTGAATAGAAATTATAGATGATTCTATTTTTTTTCTTAAAAACCTTTCTATTTCAGAATCAGAACTATTAGAATCAATATTTTCAATATTCGATTGGTTTCCAAATAAAATTGGAGAAGATAAACTGAGATTTAATTTTTGATTTTTGGTTTCTTGATTAAAGGAATGGATGAAAAAGGATAAATAATCTACATTTGGATCTTCTTTTTTTTTCTTATCTGCATTTTCTAATGCTTTTAAAAAAATAAAATTTTTTGAGTTTTCAGTAAATTTTTTTAATAAATCTTTTTCAGAAATATCTAAAATCATACTAATTCCTCCTTTCAAATCCAATCCTAGATTTAAAGTCTTTTTCTTATTTTTATATATATCATATGATATGTAATATAAACAAATTGTAGTTAGTATTATGGTTATAAAAATTATAAAAAAGTTTCTTACACGCATTTTATTTTCCTATCGATTTGCATAAAATAACATAAAAATTTATATGTGAAATTATTCTTTTCTTAACAGATTAAAAAATTTTTATAACTATCTTTATTGTATTAGATTGGGATTAAGAAAATTAGATGAATGCACTTGAAAAAATTTTAGCTTATTCAAAGCCATATAAATATCATTATATCATTAACATATCATGTAATTTTTTATATTCTTTATTTTCAGTTATATCCATAATATCTATTTCACCTGTATTAAGTATTTTATTTGAATCTTCTCAAGATAAAAATAAAACAACATTTTTTAATTCTTTTAATGTATCTTTTAATTTTATTTTCAAATATTTTCATGATTATATCAAAATATTATCATATAAGTATGGAAAAATCAATACTTTAGCTATATTTTGCATATTTATTATTTTCATTTTTTTAATTCGAAACATTTTTCGATATTTAGCAGAATATTTTTTAATAGGAATAAAAACTTCTATAGTTCGAAATATTCGAAACGATTTTCACAAAAAAATACTTTCATTACCTATAGTTTTCTTTTCAAATACAAGAAATGGAGATTTAATGTCTAGATTATCTAATGATGTGAATGAAATCGAGGTCTCTATTGTGAGTTCTTTGGCTAATTTGATTAGTTCTCCCATTATGGTTTTCTTTCATTTATTGACTTTATTTTTAATGAGTTATCAGTTGACTTTATTTGCTTTTCTATTACTTCCTTTAATGGGTATTTTTTTATCTATTATAGGAAATAGTTTAAAAAAAGATGCAAAAGGAGCTCAAAATCAATTAGGAAAATTATTTTCTGTTATAGAAGAAACTTTAAATTCTACTAAGATTATAAATATTTTCAATGCTGAAAATCAAATGCAAAAAAATTTTGAACGAATATCTGAATATCAAAAAATCCTTTCTGCTCGTGTTAATAGAAAAAAAGAATTAGCTTCTCCTATGAGCGAATTTTTCGGTTCTATTACCATGATTTTAATTATTTGGTACGGAGGAAAACTGTTTTTGGAAAACAAAGAAATGAAACCAGAAATACTTTTTTCTTTTATAGGACTATTTTTTCAAATTATTAATCCAGCGAAAAGTTTAGTTAATTCTATCTCCAATATTCAAAAAGGAAGAGCAGCTGCAGAACGTATTGTAGAAATATTAAATACAAAATGTGTTTCAAATGAAACAATGAGATATAAATCTATTTTTCATTTTGAAAATGAAATTTTATTTCGGGATGTATCATTTACTTACAACAAATTTATATTGATTCAAAATTTAAATTTTTCTTTAAAAAAAGGAAAAACTGTAGTTTTAGTGGGTAGATCTGGTAGTGGAAAATCTACCATAGCCAATTTATTGGCTAATTTTTATGATGTAACATCTGGAAAGATTACTGTAGATGGAACTAATATTAAATATTTAAAAATTCAAGATTATAGAAAGCTATTGGGAATTGTTACTCAAGAACCGGTTCTTTTTAATGATTCTGTTTTTAACAATATAACATTAGGAGTAGAAAAAAAAATATCTATAAATTCTGTCATAAAAGCGGCTAAAATTGCTAATGCACATTGTTTTATAGAAAACCTTCCAAAAGGATATGATACAATTATAGGGTATAACGGAAATAAATTATCTTTAGGTCAGAAACAAAGAATAAATATAGCTCGAGCTGTATTTAAAGATCCTCCAATTATGATTTTAGATGAAGCAACTTCTTCCTTAGATACCGAATCAGAAATTTTGGTTCAAAAAGCTTTAAATAAAATAATGAAAAATAGAACAACTCTTGTAATAGTACATAAATTATCTTCTTCCATTATACAAAATGCAGATCATATTATTGTGTTAGAAAAAGGAAAAATTATAGAACAAGGAAAACACGATACTTTAATTTCAAAAAAAGGAACTTATAGTAAGTTCATATCTCTGCAACAAAGCTTTTAAAAAAAAATGAATATAGAGAAAAGCATTGCAGAAATCATTCATCATCCTCTTTTATCTCTTTCTATTATAGGAAACTTGTTTTTAATAGAAAGTATTTTATCTATAGATAATGCAGCTATATTAGCTTCTATAATTCTAAATCTTAAAAAAAAAGATAGAAAAAGAGCTATAAAATATGGAATTATTGGTGCTTATTTTTTTAGAGGTTTGTGTCTATTATTTGCTTCCATATTAATAAAAATATGGTGGTTAAAACCATTAGGAGGAATATACTTGATTGTTGTAGGATTGAAACATTTTTTTATGAAAAAAAATTCTTTTCATTTAAAAAATGAAAAAAAACAAGACTCTTTTTGGAAAATCATTTTCATTATAGAAATAATGGATTTAGCTTTTTCCATTGATAATATTTTTGCTTCTGTTGCTTTATCAGAAAACTTGATATTAATTTTTTTAGGTGTATGTATAGGAATTCTTTCCATGAGATTGATTGCACAATTTTTTGTTCAATTAATGGATAAAATTCCAGAATTAAAACATTCTGCTTTTCTTGTAATCATTATTCTCGGAATCAAGCTTATTTTTTTTTCAAAAAAATATGTTCCTGATTTATTTTTATTTTTTTTTTCAGAAAAAATATTTTCTTTATTAACTTTTTCAATATTTATATTTCCCATTTTTTTATCATGGATAAAAAAAATAAATAAATTAAAATAAAATGGTAATAGGATCTTCTAAAAAATTTCTAAGGGAATAAATATATTCACTTCCTTTAGCTCCGTCTATAATTCTATGATCACAAGATAATGTAATTTTCATGACATTTCCTATTTCAATTTTATAATTTTTAACGATTGGACGTATCGTAATAGATCCTACAGATAATATGGATGTATTAGGAGTGTTAATAATAGAAGTAAAAGATTCGATTCCATACATTCCTAAATTTGAAACTGTGAAAGTACTATTTTCTATTTCTTCTGGTTGTATTTTTTTTGATTTTGAACGTGAAGCTTTATCTTTCATTTCTTTGGAAATTTCTAATAATGATTTTTGATCTGCATTTTTAATAACAGGAACTATCAATCCGTCTTTAATAGATACAGCTACTCCAATATGAATTCTGGAATGCATTATGACTTTTTCATCGTCCCATGATACATTCATATCAGGATGTTTTTTCAAAGATTGAGCCACTGCTTTTATAATAATATCATTAAATGATATTTTTTCTTCTGAAGAAAGTTTATTATTTAAATTTTTTCTAAATTCAATTAATTTATCCACATTAATTTCACTAAATAAATAATAATGTGGAGCAGAGAACTTGGAATAAGTTAAATGTTCCGCTATTTTTTTTCTTATAGAAGAATGAATAATTTTAACGGTTTTTTCATTTTTCCTTTCCTTTATTAGATTTAAATTGGTTTTTTTGTAAAATTCTATATCTCTTTTAATGATTCTTCCATTATCTCCACTCCCCTTGATCCCCTCTATAGGAATTCCTATTTTTTTAGCCATTTTTTTTGCTATAGGAGAAATAAAGATTTTTTCGTTTTTCTTTTTTACTTCTTGATTTTTTTGTTCTTGTTTTTTAGTTTTAGATTGTATTTCCGAGATAATATGACTGATATTTTCCCCTTCATTTCCTATAATAGCTAATACGTCATTGACACGTGCAGTTTCCCCTTCCGGGACTCCAATAAAAAGTAAGACACCATTAACATCTGTTTCAAAATCTTGAGTAGCTTTATCGGTTTCTATTTCAGCTAAAATATCACCTTCTGAAACTTTATCTCCTATTTTTTTATTCCATTTGATTACAGTCCCCTCTTTCATGGTATCACTTAACTGAGGCATGGATATTATTTCTGCCATTATTTTTATTTTATTTTATGAAGGTAAAACTTTATCTAGAAAAGGATAATTTTTTTCATGATAAACAACATTATACATTTCTTCTAAAGAAGGTAAACCTGATTTTTCTGCAAATTCAACACAGGATTCTACCTTTTTTTTTACTTCATTTTCTATTGTATTTAAATTTTCTATAGTTTCCCATTTATTCTGTATGATCGTATTTCTTAATTTTAAAATAGGATCTTTTTTTTTATACAAATTCACTTCCTCTTTATTACGATATAACTCAGAATCAGACATAGAATGTCCTCTATATCTATATGTTTTCATATCTAAAAAAGTTGACCCTTCTCCTTTTCTAGCTCTTTCTATAGCAGAATAAGCCGCTTTTGCTATTTTTTCTGGATCCATTCCATCCACAGGATAAGAAGGCATACCATATGCCTTTCCTATTTTATAAATTTCTTTTATAGAACTGCTTCTTTTTACAGAAGTTCCCATAGCATATTTATTATTCTCACATATAAAGACAACAGGAAGTTTCCATATCATAGACATATTAAATGTTTCATGCAAAGATCCTTGCCTTACAGCGCCATCTCCCATAATAGTTAAAGTAACCGCATCTCTATTAAAATACTTATCAGCAAAAGCAATTCCAGCCCCTAATGGAATTTGTCCCCCTACAATTCCATGTCCCCCATAAAAACGATATTTTCTGCTAAAAATATGCATAGACCCCCCCATTCCATGAGAAGTCCCTGTTTTTTTTCCTAAAAGTTCTGCCATTACTTTTTTTGGATCTACTCCCATAGAAATAGGAAAAATATGGCATCTGTAAGCGGTTATAATTTTGTCTTTAGACAAATCCATTGCATGGGTTAATCCAGCAGGAACCGCTTCTTGTCCATTATACAAATGCAAAAATCCTCTAATTTTTTGTTTTAAGTATAGGGAACGACATTTGTCCTCAAATTTTCTCCAAAAAGACATGTCTTTGAACCACTTGATATAGGTTTTTGTGGTAATTTCTTTCATTAATAAGAATTTTATGAAATCATCACATACAAATTTAATCTTTAAGATTCAATAAACAAAGAAAGAAAAAGAATTTAAATTAAATCAATAATGCTTTCTAATGCAATCCTTCTAGATCCTTTAATCAGAATATAATCCGTTTTTTGAATAGAGTATTTTTTAATCCATTCAACAAAAAATTCTTTTTCCATAAATTTTTTTATTTTATATGAAGTTTCTTGGGTATTAAAAAAAATATTTCCAATTAGAAAAGCAATGTGAATGCTGCTTTTTTTTATAAAATAAATAATTTTTTCATGTTCATTATGAGAAAATAATCCTAATTCTAACATATCTCCTAATATCACGATTTTTTTTCCTTGTATTTTGTTAAAAAAGGTAAGAGCTTCTATCATGCTAGTCGGATTTGCGTTATAACAATCTATAATAATTTTGACATTATTTTTCGTCAAAATTTGAGAACGATAATTATTAGGAACATATTCTTCTACTGCTTCTTTTATTTTTTTTAAAGAAATTTTGAAATATGTTCCAATAGAGATAGCAGAAGCGATATTATATAAATTGTAATCTCCTATTAAAGAAGAAACAATTTCTATATTTTGAATGGATAAAGAAGATTTTATACTATTTTTTTTCCATAAATATTGAACATTGATATCCGAATTTTTTTTTTTTATTCCTGAAAATATATATCGATTCATTTCCGTACTATTAGACAATTGAATAGGATCATCTCCATTAATAAATACTACTTTTTTATTTTTTTTTAAAAAATCATATAACTCTAATTTGCTTCGTATGATTCCTTCTATACTTTTAAATCCTTCTAAATGAGCTTTTCCAAAATTGGTTATATATCCATAATCTGGATTAATAATAGAACACATTTTTTCTATTTCTTTTTCATGATTTGCCCCAATTTCCATTACAGATATTTGTGTATCCATAGGCATGGAAAGTATAGTTAATGGAATTCCTATATGATTATTAAAATTATTTTTTGTGTAATGAACTTTTTTATATTTCTTAGAAAGAATAGCTACAGTAAGTTCTTTTGTCGTTGTTTTTCCATTACTTCCAGTGATAACTATAATAGGAATGTGATGTAATTCATATCTATGATACATTGCTAGTTCATGTAGAAAATATAATGTATTTTTCACAGAAATAATTTTTTTTTTGGAAAAAACAGATCTTTTGTTATCTACTATAGCTAGGATCGCTCCATTTGAAATGGCTTCATCTGCAAATTGATTTCCATCAAAATTTTTTCCTTTTAAAGCTATAAAAATAGATCCTTTTTTCACTTTTTTACTGTTTATTTCTATACCAGAAGAAATAGAATATAATTGATATAAATTTTGAATATTCATAAAAAATCATATTAATATATTTTAATAAATAATTAAAGTAAATCTTCTTCAAGTTTCATTTTTAAATTATTAATATTAGTGATGACAGTTCTTTTTTGATCTTTTATGTAAGAAATATAACCTGTTTCTTCGGATATTACAAGGCATATAGCATCCGTCTTTTCAGATAAACCAATGGCAGCTCTATGTCTTAATCCTAAACGAGATGGAATTTCTTTATTGTAGGAAACAGGAAGAATGGCTCTTGTTTTTATGATTTTATTTTCTATAATAACTACAGCTCCATCATGTAATGGACTATTTTTGTAGAAAATGCTTTCTAAGATAGAAATATTCACTTTCGCATCCATTTCGTCTCCATTTTGGATGAATTCTTTTAAATCTTGATGTAATTGAATAACAATTAGAACACCTGTTTTGTCTCCTGAAAAAATAGCACAAGCATTTACAATGCTATCTATTGTTTCAGTTTTAATTGATACTCCTGATTTTTTAAAGATAGAAAATATAAATTTTTTAAAAAAAATTTTACTTCCGACTATAAGTAGAAATTTTCTAATTTCTGGTTGAAATACAATGATTAAAGCTAAAAAACCTCCTTTAAAAAAAGCACTTATAACTATGCTAAGAAGTTTCATTTTATAAATTTCTACTACTTTCCAGAAAATAAAAGTAGCAATGATACCGTAAAAAATATTTAAAGCAGCAGTTTTGTAAACCAATCTATATACTTGAAATAGAATAATGGTTACTAAAAAAATATCTAAAATATCAACAAAAGAAATTTTCAATAAATGAAATAATGAAAAAAAAACCTAACAACAAACACAAAAATAATACAAGTATTAGTGAATTATAAAATTTTTCTATAATATTGTATTAATTTAATGCATTCTACAGCTTCTTTTACATCATGCACACGTAAAAATTTAGATCCATTTAAAAGTGCTATAGTATGAATAATAGAAGTTGCATTTAGTGATTCTTTATAAGAAGTTTTTAAAATAAATTTGATCATAGATTTTCTAGAAACGCCAACTAAAATTGGATAATCTTGAAACCCTAATAAAAATAAGTGTTTTAACAATTGAAAATTTTGTTCTAGTGTTTTTCCAAAACCAAATCCAGGATCTAAAATAATGTCATGAATTCTATGTTGTTTTAAATAGTAAATTTTTTCAGAAAAAAAATTATTTATTTCTGTTATTATATTTTCATGATAGTATGGATTTTTCTGCATATTTTCAGGGATTCCTTTCATATGATTTAGTATATATGGAATTTTAAGTTTTCCTAACAAAGGAAACATATTTTTATCCAATTTTCCTCCTGATATATCATTTATCATTACAGCCCCTTCTTCCACTGCTATTCTAGCTACTTCGCTTCGAAAAGTATCTATAGATATTCTAATATTTTTAAAATTTTTTATGATGGTACGAATAGGTTTTATGACTCTTTTTATTTCTTCTTTTTCCGTTATCAATTTTGATCCTGGTCGTGTGGAACAACCTCCAATATCTATAAAATCAGAACCTTCATTTAATAAAGTTTCTATATGTTGTAATATACTATATTCAGAACAAAATTTCCCTCCATCATAAAAAGAGTCAGGAGTTAAATTTACAATACCCATTATTTTTGGTTCTTTTAAATGTAATAAAGTGCCTGCACAATTAATTATCATTGAAAAAACTATTTATTTAGTAATTTGTTATAAAATTAAATAACATGAATTTTTCATCTACTGATGACTTGATTATTCATAAATGTAGAAAACTTTTTTTAGAAAAATTAAAAGATTATGGAATTTCATGGGTTTTTTTTCATAATTATTCTATAATAGATCAAATTTTGATGAAAATAGTCCGTATAAAAAATATTCAATCAAAAGGATATCAAAAAATTAAAGAGGAAAAAATAACAGATACATATATAGATATTGTAAATTATTTAATAATCATATTAATAAAATTGGAAATTTATTCTACATCGCATTTTCATAAAAAAGTATCAAACAATGATGTGATTTTGATTTATAATAAAAAATTGAAGAAAATAAAAAATTATATAGATTGTATGGATAAAACTTTTATCCAATTTTCTATAAAGAATGTTTTGGAAAATATTTTATTCTTAAAAAAAAAGAAAGAAAAAATTTTATTCAAAGAATTAGAAAAATTCTGTTTTAAAATACTAGTCCAAATCATTTTTTTATTAAGACAAAATTTTTAATTTAGAAAATACAATTTTTTATATTTACATTTAAAAATATTTTCAAAAAAATGAGAAAAAAGGTTGTTATTGCAAACTGGAAAATGAATTATGACTTTCACGAAACGACTTCTTTTATTAGAAATTTTTTAAAAATTGTTTTTGAGAAAAAAATCAATCATAATAAAGAAATTATTATAGCTCCCTCTTTTCCTTTTTTACATATTTCAAATCAAATTTCACAAGGAACAACTTTAAATATTGCAGCTCAAAATATTCATCAAAAGGAGAAAGGGCCTTATACAGGAGAAGTATCAGCTTCTATGTTAAAATCGATAGGAGTCCAAAAAGTGATACTAGGACATAGTGAACGTAGAGAATTTTTCTTTGAAAAGAATAATGTTTTATTAAAAAAGATAAAAATAGCATTAAAATATGGTTTAAATATTATTTTTTGTGTGGGAGAATCCTATTTGGAAAGATCCAATGATCAACAATTTGAAATTATTAAAGATCAATTAAAAAAAACTGTTTTTGATTGTTCATCAGATGAAATAAAATCTTTTTATATAGCATATGAACCAATATGGGCTATTGGAACAGGAAAAACAGCTACATTTGAACAAGCTCAGACAATGCATGAATTTATTCGTTCTTTACTTTTAGAAAAATATGGAGAAAGGATCTCTAATCGAATACCTATTTTATATGGAGGAAGTATCAATGATTTTAACGCAAAAGATCTTTTTTATCAAAAGGATATAGATGGAGGACTTGTAGGTTCTTCATCTATGGAACTGAAAAAATTCTTGAAAATTGTTCAATCATGATTTAGTTAGTATATTTAGTTATATTGGCCTCGTAGCTTAATTTGGATAGAGCATCTGACTACGGATCAGAAGGTTATGGGTTCGAATCCCTTCGAGGTCGCATTTTTTTTTATCCTAAATAAGGTTTTAATATTTTACTTCTAGAAGAATGTTTGAGTCTTTTTAAAGCTATACTTTCAATTTGTCTGACTCGTTCTCTTGTTAAATCACAAGATTGACCTACTTCTTCTAAAGTCATGGGAGGGGATCCATTTAATCCAAAATGTAAAATAATTACACGACGTTCTCTTTCACTTAAAGTTTCTAAAATTCTTTTTATATCTTTACGTAAAGATTCTTTTTCCAAATGTTCATCTGGACGAGGAGATTCATCAGATCGAACTAAGTCATATAAATTTGAATCTTCTCCTTCTACCAATGGAGCATCCATTGAAACATGTCTTCCTGAGTTTTTTATAGACTCTTCAACATCTTTTTCATTCATATTTAAATATTCTGCTATTTCTCTCGCAGAAGGAGTTCTTTGCAATTCTTGTTCTAATTGAGCAAGAGTTTTTAGTATTTTGTTTAAAAGAGCTAATTTATTTGTAGGTTGTCTAATAGAACGTGATTGTTCAGCAATAGCTTGTAAAATTGCTTGTCTAATCCACCATACAACATAAGAAATACATTTAAAACCTCTTGTTTCATCAAAACGTAATATTCCTTTTATTAAACCTAAATTTCCTTCATTAATTAAATCACATAAACTTAATCCTTGATTTTGATATTGTTTAGCAACAGAAACAACAAAACGTAAATTTGCATTGATAAGTTTATCTATAGCAGTAGCATCCCCTTTTCTTGCTCTACGAGCGTATTCTACTTCTTCTTCTGGAGTTAATAATGGAATTTTCCCTATTTCATGAAGATATTTATCCAACGATTCAGATTCACGATTTGTGACTTGTTTAGTAATTTTAAGTTGTCTCATATTTTTTTTCTTTTTATTCATTTTTTTTTCCAGGACGGGGTAAAAGGACTTTTCTAGAGAGTTTCATTTTTTTATTTTTTTCATCTATTCCCATAAATTTAACGTCAATAATATCTCCCACATGAAACTCTTCTTCTATCTTATTCAATCTTTTCCATCCGATTTCCGAAATATGCAGCAACCCTTCAACTCCTTTAGATATTTCAACAAAAGCCCCAAAATCTTTTATAGATTTAACTTTTGCTTGATAAACTTTTCCTAATTCAGGAACAAAAGCAATTTGTTGAATCCTATTGATTGCTTTTTTTATTTTTTCATCATCTTTTCCTAAAATTTCAATGTATCCCAAATTTCCTTTTTCTTCAATTAAAATATTTGTATTGGTACATGATTGGATTTCTTGAATAACTTTTCCACCTGGACCTATAACTGAACCTATAAAATCTTTTGGAATATTAAGAGTATATATTTTGGGAGCATGAGGTTTCATTTTTTTCCTATATCTAGGCAAAGTTTCCAACATTTTTTTTAAAATAAAAATACGCCCTTCTAGAGCTTGTATTAAAATTTGATTCAAAAGATCGTATGTGACTCCTATCATGGTTTTTACATCCATTTGACAAGCTGTCATTCCACATTTAGTTCCTGTTATTTTGAAATCTAAATCTCCAAAATGATCTTCTTCTCCTATTATATCTGATATAATAACTTTTTTTTCATTTTCCATAAATAATCCCATAGCAATTCCGGAAACAGGATTTTCTATAGGAATTCCTGCATCCATTAATGCTAAACTAGCAGCACAAACTGTAGCCATAGAAGACGAACCATTTGATTCCAGGATATCCGAAACAACACGAATTGTATATGGATTATTGGGTATAATATTTTTTAATGCACGTTGAGCTAAATTTCCATGACCTACTTCACGTCGAGAAACTCCTCTTATAGAACGTATTTCTCCTGTAGAAAAAGGGGGAAAATTGTAATGTAAATAGAATTTTTCTTGATTTTCCATAATAACATTATCAATTTTGTTAGCATCTAAGGATGAACCTAATGTAACTGTAGTTAAAGATTGAGTTTCTCCTCTTGAAAATAAAGCAGAACCGTGTACTCCAGGTAAATAATTTACAAAACTAGATATTGAACGGATTTGTTTATTCGTTCTACCATCCAATCGGACTCCTTTTTTTAGAACTAAATTTCTAGTTATTTTTTTTTTAATTTCTTCAAAGAACTGATCAATAATCGCTTCTTTTTTCTCTATTTTTTCTTCTGTTAAAAAATTTTTTTTAAACTCGTTTAGTACAATTTTTTCTTGAATAGATCTAGTTTTTTTATTTATAAAGTTTTGATAAATTTTTTCAATTTTTTCATATGAAAATAAAAAAAGTTCTTTTTTTAATATTTTATTTTCTTGATACGAATTTATAGATCCTTGATCATCAAAGAAAAAAATCCGTTGTTTATTTGACAATTTATCGATTAAACGGATTTGAGCTTCTATTTGTGTTTTTATAGCTTTATGAGCTGTAATCACAGTTTCCAAAAATTCATTTTCTTTGATTTCCTTCATTTCTCCTTCTATCATAATAATAGAATGATTTGAAGCTCCGACTATTAAATCTATATCCGATTTTTTTAACTGATCTAAACTAGGATTAATAATGAATTTTCCATTTAAACGGATAATACGTATTTCTGATATAGGACCATTAAAAGGAATTCCTGCTACTGATAAAGCTGTTGAAGCCGCTAATCCAGCTAACCCATCTGGCAATACCGTTTTATCATATGAAAGTAACGAAATCATAACTTGTATTTCTTTTTTAAAAGAATCTGGAAATGTTGGTCTTAAAACACGATCAACTAATCTCATTGTTAAAATTTCTTCATCAGAAGGTCTTCCTTCTCTTTTTATAAACCCTCCAGGAATTTTTCCTCCAGCAGAATATTTTTCTCTATAATCTACTGTTAAAGGTAAAAAAGGGGACTCATTTTTTGTTTCTTTGGAAACGACTACAGTTGCCAAAAGCATCGTATTTTTTTCACGTACTATAACGGCTCCATCTGCTTGTTTTGCCAATCTTCCTGTTTCTATAATGATAGTACGCCCGTCTTTCATAGATATGGTTTCTTTTACTATATCTGGCATATTTTTATCTTTTCTAGATCTAGAACTATAGATAGAAATAGTTTATTTATTTTCTTAACCCTAAATGTTTAATGATATTTTTGTAATTATTGAGATCACGTTTTTCTATATATTTCAACAATTTTTTTCTTTTTCCCACCATTTTTACTAAAGCTCTTTCTGTGTTAAAATCCTTTTTATTATTTTTGAGATGATTGTTTAAATGATTGATACGATAAGTAAATAAAGCAACCTGAGCATTGGAAGAACCTGTATCGTAAACAGATGTTCCATAATTTTGAAATATTTCTTTTTTTTTTTCTACTGTCATAATAAAACTATAAAGTTAAAAATATTTTTTTGAAACTATTCTCTTTTTTTTTCCATTTTAAGAATGGAATCAATATATCTTCTATCATTGGATAAACGAGGGACTTTGTTTTGTCCCCCTAATTTTTTATGTTTTTTTAGCCAATCATAGAATAAACCATTTCTGGCTATAGATATAATAGGAGGGCCTAGAACGATATTTTTGTATCGTTTAATCTCGTAATCTGAATTCAGAGATTTTAATTCATCATCCAAAATATTTCTAAATTTACATAAGTTTATCGGTTGTTTTTCAAATTCTATAATCCATTCATGAGCTCCAGAATGTTTTTGATTCATATAGACGGGCCCTGCCGTATATTCATGAATAACGGAATTTGTTTTTATACAAGCATTATGTAATGCTTTTTCTGCATTTTCAACAATTAATTCTTCCCCAAAAGAATTTATATAATGAGTTGTTCTTCCTGAAATGGAAATTCTATAAGGAGATAAACTAGTAAACCTAACAGTATCTCCAACTATATATCTCCATAATCCTGCATTAGTAGAAATAACAAGCGCATAATTTTTGTTTAATTCTACTTTATCAATAGAAAATATTTTAGGATTTTCATTATTTATTTCTTCTGTGGGAATAAATTCGTAAAATATACCATGATTTAATAATAATAAAAGATCTTCAACATTTTTTTGATCTTGTATCGCAAAAAAACCTTCTGATGCACTGTATATATTATAAAAATTTATAGATTTATCAAATAATTTTTGATATTGATGAATATAAGGTTTTAAATTGACCCCTCCATGAAATATAACTTCTATATCAGGCCATATTTCGTTTATTTTTTTTTTGTCAAATTCTTTTAATAACTTTTTCAAAAAAATCAACAGCCAAGAACAAACACCTAATAAAATTCTAACGTCTTTATTTCCCGTTTCTTTGACTATGTTTTCTAATTTTTTTTCCCATTCACTCATTAAGGCTATTTTTTTTCTAGGAACACAAATATTTTCAACCCAAAAAGGCATATTTTTGATTAAGATAGAAGATAAATCACCATAAAATGTGTTATATTTTTTATGTAATTCATAACTTCCACCCAAACGAACAGCTTTTCCAAAAAAAATTTTTGTTTTGGGATGATTATGAATATATATGGATAACATATCTTTTCCTGCTTTATAATGACATGTATTCATAGACGATTTTGTAACAGGAATGTATTTGCTTTTTGTATTAGTAGTTCCAGAAGATCTGGCAAACCATTTTACTTCTCCTGGCCATAATATGTTTTTTTCTCCTTTACGAATCCTTCGAATAGAAGATTGTAAATCAGAATATTTACATATAGGAATTCTTTCAGAAAATTGATGATATTTTTTGATGTCACGAAATCCATATTTTTTTCCAAATTCTGTATTTTTTGCATATGAAACCATATGATTGATTAATCCATTTTGTATTTCTATTGGATAACGTATAAAAAATTCTATACTCTTAATTCTTTTTTTAAGAAAAGCAGATGTAAAATATCCAGATAAATACTTTATCATTATGAAAAAATATTTTAATTAATAATTAAAGGGTTTCAAATTTTTTTTATTTATTTTTTCTTGACTAAGTAAATGGAAACGATTCCAAAAGTTAGTGTTTGTATATGAATTGGATCAAATTTATGATATTTTAATAATTTATTCATTTTTTGGTTGTAATAGGGAAAAGAGAATATAGATTCTTTTAAATAATTATAAGCAAAATGATTTTTTGAAATAAAATTTCCGATTTTTTTTACAAGATGTAAATAAAAATAATAAATTTTTTTTATCCAATAATTGGAAGGGGTGGAAAATTCTAAAATCATTAAAATTCCTGAGGTTTTTAAAATTCTATATATTTCTTTCATAGAGGAATGAATGTATTGAAAGTTTCTTATTCCGAAAGCAATAGTTACTATATCAAAAGTATCATTTTGAAACGGAATATATTGCGAATATCCTTGAATAGTTTTAATTTTCTCTTCTAAAAAAATCTTTTTTATTTTTTTTTCTGCTATTTTCAGCATTTTCTCAGATGGATCTACCCCCGTAATAGAAGCATGTTTGAATTTATGAGCTAGTAATATAGCTAAATCTCCAGTACCAGTAGCTAAATCTAATATTTTAAGATTTTTTTTTTCACTAAATTTGTATACTAAATGAGTAGCTTTTCTTCTCCATATAAAATCTATTCCAAAAGATAGTATATGATTGATTAAATCGTATTTTTGAGCAATATGATCAAACATGTTGTTCAATTTTTTTTCTTTTAAAGAAGGATAAACTTTGTTCATTTCTTGGAATTTATTAAAAAATATGAAGACCAAATAATGGTTTTTGAATTTGTTTCAAGAATTTTATTTTTTTACTTTATTACTAAATTTTGATTTATTCTTTAAAATGATTCGATCAATCATTACAGGAACGGGGCATTATTTACCAAATAAGATTATAAAAAGAGATCATTTTATGAAACATAAATTTTATGATCAAAAAGGATTCAAAATTAAAAAATCTAATGAAGAAATCATTAATAAATTTCAAAAAATTACAGAAATAGAGGAAAGAAGATATATAAATGAAGGATTATTTAATTCTGATATTGCGACTATTGCGGCCGAAAAAGCCTTAAAAAATTCTAAAATTTGTAAAGAAAAAATAGATTATATCATATCGGCTCATAACTATGGAGATATTCATCCTATTTCTTATCAATCTGATTTTGTCCCTTCTATCTCTGCTAAAATCAAAAATAAACTTCAAATAAAAAACAAAAGATGTAGACCATATGATATGATTTTTGGTTGCACAGGTTGGATAGAAGGAATGATTTTAGCAGATCAACTTTTACGATCTAAATATGCTAAAAACATATTAATTACTAGTTCTGAAACCTTATCTCAAGTCATAGATCCACATGATAGAAATGCAATGATTTTTTCCGATGGTGCAGGAGCGGCTGTTTTATCTGCTATGGAATATTTAGAAGAAAACGAAAGATATGGAATTATCCATTATGATACTCAATGTGACAATAATGAAAAATTATATTATTTAACGAATGGGCCTTCTTTAAATCCTAATTATAAGAAATCTTTAGTTAATATTAGAATGAATGGAAGAAGAATTTATGAATATGCATTAACAGAAGTCCCAAACATGTTAAAAAATATGCTTGATCATGCTAATTTACATCTTCATGATATTCAGAAAATTCTTCTTCATCAAGCTAATGCTAAAATGGATTATGAAATTTTAAAAAGATTATTGAAATTGTATGATTATACATCCTTAAAAAAGGATTGTTTATCGAAAATGATGCCTATGACAATCCAAAAATTTGGAAATTCTTCTGTATCTACTGTTCCCACTTTATTGGATTTGATTCTTAAAGGAAAAATGCCTCCTCATGAAATAAAACCTGGAGATACAATTCTTATGGCTTCCTTAGGTGCTGGAATGAATATTAATGGAATGATTTACCGTTTTCCAAACAAAAAAAAATAAATATGAATAAAAAAATACATCCCAAAAACTATAGACCTGTTGTTTTTAAAGATATTAATAATGAAAAAATAATTATTTGTAAATCTACAGTAACAACAAAAGATTCTATCCACATAAATGGAAGTGATTATCCATTATATAAAATGGAAATATCCAGTTATTCACATCCATTTTTTACTGGAGAAAAAAGATTTTTAGGAAAAACAGGTCCAGCCGAAAAATTTAAGAAAAAGTATGAAAAATATAAAAAATTCTAGAAATAGATTCATATGAATTTTATATTATATGATGGTATAGAATGGGAAACATTATTTCCTATAACATTGACTAGACCTGTATCAGAAATTCGATTGGGTTTCTTTACGATAAAAGAAAGATGGGAAAAGTACATTGGAAAAGCAGCGTATGATATTATTACACAACCATTTCTTTCAAAAAAATATTCCAAAAAAGAATATTCATATTTTGAAAATATGTTGTTCATTAATTCTTCATTCCTTCCTAATGAAGAATTAATTCAAATTCTTTTTTCTTTAAAAGAAAACGAAACCATTTTTTTTAAAGAAAAAATGATTGCTATCAAAAAAAAATTTTTAGTCAAAAAAGACATTTTTTCTTTGTACAAAAAGTGTACAAAAACATTTTATGTAAAACAAATTATTCATATTCAGTATCCATGGGAGATATTTACAAATAATGAAACTATACTAAAAAAAGATTTTATATTTTTTACAAAAGGAAAACAATCATATTCTTTGTTGGGAAAGAATCATGTTCTTTGTAAGAATAAAATTTTTTTAGAAGAAGATATCAAAGCAAATAATGTTGTATTAAATGCTCAATTTGGTCCTATATATATTGAAAAAGGAGTTGAAATTATGGAAGGATCTGTCATCAGAGGTCCAGTATCAATTGGAAAAAACACTATATTGAATATAGGATCAAAAATATATGGAGGGACAACTATTTCCCCTTTTTGTAAAGTAGGAGGAGAAATTTTTAATTCTGTAATTTTTTCTTATTCTAATAAAGTTCATGATGGTTTTTTAGGAAATTCTATTTTGGGAGAGTGGTGTAATTTAGGAGCAGGGACCAATATTTCTAATTTAAGAAATGATTATAAAAAGGTGACAGTTTGGAATTATGAAAAAAAAGATTTTTTTCCTACCAATTTGCAATTTTTTGGTGTAATAATGGGGGATCATTCTAAATCAGCAATAAATACTCAATTTAATACAGCGACAATTGTAGGTGTTAGTGATAGTATTTTTGGATATGGATTTCCTCCTAGATATATTCCTTCTTTTTATTTGGGAGGAATTCAAAGTAAGAAAAGAATATCTTTCCATCAAGTTTGTGAAACTGCTGAAATTATGATGAACAGAAGAAATAGAAATTTTTCTGTTTTAGACAAAAAAATATTAAAATATTTATATCAATTATTGGATATTTAATTTAGTTGATTTTTTATTTATATCTATGTGTATATGGATATATATTACCAATATGAATGAAAGTAAAATTTAAATAATAAAAGTAAGTTATTTTATGCTGAAACATAATTTGGGTTATCCTCGTATAGGGATACAAAGAGAGTTAAAAAAAGCTTGTGAAGCTTATTGGTCAAAAAAAATTGATTCTAGTGCGTTGTTTGAAGTAGGAAAAAGGATAAGAGAAGAAAATTGGAAAATTCAAGAAGAATCTGATTTAGATTTGATTCCATGCAATGATTTCAGTTTTTATGATCATGTTCTAGATATGTCCTTATTATTAGGAGTGATTTCGGAATCTTATTTTTCTATTCCAATGATTCATAATAATATTGATCTATATTTTTCTATGGCTAGAGGTTTTCAAAAAAATGGATGGGATATCAAAGCGATGGAAATGACAAAATGGTTTAATACTAATTATCATTATATTGTTCCAGAATTTGATAAGAATCAAAAATTTTCTATTTTTTCGAATAAAATTTTTGATGAATTAGAGGAATCTAAAAATATATTAAAATCGATCAAAAAAATTAAACCAGTATTAATTGGACCTATATCTTATTTATTTTTAGGAAAAGAAAAAGAAAAATCCTTTCATAGAATGGATTTAGTCGAAAACCTTGTTCCCGTTTATATAAACATTATACAAAAATTAAAAGATGAAGGGGTTCATTGGATTCAATTAGATGAACCTATTTTAGTTTTAGATATGTCTGAAAAAGAAAAAAAAGTTTTTAAATATGCTTATGGGGAAATATCTAAATTTTGTTATGGAATCAATATTCTGTTAACTTCTTATTTTGATGGCATGTCAGAAAATATATCTCTTTTTCAAGAGATATCTGTTCAAGCTTTACATATAGATCTCGTGGAAGATCCAAGTCAGTTGGAAAAAATACTTTCTTTTTTTTCAAAAGAGTCCAAAATGATTTTATCTCTGGGACTGATTAATGGAAGGAATATATGGAAAAACAATTATGAAAATTCTATTCAAAAAATAGAAAAATCGATTAAATTGATAGGAGAAGATAGAATAATGATTGCTCCTAATTGTTCTCTTTTACATGTTCCTCTAGATATAGAATCTGAGAATTCCATTCATATAGATATCAAAAATAGAATGGCTTTTGCCAAACAAAAAATTGATGAATTAAATGATTTAGAAAAAATTATAAAAGGAAATAAAAATATTTTACTCAATAATTCTTCTTTATTAAAAAAGTCATCCTCTATTTTTTATGATAAAAAAATTCAAGAAAAAGCAACAAAGATAACAGAACAAGATATACAAAGAAATAATCATTTTCATATTAGACAAAAAAAGCAGAATAGAAAATTTCATCTTCCTTTGTTTCCTACTACTACTATAGGATCTTTTCCTCAGACGAAAGAAATACGTAGTTTTCGAAATAAATTTCGAAATAAAGAATTGAGTCAAGAAAAATATGATGAAAAAATTAAACATTTTATTGTAGATGTTATTAAAAAACAAGAAGAAATAGATTTAGATGTACTAGTTCATGGAGAATTTGAAAGAACTGATATGGTGGAATATTTTTCTGATAAATTAAAAGGAATACTTTCTACCGAAAATGGATGGGTTCAAAGTTATGGAAGCCGATGTGTTAAACCTCCTATTATTTATGGAGATGTTAGTCGTATTGGAGATATGACCGTTGAATGGATATGTTTTGCCCAATCTCAAACAAAAAAATTAATGAAAGGGATGCTGACTGGACCTGTGACAATTTTACAATGGTCTTTTGTAAGAGATGACCAACCTATTTCTCATACTGCTTATCAAATAGCTTGGGCTATACGAGAAGAAGTTTTGTCCTTAGAAAAATCTGGAATTCAAATTATTCAAATTGATGAACCTGCTCTTAGAGAAGGATTACCTTTGAAAAAAAAATATTGGAAGTCTTATTTTGATTGGTCTATTAAGGCTTTTCGTCTTTCTTCAAGTGGAGTCAAAGATGAAACCCAAATTCATACACATATGTGTTACAGTGAATTTAATGATATATTTGAACATATAGCAGATATGGATGCAGATGTCATTACGATGGAAAGTTCTAGATCTAAAATGGAATTGTTGGAAGCCTTTTCTGTTTTTTCTTATCCTAATGAAATAGGTCCAGGAGTATATGATATTCATTCTCCAAGAATTCCTACCGTAGAAGAAATATTAGACTTAATAGAAAAAGCTTCAAAAAAAATATCTATAAAAAATATTTGGGTAAATCCAGATTGTGGATTAAAAACAAGAAAATGGAAGGAAGTATTGATATCGCTTCATAATATGACAAAAGCAGCGAAAATGGCTAGATTAAAATTAATCAATCCATAATATTAAAAAAAAGAAAAGTGTATATTTTCATGGTTGATCTAAAAATTGAGGAATGACTTTGCGTCAAAAAGAAGAAATCATAAAAAAGGAATTTCAAATTCTTAAAGATTGGGAGGAAAAATATGAATATTTGATAGATTTAGGAAAAAAATTGTCTACAAAATCAACCAATTTTAGGTCTGAAGATAAATTAATTCATGGTTGTCAATCTAAAGTTTGGTTAAAGGCAAAATTGAATGGAACACGAATTTTTTTTGAAGCGGATAGTGATGCTTTATTACCTAGAGGAATGGCTGCTCTTATGATTCAAGTATATTCCGGTCTCTTTCCTTTTGAAATTATTTATTCTAATGCTAATTTTATTTATGAAATAGGATTTCAAACTTTTTTATCTCCTATTAGAGCTAATGGAATGCTTTTATTTTTGAAAAAAATAAAATTTTATGCCATAGCTTTGAATTCCAAAATTTCTGTTAGCTTGGGACGAAATTAAAAAAACAATGAAATGTTTCAAACCATTAATCCTGTAGATAATAATGTATTAAATACTTATTATTATTTATCTAATAAAAATATTAATCTTAAATTATCTGAAGCTAATAAGGCATATCAAAAATGGAAAAATTATTCCTTTGAATCTAAAATTCAATGTTTAATGAAATTTTGTTCTTGCATACAAAAAGCTAAAGATATTATAGCCTACTCCATTACTCAAGAAATGGGAAAACCTATTACTCAATCTTATACTGAAGTAAACAAAAGCATTAATTTATGTAAACATTATTGTGAATTAAAAGAATCTATTTTTTTAGAAAAAATTGATACTGAATATCATAATTCTTATGTAAAATTTGAATCTATCGGTTCTATATTAGGAATTATGCCATGGAATTATCCCATATGGCAAACGATTAGATCTACTATTCCCAATTTATTATTAGGAAATGTTATCCTTATCAAACCAGCTATTAATACAACAGGATGTTCTCTTATTTTAGAAAAGATATTTTTAGAATCCGATTTTCCTAAAGGAATTTTTCAGGTTTTATTAATAGATCTGAATCAAATAGAATCGGTGATAGCTCATCCTACAATACAAGGAGTCACTTTTACAGGAAGTACTTTAGCGGGTAGTGTAATAGGATCATTATCGGGAAAATATATTAAAAAATCTATTTTAGAATTAGGAGGAAATGATGCTTTTGTAGTTTTAAAAGATGTAAAAAATATAGAAAAAATAGCAAAAATAGCTACAGAATCTAGATTAAATAACACAGGACAAACATGTATTTCTGCAAAAAGATTTATTGTAGATAAAATTATCATGAATGATTTTATAGATGCAGTAATACAAGAAATGAAAACATATCGTAGAGGAAATTTATACGATGAGTCCACTAAAATAGGTTATATTTCTCGTCATGATTTATCTGAAAAATTATATCAACAATATAAGAATATTATTCTAAATGGAGGAGAAATCTGTTTAGAAATTACTAAAGATGGTAATTTTTGTTCTCCTTCTCTATTAAAGGTAGAAAATGAAAACTGTGTAGTAAAGAAAGAAGAAATATTTGGTCCAATAGGAATTATTTCTTCTTTTTATAAAGAAGAAATAATTCCTGACATTGTCAATAATACACCATATGGACTTGGAGCCTCTATTTGGACAAAAGATTTAGAAAAAGCGGAAAAAATATCAAGAAAAATAGATACGGGGATGATTTTCATTAATGAAGTAGTAAAATCAGATCCACGTTTTCCTTTTGGAGGAGTGAAACAATCCGGATATGGTAGAGAATTATCACCATTATCTATAAAAGAATTTTCTAATTGGAAAACTGTAATGATAAAAGAATTATAAATCTTTTCGCATTCTTGCAACAGGAAAATGCATTTGATCTCTATATTTTGCGATAGTTCTTCTGGCTACCAAATAACCTTTTTTTCTAAGTATTTTGGATAATTTTTCATCAGTGAAAGGTTTTTTTTTATTTTCTTTATCTATGAATTCTTTTAAAAGTTTTTTGATTTCAATAGAGGAAATTTCTTTTCCTTCTTGATTCATCATTTTTTCAGAAAAAAAACTTTTGATTAAAAAAGTTCCATATGGGGTATTAACATATTTACTATTAGCTACACGAGAAACAGTAGAAATTCCTACTCCAATTTTTTGAGAAATATTTTTTAAAATCATAGGTTTTATTTTAACGGGATCTCCCGTTAAAAAATATTCTTTTTGATAATCCATAATAGCATTCATTGTTAGCATAAGTGTATTTTTACGTTGTTTAATTGCATCTACAAACCATTTTGCTGAATTTATTTTTTTTTTTAAAAATACAATGGTTCCTTCATTTTCCTTTATATTTTTTTCTGATTGATAAGATTTCAACATATCTAAATATAAAGAGGATATTTTCAATTTTGGTATGTTTTTTTGATTTAAAGTCAGTTCTAATTTTTCATCTGAAACAGAAATATTAAAATCCGGAATAATATGATTCAAATTTTTAGTATTATCAGAATAAATTTTTCCTGGTTTAGGATTTAATTTTCTTATTTGATCAAGAATTTTTCGTAAACTTTTTTTTGTTATTCCCAACTTGTTTTGCAATTTTTGATAATGTTTTTTTATAAAAAATTCAAAATGATCTTGTATAATTTTTTTTGATAAAATAACTTCTTGATTAATTTTTTTTTTCTCTAATTGAATGAGTAAACATTCTTGTAGATTTCTGGATCCTACACCTATAGGATCTAATTTTTGAATGTAATTTACAAGCAATTTTTCTACTTTTTCTGTAGATACAGATTTTCCAAGTATTAAAAAAATGTCATCCGCTATAGATGTAATTTTTCTTCTAATATAACCATCATCATCTATGTTTCCTAATATAAAATCAGCAATTAATAAATCTTTTTCATTTAAACGAAATGTATGTAATTGATTTTTTAAATATTCTTGAAAAGAAATTCCAGATATAATTGGAATGTGTTTTTTCATACTATAATTTTTTTGGTTATTGATTTGGAAATCTTCTATTTCGTCATCACTGAAATATTCATCTATGATATTATCTAAAGATTGATTTTTTTGATCTTCTGTTACATCTATCTTGTTTTCTTCTTCTAATACCTCTGAATATTCTTCTAAATCTGAACAATTTTCCTCTTCCAAAGCTGGATTTTCTTCTAATTCTTGTTGAACTCTTTGTTCAAAATCTAAAGTAGATAATTGAACTAATTTCATTAACCTAATTTGTTGTGGAGAAAGTTTATGTTGCCCTTTTTGCAATAACTGTTGTTTTATTAACATGTTTTATTTAAAATTCTGCATTGTTTGGAGTTCTTGGAAATGGGATTACATCACGAATGTTATTCATTCCTGTGATAAATTGAACCAAACGATCAAAACCTAAACCAAATCCACTATGAGGAACAGAACCAAAACGACGTGTATCTAAATACCACCAAAGTTTATTGATATCAATATTTGTATCTTTCATCCGTTGTAATAACATATCATAACGTTCTTCTCTTTGAGAGCCTCCAATAATTTCTCCTATTTCAGGAAATAAGACATCCATAGCTCTAACAGTTTTACCATCATTATTCATACGCATATAAAAGGCTTTAATACTACAAGGATAATCAAATATAATAACAGGAATTTTTTTAAAATATTTATCAACTAAATATTGTTCATGTTCAGATTGTAAATCCATTCCCCACATGATCGGATGTGAAAATTTTATATTTTTTTTCTTTTCTTCTTGATCAAGAATTTTGATAGTTTCTGTATAACTAATTTTCTTAAATGGAAATTTTAAGATCAGTTCTAATTTTTCTAAAAGGTAGTTCTTTTTCTTTTTTTTCCATTTTTCCAAACATTGATTTAAAAAGATTAAATCTTCCATATTATTCTCAACAATATATTTAATAATAAACTTGAGAAATTTTTCTGCTAGATTTATGTTCTCTTCAAGATGATAAAAGGCAATTTCCGGTTCAATCATCCAAAATTCAGATAAATGTCGTGAAGTATTGGAATTTTCAGCCCGAAATACAGGACCAAAAGTGTACACTTTTCCTAATCCTAAAGAAGCGGTTTCCGCTTCTAATTGTCCGGATACACTGAGATAAGTTTTACATTTAAAAAAATCTTTTGCATAATCTATTAGTTGATTTTTTTTGAAATCCATAGTTGTAATTTGAAACATCTTTCCGGTTCCTTCACAATTTGAAGTCGTAATAATTGGAGTATGAAGATAGAAAAACCCATGTTCATGAAAATACTTGTGTATACAAAAAGCTATATGATGACGAATTCGCATAATGCAACTAAAAATATTTGTTTGAAAACGTAAATGAGCTTGTTCACGAAGTTTTTCAAAACTATGCCTTTTAGGTTGTAAAATAGATTTTTGAAGAATTTTTGGATTTACTAATTCATATATGGTTATATCCAAAGATTGGAGTTCGATATATTGTTTTTTTCCAATACTTTTTTTTACTATACCTATAACTCTAATTGAACTTCCAATTGTTATTTTTTTCATGATTATTTTATCCAATTTATTGGTGGATAAAATAATTTGTAGATTTTGAATGGTCGATCCATCATTCAAAGTGATAAAAATAGAATAACGAAAAGAACGGATCCATCCTTCAACTAATACTTTTTTATTTAGTAAAAATTTTCCTTGATTTAATAATTCTTTAACTGAATATTTTTTTATCATTTTATATTCTCAATATTTCTTTTTCTTTATGAAGAAAGAAATTTTCTATTTTTTGTATATATTCATTTGTCATTTTCTGTATACGAATTTCCCCTGTTTTAGAAACATCTTCTGATATTTTTAATTTTCTTATATATTGGTTATTTTTACTTCGAATTTTTCTCACAAGAACTTTTGCATGTTCTGTTTGTATTTTTATTTTTTTCATCAAATTTTTTCTACTTTCTTCTGTAATGATAGGTAAATGTATATGAATCGAATCTCCTTTATTAGTTGGCATAAAACCTAAATTAGCATTAATAATCGCCTTATCTATATCTGAAATAATAGAGCGATCCCAAGGATGAATAGAAATATTCATATTATCTATAATAGAAATGTTGGCGACTTCTATAAGTGGAAAAAAGGTTCCATAACATTTTATTTTTATTTTACCTAAAAAAGAAGAGACAGATTTACTGCCTAATCGAACACGATGAATTTCTTTTTTCAGTTTTTCCAGAATTTCTTCCATATCTCTTTTACAAGAGGAAAAAATGTCGTTTAACTCATCCATAATTTTATTTTTTTTTAGAAACCATAGTTCCTATTTTTTCTCCTGAAATTACTTTTTTAAAATTTCCTCTTTTATTGATATCAAAAATAATAATTGGTAGATCATTTTCATTTCCTAAAATAAAGGCAGTTTGATCCATGACTTTGATTCCCATTTGATATGCCATATCAAAAGATATATTTTTAAGTTTTTTAGCATATTTATTTTTTTCTGGATCTGTTGTGTAAATTCCATCCACTTTAGTTCCTTTTAATAATACATCAGCTTTGATTTCAATAGCACGCAAAACAGCGGCTGTATCTGTAGTGAAATAAGGATTTCCTAACCCTGCGACAAATATGACAACTTTTCCTCTTTCAAGATGATGTATGGCTCTATCTATACCAAAAGGTTCTGCAATTTCATCCATTCTGATAGCTGTTTGAATACAAGTACATATTCCTACATTTTCTAAATATGATTGAAAGGCTATACCGTTAATAACGGTAGCTAACATTCCCATATAATCTCCTTCTATACGATTTATAGTTTTTTCCTTTATTCTAGGAAATCCTCTAAATATATTCCCACCTCCAATAACTATAGCCACTTGGGCCCCCATATCTACTACTTTTTTTACTTCTTCAGCATATTGTTGAAAACGAGTAGAATGAAGTCCAAATTTGTTCTCTCCCATAAGAGCTTCTCCACTTAATTTCAATAATGATCTTTTGTATTTCATGAAAAATGTATTTTTTCTGTTTTTTTCAGAATCAAAGATATTATGGAAAAATACCTAGTTTTTCATAAGAATCTATAATTTTATTGATAGATAGGACAAATGCTGCAGTACGCATGTTTTCTATTTTTAATGATTTTTTTAGATCACAAATTTTGTGAAAACCATTGATCATGGTATCTTCTAATCCGCTACGGACCAAATCTATTTCTCTTGGTCCTCTTAAAATCATTTTTTTTTCTTCTATTGAAATTTTTTTTTTGCAAACTGTTTCTATAACTTGTAAAAATTCTGCATTTACATTTTCTCTAAATTTTTTTTCCATACGTCCATAACGTACATGACTTAAATTTTTTAGCCATTCAAAATAAGAAACAGTAACACCACCTGCATTTAAATAAATATCAGGAACAATAATCACTCCTTTTTTATCCAATATTTCATCAGCTTCAGGAGTAATCGGTCCATTTGCCGCTTCTCCAATTATTTTAGCCTTAATACGATTTGCATTATTTTTATGGATCACATTTTCTAATGCTGCTGGAATTAAAATATCGCATTCTAATTCTAAAGCCTTTTCCGTTTTTTCTATATTTTTTGCTTCTGGAAAATTTAATATGGATCCATTGTTTTTTAAATGTAAAAAAACTTTGGAAACATTTAATCCTTTTTCGTTATAAATCGCTCCCTCTCTTTCTGCCAAAGCGATTATAATAGCCCCAGACTCATGAAAAAAACTGGCAGCATGATATCCAACATTTCCTAATCCTTGTATAATAATTCTTTTTCCAACTAATCCTACATCAAGACCAACAGAATCCATATCTTCTTTTACATGGCACAACTCTCTTACCCCATAAAAAACGCCCAACCCTGTTGCTTCTTTTCTTCCTCTGACTCCTCCTTGAGAAACGGGTTTTCCTGTAACACAAGCTAATGCATCTACGTCTCCAGAACGAAGAGATAGAAAAGTATCAAAAATCCAACTCATCTCTCTTTCTCCAGTTCCATAATCAGGAGCGGGGACATCTATTCCTGGACCGATGAAATTTTTTTTAATCAATTCAGAGGTATAACGGCGTGTTATTTTTTCTATGTTTTCTGATGATATAGTTTGTGGGTCTATTTTTATACCACCTTTAGCTCCTCCAAAAGGGACATCAACTATGGCACATTTGTAGGTCATTAAAGCGGCTAAAGTCATAATTTCATCTTGATTAACTTTCATACTATATCGAATCCCTCCTTTACAAGGAAGTTTATGATGGGAGTGTTGAACTCTATATGCTTCTACCACTTTGATTTCTTTTCCTATTTTAACGGGAAAATGCATCCGATATACAGAATTACAAGCTTTAATTTGTTCTAAAAGACCTTTTTCAATAGAAATAAATCGTGCAGCTTTATCAAAATTTTTTTCTATACAATTAAAAAAACTATATGAACCAGTTTTATTTTGGTTTTTTGACATAAAACAAAGTTTTTATCTATAGAATGAAAAAAAATATAAAAGTGAATGCTACATTATAGAGTACAAATCTACGTTTTATAGACAAATTTCAATTTGTGTTAAAATGGATTGAAATATTAGAATATCAAGAAAGTCATTTTAAAAAATTTATTTAATTAAAATATTTATTATTTTTTTAGGAATTAAAATTAACTTTTGTAAAGTTTTTTCTTTCAAAAAAAATTTTGTTTTAGGATGATTTAAGATTTTATTTTTTATTTTTTCTATGGGAGTGTTAGAATCAAACTTTTCTAAAAATTTTAATTTTCCATTAAACATAATCGGATATGTTATTTCCTTTTTTACTATATATTTTGGATTAAAAACTGGAAAATCGTAAAATAAAACAGATTTTTTTTTCCCCAGTTTATACCATAATTCTTCGGATATATGAGGAGCAAATGGAGCAATCAATTGAACTAAAGGCTCTAGTATTTTTCTTTTATTACATTTTAATAGAGTCAATTGATTCGTCATAATCATTAACAAACTAATAGAAGTATTCCAAGAAAAAGATTTTATTTTATTTTGTATTTTTTTTATGGAACTATGCAAAAATTCCAATTCTTGGAATGTTGGATTTGTTTCACTGACTTGAAAAGTTTTATTTTTATGAAATAAACACCAAAATTTAATTAAAAAATTTTTTATTCCATTTATTTTTTTTTCATCCCAAGGTTTAGATTGATTAATAGGACCCAAAAACATTTCATACAAACGAAATGTATCTGATCCATATTTATCATAAATATCATCAGGATTTATTACATTATATTTTGATTTTGACATTTTTTCCAATTTTCTTTTACAAAAAAAGGCCCCTCTTTCTAAAATAAAAACAGATGAATAAAATTCAGGTCTACATTTTTTAAACTTATGAATATTTAATTCATTGTTTTCTTTAATTAAAGAAAGATCCACATATATTTCTTGAAAAGAAAAATATGCGTGTTTTTTATTTTTTAATCCATAAGATAAAAAAATGTTTTCTCCTATCACTTTGATTATGATTGCAGAATAACTCAAGATCATTCCTTGATTCAATATTTTTTTGAAAGGTTCTTCAGTTGTTATCCATCCTCTATCTAACAAAAATTTATGCCAAAATCTAGCATAAATCAAATGACCTGTACTATGTTCAGATCCACCAATATATAAGTCTACATTTTTCCAATAATTTTCTTTTTTTTTATCTATAAAAAATTGATTGTTATGTACATCCATATATCTAAGAAAATACCAACTTGAACCGGCCCAACTCGGCATAGTACTAGTTTCTATTGGAAATACATTTTTATGATCAATCAAAATATTAGGAACAATCTTCATATCTTTTTCATCCCAAGCCCAGTTTTTGGCTCTAACTAATGGAGGTTTTCCATCTTTAGGATGAAAATTGTCTATTTCTGGAAGAATGAGAGGCAATTTATCGACTGGAATTGTTTTTGGAATTTTATTTTTAAAATAAATAGGAATGGGTTCGCCCCAATATCTTTGTCTGGAAAAAATAGCATCACGAATTTTATAACTTGTTTTAAGTGAACCTATTTTATTCTTGACTAAAATTTTAATGATTTTTTCTTTTGCTTGTTTACGGGTTAATCCATTTAAAAAATTAGAATTAATACACTTTTTATTAAAATCTAAAATTTTAATGATTTCTATACCAAATTTTTTGGCAAATTTTTTACTTTTTTCTTCATGTCCAGGTATTCCGATAACAGATTGGGTTTTTTGATTTACAGAAATAAAATTACTGATATAAATGGGAATCCTTTTTTTAGGAAAAAAAGGATGAAAAACATAATTTCCTGTAAAAATTCCATATATATTTTTTGTATTTTCATTTATAGAAAATTCTTTGGAAAAAGATGTTAATCCATTTTTATGGGGTAATGATATTTTAACTGAAAGTGGATGATTTGGAGATAATATGATGAAAGTCATTCCAAATATCATTTCTGGATGAGAAGTAAACAATTCAATTTGATGAATCTCCTCAACAGGAGTAATTACTTTTAATAAAACAGAAATCCCTGTTGATTTTCCTATCCAATTATATTGTAATTTTTTTAAAGATTGAGAACACTTAATAAAGTTTAATCCTTTAATGAGTCTTTCTGCATATGCACTAATTCTTATATGCCATTGTAACATTTTTTTTTGGTAAACTGGATATCCTCCTCTTTCACTTTTTCCATTTTTTATTTCATCATTAGCTAACACTGTTCCTAAATCTGGACACCAATTTACTGTATTTTTACATAAAAAAGCTAATCTATAATCTAAAAGAACAGATTCTTTTTTGTAGAAACTAAATTGTTTCCATGTTTTTGAATCAAATTTATAATTTGATGTAGTGTTTGCGTTAACGAATTTATTTCCATTTTTATTAAATTCTTTAATTAAAATACTTATAGGTTTAGCTTTTTCACTGTTTTTATCGTACCAAGAATTAAAAATTTGAATAAACATCCATTGAGTCCAACGATAATAATTAGGATTGCTAGTATATAGTTCTCTATCCCAATCAAAAGAAAGTCCTATTTTATTTATTTGTTTTTTATATATACGTGAATTTTCGAGAGTTGTATCGTAAGGATGTTTTCCAGTTTGAATCGCATATTGTTCTGCAGGAAGTCCAAAAGAATCAAATCCTATGGGATTTAAAACATTGTATTTTTTTGCTCGTTTGTACCTTGCATAAACATCTGATGCTATATAACCTAAACAATGTCCTACATGAAGACCTGTTCCAGAAGGATAAGGAAACATATTTAAGATGTAGTATTTTCTTTTTTTGTTTTCTTTTGTATGAAAAATGTTATGTTTTTTCCAGTATATTTGCCAACGTTTTTCTATTTCACGAAAATTATATTCCATTTTTCTTTTTTTTTAGACTATGTATGATGATATTACAATAATTATTTTATTACGTAATTTTAATTTATTTCTGCAGAACAATATAGAAATTGTTTTTCTTTCCTGTAAGAGA
This sequence comes from Blattabacterium cuenoti BPAA, assembly GCF_000348805.1. Classification (NCBI taxonomy): domain Bacteria; kingdom Pseudomonadati; phylum Bacteroidota; class Flavobacteriia; order Flavobacteriales; family Blattabacteriaceae; genus Blattabacterium; species Blattabacterium cuenoti. The sequence goes on along the minus strand of NC_020510.1, from coordinate 520,997 downwards.
AAATCCAATCACTATAATTATTAATAATACTAAAAAAATTTTCACAAAAAAGAAAGAAGAAATGTTTAATGAAGATCAAGATTATTTAAATAACGATAAATTTATAAATAATCAAACTATAAGTAGATTAATAGAAATTCTTAATCAGAATCCTAATGATGTTGTAAAAATATTTAGTTTGTTAAAATTATGTAAAGCAATTTCTATTTTTAAAATATTGGATTCTTCTACAAAAAAAAAAATTATAAAAGACTTGTCTTCTATTAAGAAAATGGAATTATTAAATAATTTATCTGTAGATGATCGTATTTCTTTTTTAGAAAGTCTTCCAAAAAATATTTTAAAAGACTTAATAAAATATTTAAATAAAGAAGAAAAATGTAAAATTTTAGTATCTCTAGGATATCCTAAAAACAGTATAGGTTGTTTAATCATTCCATATTATCTTGCAATTCAAGAAACGTGGAGTGTACAAGAAGTTTTGGATTATATTCGTAAGGAAGTTAAAAATAGTGATGTTATAGAAATTGTCTATATAATCAACGAAAAAGGAAAATTAATAGATGATATAAAAATACGAGAATTTTTACTGGTAGATCCTAATACAAAAGTATATGATTTAATAAATGGTAAATATACTACTACTGAAATTTTAAATATTACGGATACCGAGAAAGAAGCTACTAAAATGTTTACTATGAGTAATAGAATTTCGCTTCCAGTTATAGACGATCATAATTTTTTATTGGGAATTGTAACTTTAGATGATATTTTATGGGTCTTAAATGAAAATTATAGAGGGGATTTTCAAAAAATAGGAGGAATGGAAGCTTTAAATCAATCTTATTTAAACGTTCCTTTATATAAACTTATTAAAAAAAGAGCTGGATGGCTAATTTTATTATTCATAGGAGAAATGTTAACAACAACAGTTATGCAAAAATTTTCAAGTGTCATAGAAAGAGCTGTAGTTCTTGCTTTATTCATTCCTTTAGTTATTTCAAGTGGTGGAAATAGTGGTTCTCAAGCTGCAAGTTTAATTATACAAGCAATGGCTTTAGGAGAGGTTAAGATAAAAGATTGGTGGATTGTGATGCAAAGAGAAATTATTTGCGGTTTTTTTTTAGGGAGTATCTTAGGATTAACAGGTTTTATACGTGTAATAGCTTGGCATAAAATCCATTTATTTAATTATGGTTCTCATTGGATATTAGTAGGACTTACGGTGTTTTTATCCTTAATTGGAGTTGTATTATGGGGAACATTAAGTGGTTCAATGTTGCCTTTTATAATTAAAAAATTAAGAGGAAATCCAGCCAGTTCTTCAGCTCCTTTTGTTGCTACATTAGTGGATGTTGTTGGATTAATGATATATTTTTCTATCTCTTATTTTCTTTTGAATGGTACTTTATTATAAGAATATCTTTCTACATTGTTGTAGAACAATTTTAAAATCTTCAGGAATTGGACAATAAAAATAACATTTTTCATGTTTTGGATGAATAAAAGAAAGAGATATAGCATGTAAAGCTTGTCTCGGTAAGATCTTGAAACAAGTTTTCAAAAATTCTATATTTCGATTCGAACATTTTTTTTTCATAAAAATTTTATGTCCTCCATAAATAGAATCGTGAAACAATGGATGTCCCAAATATTTGAAATGAGCTCTGATTTGATGTGTTTTTCCTGTTTCTATATTGCAAGAAATATATGTCAAATATTTAAATCGTTCTAACACTTGATAATGTGTTACAGAATACTTTCCTTTGTGAGATTCATTTGTTCTAAAAACGGTCATTCTTTTTCTATTTTTAGGATCTCTTCCAATAAACCCAGTTATAATTCCTTTTTGTTCAAGCAAATCCCCCCATATCAAAGCCCTATATTCTCTTTGAATTGTTTTAGAAGAGTGAAATTGTTGAAATAAATATTTTTTAGAATACTCATTTTTAGCTACAACTAATAAACCTGATGTATCTTTATCTAATCTATGAACTAATCCACTTCTATATAAATTAAAATTCTTCAAATTTGAGTTTTGAAAATGATATTTGATTCCATGAATTAATGTCCCTTTATTATGACCAAATCCAGGATGTACTACCATTCCTGCAGGTTTGTTAACTACAATGATATCTTCATCTTCATGAAGAATATCAAGGGTTATTTTTTCTGCAACAATATTTTTATACTCTAAATGATCTAATATAGGAGGAATATTAGAAAATTGAATTTCTATCAAATCCAAAGGTTGGATTCTATAATTTTTTTTTACAATATGTTGATTCACGATAATTTTTTCTGAAAACATCAATTTTTGAATTTGATTTCTGCTAATATTTTCTATATTCTTTTTCAAGAACTTATCAATGCGAATTTCTTTTTGATTTTTTTTTACAACAATTTGTATTTTTTTCATTTTTCAAATCTTTTTTTTCATTTTTCAAATCTTTTTTTTCATTTTTCAAATCTTTTTTTTCATTTTTCAAATCTTTTTTTTCATTTTTCAAATCTTTTTTTTCATTTTTCAAATCTTTTTTTTCATTTTTCAAATCTTTTTTTTCATTTTTCAAATCTTTTTTTTCATTTTTCAAATCTTTTTTTTCATTTTTCAAATCTTTTTTTTCATTTTTCAAATCTTTTTTTTCATTTTTCAAATCTTTTTTTTCATTTTTCAAATCTTTTTCTTCATTTTTTAAATCTTTTTCTTTTATTTGAATGAATTGATCTAACAATTCTTTGGAAGTTAACCAAAGTTCAACAGGTTTATTTTTATCATAAATTATTCCAGGATCAGGTTTTTGACGATATACTTTTGCATTTTTATCAGGATTTGTTATTGCATGATCATAGTAAAAATTAATCACATGAAATAATTGATTTTTTAACGTATAAATAGCTGAATATAAACTCATTCCAATGACATTGGGAACTAAAAAATTATCTTTTTTATATCCTTTTCCAAGGATTAAAATAATTCCATCTTGATTAAAGGGAAATCTATATCCAAATTGGATAGATTTATTTTGATATAAAGCTTTTAAAACGAGATCTTTTCTCCTATCATTAATATATCTGATTTCTTTAACGGATATATGGTTAGCATGAAGCAATTTTATTGCTATTCTTTTTTCTTTATTGAAAATATCAGGTAAAATAGATTGGGATGATTTAGAGTTAACTTGTATATATACATGTCTTCCTTCTTTAACATAATCTCCAGCTTCTGGAGAAGAGGAAATGATTTGATTAATTTTAAAATTAGGATCATAACGTGATGTGTCTATATCGTATTTTAGACCTAATTTTTTCAAAATAGATATAGATTTAGGTAAATTGAATCCTATCAAATCAGGAACAACAACATAAGACCCATGTTTTGTATAAACATCTACCCATTTTAATGTCAATTGAGTAATTTTATATAAAATCAATATAGAGACTAAAAAATTTATGATGAATATTACAAAATATTTTGAATAATTCATGAAAAAAATAAATTAGAAATATTCTTAATAAAGAAAAAACCAATAAAATTAAAAATAATTCATGAAAAAAATAGCTGTTGTCATGGGAGGATTTTCAAAAGAATCTATGATTTCACTAAAAAGTGGAAAAGTTGTTTATGAAAATTTATGTAGAAAAAAATTTGATCCTTATCGAATCTATCTTTTCAAAGATAAATGGTTCATGAAAGATGAAAAAAATCAAGAATATTTTATCAATAAACAAGATTTTACTGTTTCCGGAATGAATCACCTCAAGTTTGATTGTGTATTTAATGCCATACATGGAACTCCAGGAGAAGACGGAATATTACAAGCTTATTTTGAATTATTAAAAATTCCTTATACAGGATGTAATTTTCATCATGCAAATGTTACTTTTAATAAAAAGTATTGTTTAACTTTATTGAAATATTTTGGAATTAATACAGCAAAATCTTATTTCCTAAATAAGAATCAAGTTTTTTGTAAAAAAAAAATTTTAAACAAAGTAGGACTTCCTTGTTTTGTGAAACCTAATAGATCTGGATCTAGTTTAGGAATAAGTAAAGTTTATGAAGAAAAAGATTTGTTTAACGCAGTACAAAAAGCTTTTTTAGAAGATGAAGAAATTCTTATCGAATCTTTTCTTGAAGGAAAGGAGGTATCAGTAGGTGTTTTTTCATTTAAAAATGAAATTATTGTTTTACCAATAACAGAAATAATTAGTCAAAATGATTTTTTTGATTTTGAATCAAAATATTCTGGTAAATCTCAAGAAATCACTCCGGCAAAATTGTTTCCGAGTATTGAAAATAAAATACGGGAAACAGCAAAAAAAGTATATAATTTTCTAAATTTATCTGGAATCACGAGAGCGGAATATATTATTGTAAATGAAAAACCTTTTTTTTTGGAAATAAATACAATTCCAGGTCTTTCAGAAGAAAGCATTTTTCCAAAACAATTGAAAATAGCTGGAATATCTTTATCCGATGTATTGACAAATTCCATATATACTTCTATTGATAAAATAAAAATTTTATAGTTTACAATTGCATTTTTTTCTACAAAAAAATTTTTTTGTAGAAAAAAAATTCAATAGTTTTATCAATAAACAAAAAATTGAATATAAAAAAAACAAACCTATTATGATGTATTGACACATTTATTTTTTTAATATTTGATATGTTAATAATGAAACTATATAAGCTAACAAAGTCATAAAAACAAATTGTAGAATTGGCCATTTCCAAGATTTCGTTTCTTTTCTTATTATGGATAAAGTACTCATACATTGCATAGAAAATGCATAAAAAAATAATAAAGAAAATCCTGTTGCTAAATTATAAATAGGTTTTTTAGTTTCAGGATATATTTCTCCTTTCATTTTTTCCTTTAAAAGATTTTCCTTTTCTTCTATGCTATATACAGAAGCCATAGTGCTAACAAAAACTTCTCTTGCTACAAAAGATGATAGAAGCCCTATCCCGATTTTCCAATCGTATCCTAATGGATGAATTATAGGTTCCATTTTCTTCCCTAATAAGCCTAAATAAGAATGAGGCAATTCTTTTTTTTGTATTATAAAGATTGAATTTTTATTTGATGAATTTTCTGAAGGACCAAAAGAACCCAAAACCCAAATCAGTATATTAATTAATAAAATTATTTTTCCTGCATTAATAATAAATGATTTAAGATTGATCCATAGAGTAATTAATACATTTTTCAATATAGGGATTTTATAAGTAGGCATTTCCATTATAAGATGACTTTGATAATTTTTTTTTAGTAATTGATGTAAAATGATGGATACACTAAAAGCAAATATAATTCCTAAAATATACATAGATAATAGCACTATTCCTCTTAATTGAATGAAATGCCATTTTTTGTCCGGTATAATTATAGATATAATTAAAGTATAAACAGGTAATCTTGCAGAACAGGTTATAAAAGGAGTTGCTAAAATAGTAATTAATCGATCTCTTGGATTCTCTATATGTCTAGCTGATATGATTGCGGGAATAGCGCAAGCTATGCTAGAAATAAGAGGAACAACACTTTTTCCATTTAATCCAAAAGGTCGCATGATTCGATCCATTAAAAATATAACTCTGCTTATGTATCCACTTTCTTCCATAAGAAGAAGAAAAAATATCAAAATCGAAATTTGCGGAATAAAAGAGAGAATAGTACTGATTGCAGGTAATATTCCTTGCAAAAAAAAATTACTTAAGGGACCAGGATAAACGTGGTCTAATTTATTTTGAAGAAAAGAAAAAAAAAATTCTACAAATTGTTTAGGAATTTCTGCCCAAAAAAAAATACATTGAAAAATGGAAAACAAAATAAATAAAAAAAAAAAATAACCCCAAAAAGGATGTAAAACTAAATAATTATCTATTTTTTTTGAAAATTCTAAACAGTTTTTTTCCTTATCCAAAATTAATTCGGAAACTGTTATTGAAAATATTTTTCCTATTTCTTCATATCTATCCAATGTTTCCTTGATTTGTAATCTTTTTGGGATAATGTTATATTTCTTTTTGATTTTATTCAATAAACAGTCTTTTTTTAAAAATTTTGCGTTATAAGCTAGATAGTACCAAGCTTGATAAGTACTTACTTTGTAATTGTTTTTGACGTCATTAATAGCAAGAGAATAATATATACCTGGATTGAAAAAAAAATAGTTTTTTTTTGTTTTTTGATTTAATTTTTTTATTTTTCTTTTCATTTCATTCAGTCCTATTCCTTTTCTTGCGTTAATCAATACAATATCTGTGATAAGAAATTTTTTTAATTTTTCTATGTTAATGGATATGCCTTTTTTTTTTGCTTCATCAAGCATATTTAATGCAAAAAGGACTGGAAATCCTAAATCTTGCACTTGTCTGAGTAATAGAATGCTTTTTTTTAGATTCGAGGAATTTGCTACTACTATAATTTTATCTGGATAATCTAAATCATTTAGATTACTTAGCAATAATCTGCAAACTACTTCTTCATCTTCAGATGAAGGATATATGCTATAAGTTCCAGGAAGATCTACAATTTGATAATACGTGTTCTCATAATGAAAATATCCTATTTTTTTGTCTACTGTAACTCCTATATAATTTCCAACTTTTTGATTAAGTCCAGTCAATTGATTGAACAAAGAAGTTTTACCTACATTTGGGTTTCCAACTAACGCTAGTTTAATTTTTTTCATTATTTATTTTCAAATTCTAAATAAGAGGTTCTATGATGATGTTTTCAGCTTCTTTTTTTCGTAAAGTTAAACAAGATTGATCATAACTTATACATAATGGATCGCAAAAAATAGAAACAAAAAGTATTTCGAATTTTACACCAGGTAAAATTCCTAATTCTAGTAATTTTATGGGAAAGTTATCATTTTTATATCCTTTAATAATTCCTTTTTCTCCTTTTTTAAGATTAGATAAATTCAAAATGTATTTTATTTTGGAATAAAGGTTTAAATTTATCTTTTTTATTTTTTAAATCTGAAAAATGTCATCAATTTTAATTAGATCTATACAATTACTACTTAGCATTTCTATATTGGTTGTTGTTCATGAACTAGGTCATTTTATTGTAGCTCAAGTATTTAAAGTCAGAGTTGAAAGATTTTTTTTATTTTTTGATCCTTGGTTTTCTCTATTAAAAAAAAAGATAGGGAATACTATTTATGGAATAGGTTGGTTACCTTTAGGAGGATATGTTAAGATATCTGGAATGATGATGGATGATAAAGAGAATAATAATCAACTAGAGAATCAACCTAAAGATTGGGAATTTCGTTCTAAATCAGCAATAAAAAGATTATTGATTATTTCTGGAGGAATTTTTTTCAATATATTGTTATCCTTTTTAATTTTTACTCTTTTATTGTTTAAGTATGGAGAAACTTATCTTCCTACAAAAAATGTGAAATACGGAATAGAAGTTGATTCTTTGGGAGAGAAAATAGGATTGAAAAATGGAGACAAAATTTTATTTGTAAATGAAAAATATGTTCCCTACTTCAATGATATTCCTAAAGCCATTATTTTGGGAAATTCTATCACTATAGATCGAATGGGGAACATTGTAAAATTATCATTAAATAATAACAAAAAAAAATTTCTTTTTGATAGAAAAGAATTAAATTTTTTTATTCAACCTCGTGTACCTCCTATAATTAATTATGTGGTAAAAAACTCTGAAGCTGAAAAATATGGATTAAGAAATAATGATGAAATCTTAGCTATTAATTCTGAATTTGTTCTTTTTTCTGATCAGTTGAAAGATTTATTGTCAAAACATAAAAATGAAAATATATTAATGTCCATCAACAGAAATGGAAAACTTATTCAAAAAGAAATTTTTTTAGATCCAAAAGGAATTTTGGGAATTTATTTAAAAAAATTTATGGATTTAGATCAAATTTTTTTATTTGAAAAAAAGAGTTATTCTTTTTTTGAGAGTATCCCTCATGGAATAGAAAAAGCTTGGGATGTTTTAAAAAATCAAATCTTTTTTTTGAAGAATGTTTTTCATATAGAAACCAAAGCTTATAAACAGATAGGTAGTTTTTTTTCTATAGCTAGAGAATTTCCATCTAAATGGAATTGGGATATTTTTTGGACTTTAACTGCTACTTTATCCATTTGGTTAGCTTTTTTAAATTTATTTCCTATTCCATCATTAGATGGTGGATATCTATTATTTATCATGATAGAAATGATAACAAGAAAAAAAATAAATGAGGAAATTGTTGAGCGTTGTACTGTTTACGGTTTTTTCGTAATGAGTTTTATTATGATGTTGATCATTATTTGGGATATACTCAAAGTTTTTTTTTATTAAATAAAAAAATCTGGTTAGGAGTTATTCCTATATCGATTGACAAATCGTTTTTATGTATGTTTTGAATTTTTTTTATGGGATAAAAAAAACTTAACCCTATTTTAATAATATTTTTTTTGCATAAAGGAATAAATCTATCATAAAAACCTTTTCCATAACCAATTCGATAGCCTTTAAAATCAAATATTAATAAAGGAATAAATATTACTTCAATAAGAGAAATTGAAACAATAAATTTATGCCTAGGAATAGGTTCTAAAATTCCATATTTTTTTTTTGTTAATATAGTATTTTCATGAAATAAACAATTTTCTATAGATAATTTCTGAAAATTAGAACAGGGCACCGTGACATATTTCCCTATTCTTAGTAAAAAATTGATTATGATAAATGTATCTATTTCTTTATGTTTCCGTATGGGCAAAAAAATGTGATAATAAGTTTTTTTCCATAAAAAAAACATTTTTTTTAGCTGAAAAAAAATTTCATAACTCATTTTTCTAATTTCCTTTCTAGAAATAGACTTTCTCATATGTAAATATTTTTTACGTAATTTTTTTTTATTCATTCCACTCATGTTTCATGAATAGAAAAATCTATAAAATTCTCTAATATATTTATTATTTCTTTAGGTTTTTCTATGTGGCCCATATGACCCGTAGGAATTGCAAAAAAATATATTTGATTTCCATTTTTAGTTTCTTCATAAATTCTTTTTATATCAAGAATTCGATCGTATAAACCAGCTATATATAGTTTTGGAAACTTAGTTTTTTTTAGTAAAAATGTTCTATTTTTTCGAATTGACATTCCTTTTAAAAAAGAAATAATACTATGAATATGAGTATTTGAAGCGATGTTCTTTACAAAACCAATTTGGTTTTGTAAAGAACATAATTTTTCATAATGAAATAATTTTTTTATACTTGTGGTTATAAATAATGGATGATGATGGATTGCTAATTGAATAGACTGAATGCGATTTTTCTTTTTTTCAAGTGTATCTGATTCCGTTGTAGAATGAAGTAAACACAATCCTAAAAACATTTCTGGATATTTTTCTGCCATAGCTAAAGCCACATATCCACCCATAGAATGTCCTACAAAAACAGCTTTTTGTATATTTTCTTTTTTTACAATTTTTTTTACAATTTCTGCAGCTTCTTCCATCGTAAAAACTGTATTTTTTTTTTCTAATGTGAAAACACTTTTTCCATGACCTGGAAAGTCTATTGAAAGAACTTTATATTTTTTAGTAGAAATATTACTGTATATATCATTCCATATTTCTAAATTTTCCATAAATCCATGCAATAATACTATAGGTATTCCTTGTCCTTTTATTTTTGAATTTATTTTTTTACAAATATTAGTCATTACTTATGAAATAAAATATATTTTTATGAGATTATATAAAAACATGTCATGAATATGTTCTGAAATAAAACAATTGTCTGACTTAAAAGACGTTTTTATTTAAAAATTATGAAAATATTGTGAATCATGTTATTAATAATAAATATTGGAAATTCCAGTCTTCGTTTTGGAATATTTGATAATAATTATAATTTAAAATGTAATTATTCTTGGATCATAAGTAGTACCCCACATAGATCACTAGATGAATATATTTTTATATTTAGAAAAACATATCACCAATATGGTATTTTTTCCAAATTTATACAAAATATTGTCATTGGATCAGTAGTTCCTTCTCTCACAAATGTTGTGAAACAATCTTTATATGAAATACATAAAATAAAACCTATCATCGTAGATAGAAATTCCGATTCTCCTATAAAACATGATTCTCATCAATTAGGTACCGATTTATATGCTAATGCTATAGCCGCATATACATTGTACAAAAATCAAAACACCACTTATTTTCTAGTAGTAGATTTTGGAACGGCATTAAGTTTTACCTGTATAGATAAATGTGGTCGCCTTCAAGGTGTTATTATAGCCCCTGGAGTCAATAGTTCTTTAAATGCATTGATTGGAAATACAGCTCAATTATCAAAAGACATAAAATTAAAAAAACCTTCTAGTATATTAGGACAGTACACAGAAACATGTATTCAAAGTGGAATCATATATGGATATTTAAGCATGGTGGAAGGATTGATACATAGGGTTAATCAAGAATTGAAAACAAATTGTTTTGTTATTGCTACCGGAGGTTTTGCTCATATATATACCCCTTTAACAAAGAAAATTCATATAACAGATAAACTTCATACTATGAAAGGATTAAAAATTCTATTTCATTGGAATCATTAAATTGAATATCAGTATAATGTAAACGAAGATTTATATATTTTAAATAGATCTTTTTATTTTTTCTGATAAGATTTGAAAATTTTTTGAAGACAAATCCATTCTTTTTCTGTAAAAATTTCCATCACTTTCTTTGTCCATAGGAATTAAATGAATATGAACATGAGGAATTTCAAAACCCATAACAAATATACCTACACGATTGCAAGGAATGATTTTTTCTATACCTATAGCTACTTTTCTTGTAAAAGACATAATAGAGATAAATTCTTTTTCCGATAGAGAAAAAATTTTATCTCTATTACTTTTTTTTGGTATAACCAAAGTATGTCCTATTTTTATAGGATAAATATCTAAAAAAGCTAAATGATCAGAATCTTCTGCTACTTTATAAGCTAAAACTTCATTATGAATTATTTTTTGAAATATATTCTTATTATTCATTAAATGCTATTTCTAAAATTTCATAATCGAGTATCATTTTATTAGGTAACTTAATATGGGCTATTTCTCCCACTTGTTTTCCAAGTAATCCTGTTGATATAGGAGTATTTATAGATATTTTTCCTGATTTCAAATCTGCTTCTCCCTCTGGGACTAAGGTATAAATTTGTTCTCCTCCGTAGGTTAAATTCTTGACTCTTACTGTGGAAAGAATAGAAACTCTAGTTCTATTAATTTGTGATCCATCTATGATCCGTGAGTTGGATAGTTTTTTTTTTAACTTAGCTATATTCATTTCTAAAAAACCTTGAGCTTCTTTTATTGCATCATATTCTGCATTTTCTGATAAATCCCCTTTATCTCTAGCTTCCGCTATTTGCATGGAAATTTTCGGCCTTTCTATGTTTTCCAATCTTTCGATTTCTTTTTGTAATTTTTCTAATCCTTCTTTAGTTATATATTCAAATTTTTCCATAGTTCTTCAATTTTTTTTCTGATCTTTTTCATTCAATTTATCTATTTAGATGAGATCATAAAGTTATATGATTTTGAAATAAACACAACATATGTTTCATACATGACAAAAAATGAGATATTTTTTGTTTGCAAACATTCAATAAAAGATATTACATTTTGATTTAATTAAAATTACGAATTTTTGTGTTGATTTGATAAATAGAATATACTTAAAAAATGGTAGGTTTTTTTTATAAAAAATGTAAAAAAAATAAAGTAAAAATTGTGTATATACTTTTTTTTGAATAGAAGTAAAGTATATATCCTTATGATTATTGTGATTAATTAAAAAATTATCATGTTATTCTTAGAATATCCGCCCCTAAAATCCGTAATCTTTCGTCTATATTTTCATATCCTCTATCTATTTGTTCTATATTTTTAATAATACTGGTTCCTTTAGCAGAAAGAGCTGCTATAAGAAGAGATATACCTGCTCTTATATCTGGAGAATTTAATATAGATCCTCTAAGAGGAGATTTATGATTTAATCCTATAACAGTAGCTCTATGAGGATCACATAATATGATTTGAGCTCCCATTTCAATAAGTTTATCTACAAAAAATAGTCTACTTTCAAACATTTTCTGATGAATTAAAACACTACCTTTAGCTTGAGTAGCTACTACAGTTAAAATACTTAATAGATCTGGAGTTAATCCAGGCCATGGAGCATCAGATATTGTTAATATTGCATTATTTAATGATTTTTTAATTTGATAAGATTTTTGGGATGGAATATAAATGTTATCTTTGTCCTTTTCTAACTTTATACCCATTTTCTGAAATGTGTAAGGAACAATTCCTAAATTTTTCCAACTAACATTTTTAATTTTTATTTCAGAACAAGTAATAGCAGCCAACCCTATCCAACTACCTATTTCTACCATATCAGGTAATATGGTATGATGTTCACATCCTCCTAATTCTTTGACTCCAATTATATTAATTAAATTAGATCCTATTCCTTTAATCTTGGCTCCCATTTTATTTAATAATTTGCATAACTGTTGAATATAAGGTTCACAAGCGGCATTAAAAATTGTAGTTTTTCCTTTAGCTAAAGTGGCAGCCATAATGATATTAGCCGTTCCTGTAATAGAAGCTTCTTCCATTAAAATATATTCTCCAGTCAAACTGTTTTTATGAATTTGTAAGTCAAAATATTTATATTCATTATGATAATGGATCCTACTTCCTAACAATTTTAATCCTGTTAAATGAGCATCTAAACGTCGTCTACCTATCCTATCTCCTCCAGGTATTGGAATACAAACTTTTCCAAATCTGGAAAGTAAAGGGCCTGCAATCATAATTGATCCTCTGATAGATTTTCCATACTCCCGGAATTTTTTTGTATTTAAATATTCAGTATTTATATTTTTTGCTTGAAAAGTATAATCTCCAATTCCATTTTTTGTTATTAAAACTCCTAAATCTTTAAGAATTTGCATTAAACATTTAACATCTCCTATTTCTGGAATATTTTTAATTCTCAATTTTTCTGAAGTTAATAATACGGCACATAATACCTGTAGAGATTCATTTTTAGCACCTTGTGGTTGAATTTCTCCTTTTAAAGGAAATCCTCCTTTTATTTGAAAAATACTCATTCCATTATAATGATTGAAAAATTATGTTTTATTATTTAGTATTTTTCTTTTTTTTTATATTTCAAAATATGAGAACATTGTAATAATGAATCTGTATTTTTCATTAAACATATTTTTCCTTTTGAAAGTTTTTTTAAATCTTTAAATATGACGTCATCTTCCACCATACTCTTATTCCATCTTAGATAGTTTTTTTTCATTGTATTAGCAATAGCATAAAATAATCCTTCTTTCTTTTGCGTATCTTTACAACGTATTGCTGCATGAATCATATTTCTTATGATTTTACCATAATATCTAAAATTAGTTAAATATTTAGGATATACTACTTTTTTATTACAAGAACTCATTTTATAGGTTTCTTTCGTATTTGGTTTAGGAAAAGGAGTATCAATATCTAATTGATATTTAGACATGATAAATAGTTGATTCCATAATTTATGTTGAAAATAAGAAATAGACTTTTGAAATTTAGGATGAATATATCCCGTCATTAATTTAATAATCCCCCATGCACAACGATTTCTTTTTTTTCTGTTTTTTATTTGTATGGCGTAGTCTATCATTTTATGAATATTTCTACCATATTCTGGTATCACCAATTTGAAACGATTAGTGTTGTATTCCATAATATCTATCTATTTTAAAGTTTAAGTATTGTTATTATAATAAGATGTTTTATCTAAAGTCCAAAGAATTTTTTTTTGAAAAAGGTTTTTTCTTACTTTACAAGAATGATTAAAACAAAATATACAATGATTATTAGAACAAGCTTCAACGTGAACCGATAATTCTACTTTAAATCCAAATTTATTTTTAGTTAGTTGAGTTAATTTTTTCACTTCTTGATTTGCTTCTTTTATATTAAAAAACCATGGAACAGTTAAATGACAATCGATATGCAATGCACTCCCATATTTAATAATTTTTAAATGATGAAGATCAATCCAATGATCATCTCTATTTTTATTGAGATAAAAAGACAATTTTCTTAAAAGTTTTTTATCAGATTCATCCATAATTCCAGCTGTAGCATTTCTTAATAATTTAAATCCTGTATATAAGATTAAAGATGAAAAAATAATAGAAATAATAGGATCAATCCATATACATTTAGTAATATTCAATAAAATAAGCCCTACAACTATACCAAAAGTAGAATAAGTATCGATTTGAAGATGTTTTCCACTAGCTATTAATGTTAAAGCTCCATTTTTATGCCCTATTTTGCAGGCTAAAAATCCTAAAAAATAATTAATAATTCCAGTAAAGGACATTAAAAAAATTCCATAATCTAATCTTGATAAAAGAATTCCATGCATATTATATTTAATACGTATAAAAGTATTTATAAAAACAGTAGCTCCTACTATAGAAATTAAAACACCTTCTATGGCTGTTGAAATAAATTCTATTTTACCGTGTCCATATGGATGATTTTGATCTTTAGGCAAAGATGATATATAAAGGCTACATAAACCGATAAAACCACTAATGATATTAATCAAACTTTCCATAGCATCACTAAATATAGAAAGTGAAGAAGTAATATGCCAAGTAATTAATTTTATGAAAAATAAAATAATCGCTACAAAACAAATTATTTTCTGAAAATAGAAATTTAATTTAATTTTTTTTGAATCATTCATAAATTGTTGTTATGAGTAAATAACAAGTTTATCCAATTTTAGAAAAATTCTTTTTTCTCCTGATTGTTGAAATTTTATTAAAGCTATTTGATTTTGATTTTGCAATTCTACAATGATTCCTAATCCAAAATTTTTATGAAAAACTTTGATTCCTTTTTTCATTTTTAAATATTTAGAATTTTCATAATTTTTATTATGATTCACATGATGAAAATGATTCAAAGAATGAATTTTTTTTTTTTCTAATATATCTTTATGATGATTTTCTATATCAATGAAATTTCTATTCATTTCGTGAATAAAACGACTAGGGGTATTTTCTTTTTTTTTACCCCATATAAATCTATGTTTTGCATAAGTGAGTACTGCTTTTTTTTGAGCTCGAGTTAAAGCAACATAAAATAAACGACGTTCTTCTTCTATTTTGAACGAGGTTGAAAGACTTGATTTTGATGGAAACAAATTTTCTTCTAATCCTGCAATAAAAACAATGGAAAATTCTAATCCTTTGGATAAATGAATTGTCATCAATGAAACTTTATTTTCTTTATGATGATTAATATCTTCATGTATTTCCAAATAAAAACATTGTAAAAAACCAAATAAACTTGTATCTCCATGATTTTTTAATTCTTTTTGTTTTTTAACATATTGAAATACATAATCAAGTATAGATTGAAAATCTTCATTTTTATAATTATAATAGTTTTTTTTTGTCAAGAAATTTATCACATTTTTTGCTATGACATATGCATTGTCTTGTTCTGCGTTAACACGTAACTTTTCGATTGTAAAAATTAAACTTATAAATTTATTTTTTGTTTTATTATTTATTCTTAATAAAGATTTATAATCTTCTATATTTTGTATTATGTTATAAACTGTAATTCCTTTTTTTTTAGATAAACTTAATATATTTTTTACTGTTTTTTGATTTCTTTTTTTTAGAATACGTAATAAAGACTCTTCATCATCTGGATTTACAATCACTCTAAGATAAGCTAAAAAATCTCGAATTTCTTTTCGATTTTCAAACGAAATAGATCCATATATATGATATGGTATATTTTTTTTTTTGAGTGAGTATTCTATAATATGTGATTGAATCTTTGCTCTGTAAAGAATAGCAAAATTTTCAAATTGTAAATTTGTTTTTCTTTTTATTGAAAGAATCGAACAAGCAATATATTGTGCTTCTTTTTCTTCAGAAGAAGCACAATATATTTTTATTTTTTCTCCTTCTTCATTATTTGTCCATATTTTTTTTAAAATTTGATTTTTATTAAAAGAAATAATATTGTTAGAAGCTTGCACAATATAGTTAGTAGAACGATAGTTTTGTTCAAGACGAAAGATTTTAGCATTCTTATAATCAAGATGAAAATTTAAAATATTTGAAAGATGAGCTCCACGAAATCCATAAATACTTTGAGCGTCATCTCCTACTACAAAAAGATTTTTATGTTGAGAAACTAAATTTTTTATAACAGTATTTTGAGATAAATTAGTATCCTGGTATTCGTCAATTAATATGTATTTAAATTTTTTTTGATATTTTTTCAACACATTTGGAAAATAAAAAAATAAATAATTAGTATGAAGTAATATATCATCAAAATCTAATGCATTTGCTTGAAAACAACGTTTTGTATAAAATTTATAAATTTTAGTAATAGATTCTTCCACTTTCTGATTTATTAATTTTTTTTTATAGAATAAACCATACAAATTATTTTTGTATTCAGAAATTTTTCTTTTGATCTCTTTATAATTCAAAGATCTATCAAGATTTAGATCTTGTAATATTTGTTTGATAACATTTTCTGAATCTTTATGATCATAAATAGTATAATTAGATTTAAATCCCAACCAATGAGATTCTTCTCTTAGAATATTTGAAAATATAGAATGAAAAGTCCCCAGTGTGATTTGATCAAAATCTGTTTGATTCATCATCATGTCAGAAATACGATTTTTCATTTCTTTAGCAGCTTTTTTGGTAAAAGTTAAAGCCAATATATTAGAAGGAGATATTCCTATATTTTGAATCATATGAACAATGCGGTGTGTAATAACACGAGTTTTTCCTGATCCTGCTCCAGCAAGAACTAATATGGGCCCATTAATCGTTTCGATAATTTTTCGTTGAGAGCTATTTAGAGAATTCATTATTTATTTATTTACAAACTTTCCATTTATTTTTTTTATAGTATTCATAAAAAATATTTTTTGTATTATTTAAAAAATTAGGATTTTTTTGAAAAAAAATTTTAGCAATTGGAAAAACTTCTTTTATTAATTTATAATCTTCTATCAGATTTACTATACGAAAATAATTTTTTCCACTTTGTTTAGTTCCTATTAAGTCTCCACCACCACGTAATTTCAGATCTTCTTTAGCTATTTCTAATCCTTTATTTGTTTCACACATTTTTTTGATTCTAAAAAAACCTTCTACACTGATTTTATGATCCGTAATAAGAATGCAATAACTTTGGTGTATCCCTCTTCCTACTCTTCCTCTTAATTGATGCAATTGAGATAATCCAAAAAGATCTGCATTTTCTATTAAAATCACTGAAGCGTTAGGAACGTCTACTCCTACTTCTATAACCGTAGTTGCTATTAGAATTTTGGTTTCTCCACGTAAAAATCGATTCATTTGTATATTTTTTTCTTGAAAATTCATTTCACCATGTAAAATTCCAATTTGATTTTTCAAATTTTGAAATTTTTCTCTAATTTCCTGGTATCCTATCATTAAATTTTTGTATTTCAAAGAAGTATTTATAGTGGGGTATATAATATAAATTTGTCTTCCTATTGAAATTTGATCTTTCACAATTTTAAAAGCTTGATCTCTATTTTTATTCCAAAAATGAATAGTTTTAATAGGTATTCTTCCTAAAGGCAATTGTTTTATGATAGAAATATTTAAATCATGATAAATAATCTTTGCTAATGTCCTAGGAATAGGAGTGGCTGTCATAATTAAAATGTGAGGAGTTTTCTCATTTTTTTTCCAAATTTTTTCCCTCTGTTCTACTCCAAAACGTTGTTCTTCATCTATTATTGCTAATCCCAAATTTTGAAATTGAACTTTATCCTGAATTAAAGAATGTGTTCCTATTAAAATAGAGATTTTTCCTGTTAATATTTCATGATAGAGAGATTTTCGTATAGAATCAGAAATAGAACTTGTTAATAAGGCTATTTTAATTCCAATTTTAGAAAACATTTTTTTTATAGAATAATAATGTTGTATGGCTAGAACTTCAGTAGGGGCCATCAAACATGATTGAAACCCATTATCTAAAGCAACAAGCATTGATAACATAGCTATGATGGTTTTTCCACATCCTACTTCTCCTTGTAATAATCGATTCATTTGAGTGGGTTTTTTCAAATCATTCCATATTTCCTTAAATACTTTTTTTTGTTCTTCTGTTAAAGTAAAAGGTAGAAAATTTTTGTAAAAATTATGAAAATTCTTTCCTAATTTTGTAAAAGGATAACTATGTGCTAATCCTTTTTTAGATAGGAAAAATAGTTTTAATAGGAATAACTCTTCAAATTTTAAAGAATGTTTCGCTTTTAATAAGGAATCTAAAGATTCTGGAAAATGAATTTGAATTAAAGCTTTTTTTCTCGACATTAATTTTTTATTCATCAAATCTTGAAAAAAAAATTCATTTATATCATTTTTTAACTCTTCTATAAGATTTTGTAATAAATTAATCATGAAAAAATTATTCACCCCTTTTTCTTTTAAATTTTTAGGAATAGGATATACAGGAAATATAGAATAATTTTTTACTGAAGAATAGAATTTTTTAATGTTTGGATGAATAATTTGAATTTTATTTTGAAAATATTTAACTTTTCCAAAAACTATGACTGTAATATTTTTTGTTATATTTTTTAATATATTCTTTTTTTGAAACCAAACTAACTCAATAGAACCTGTTTCATCTTCAAGATCTGCTATTAACATTTTTCCTTTTTTATTTTTATAGTTTATTTCTTCAATCTTAGTGATTTTACCTAATATTTTTACAAAATCATTCTCATGATTTGACAATTCTGATATATTTTTTATTGCGGATAAACGCATATATCCTTTAGGATAAAAAAAAAGTAAATCCTCGTATGTATAAAGGTTTAATTCAGTATTGAATAAATAAGCTTTTTTTAAACTCAATCCTTTTAAATACTTTATAGATTTTT
Organism: Blattabacterium cuenoti BPAA; assembly: GCF_000348805.1. Lineage (NCBI taxonomy): Bacteria > Pseudomonadati > Bacteroidota > Flavobacteriia > Flavobacteriales > Blattabacteriaceae > Blattabacterium > Blattabacterium cuenoti. Next base: position 501,923 of record NC_020510.1, on the reverse strand, counting down.
TTAGAATATTGCAGGACATAATAAAAGTAAATTATAAATCCATTATATATCAAAAAATACTTAATTTTGTTGATTTTAAAGGACATTTAGCTCAGTAGGTTTAGAGCGCTACTTTGACAGAGTAGAGGTCATCGGTTCAAATCCGATAGTGTCCACAAAAATTATTTATTAAGTTTTTATGATCTTAATTACTACTGTTAGAGAAGGAGAATCTATTGATAAAGCTTTAAAAAAATGTAAAAAAAAATTTGATAAAACTCGTATTTTAAAAGAGTTTAGAGAAAGACAACAATATATAAAACCTTCTGAAGGAAGAAGAAATGAAATATTGAGAGCAAAATATAGAGAACGTATGAAATCGAAAAGAGAAGAATAGACTTCATATTTTTTTATTATGAAACATGAAAAGACAAGAATTTATGGTCTGATAGGAAAGGATATTAAATATTCTTTTTCTAGAAAATTTTTTATTGAAAAATTCAAACAGGAATCTATTTTCAATGTAGATTACGAAATTTTCGATATTCCAAAAATAGAAGATGTCTCGTTTATATTTCAAAATCCTTATTTGAAAGGATGTAATGTGACTATTCCTTATAAAACAAGTATCATTCCTTTTCTTACTCAAATTATGCCTGAAGCAAAATCTATAGGATCTGTGAATGTAGTAAAAATTACGAATAAATGTAGAATTGGGTTTAATACAGATGTTTTAGGTTTTGAGTGTTCTTTTAAAAAACAATTTAAAAGAATTAAAAATAAAAAAGATTTTAAAGCATTAATTTTAGGAACTGGAGGGGTTTCTAAAACCATTTCATTTGTTTTAGACAAATTAAAAATTCCATATCAATATATTTCTAGAAAAAAAAATAGAGGAGTTCTGGTTTATGAAGATATAAATCAAAATTTATTGAAAAAATACAAAATGATCATTAATTGCACTCCTATAGGAACATATCCCAATATAAATTCATGTCCATCTTTACCTTATCAATATGTTTCCTCCGAACATTATTTTTATGACCTAGTTTACAATCCCAATAAAACTTTGTTTCTAAAAAAGGCAGAAGAAAAGGGGGCTTTGATCCAAAATGGGTTAGAAATGTTCTATCTTCAAGCTGAGGAATCCTGGAAAATATGGAAAGAAATATAAAATTCATGAGATATAAAGAAATTTTTATGAAAAGAGCTATACAATTAGCTAAAAACGGATTAGGATTTACATCTCCCAATCCTATGGTTGGATGTGTAATAGAGAGAAATGGAATTGTTTTATCAGAAGGATATCATTATAAAAATGAAATGTATCATGCCGAGTTTATGGCTATTAATAATGTCAAAAATAAATACTTATTTTTTGATTGCACTCTATATGTTACATTGGAACCATGTGTTCATTTTGGAGAAACCCCTCCTTGTGTTGATTTGATAATTAAAAAAAATATTCCAAGAGTAGTAGTGGGAATACAAGATCCTTGTGAAAAAGTGAAAGGATTAGGAATAAAAAAATTAAAAAAATATGGAGTTGAAGTTATAGAAAATGTATTAATAGATCAATGTAGAATTTTAAATAAACGTTTCTTTACTTTTCATGAAAAAAAACGTCCTTATATTATATTAAAATGGGCACAAAGTGATGATGGTTTTATATATTCAGAAAAAAAAAAATACAATTGGATTAGTGGAATACATGCTAAACAACTAAATCATAAATGGAGGTCTGAAGAAGATGGGATTTTGGTAGGAAGAAAAACTGTATTAAATGACAATCCAAAGCTAAATGTTAGAAAATGGTTTGGTAAAAATCCTATTAGGATTTTTGTTGATCAAAAATTGAGTATTTCTGATTCTTATTTTATTTTAGATGGATCTCAACATACTATTGTGTTTACAGATAAAAATAAAGAAAATCAAGAAAATATAGAATATGTTCAAATTTCTTTTAAGAAAAAAATAATATATCAAATATTGGATTGTTTGCATAAAAAAAAATTTTTATCCTTAATAGTGGAAGGAGGAAAAGAAACTTTAGAAAATTTTATCAAAGAAGATCTTTGGGATGAATGCCGGATTTTTATATGTAAAATTATATTAAAAAGTGGATTAGAAGCGCCTAAAATAGGAGGAACGATCTATCAAAAAATGAATCTTGATAACAAAGATCAGCTGATTATTAAATCACCCATTTAAAAATTGAATTGTATCGATTTCATCTGCATAGTTTTCTAATTTTGGATACTGTGTTTTTCCGAAAAGTGTTTCTTTTTCTAAGAAATTTTTAGAAACAATACATTGTATCTCGTTACTGTTTTCTAAAATTACTTTTTTTAACTGATTTAAATTATTATAAAATTCATAATAAACTACAGATATTGGACTATGATAATTCTTTTCTTCTTTCAAAAGAACGAAATGATTTTTTTGAAAAGAAACTTTGTTTATAGTATAAATAGATAGATAATATTTATAATTATCTGTATACTTGTAATTTTTTGTAATATATTCGGATATAAATGATTTTTTTAAAATCCAATGAACATTATAATCATGAGGAATAAATATTTTTCCTACATTTCTACATCCCCTTCCCGAATAAGTTAACATATCTTTATTTAAAAGAATTAATTCCTCTTCTGTTTCCCTTCCTTGTAACACAGCCACAGAAGTTCTACTTTTTCTAAGTAAAACAGGATATTTTCTAAAATAATATTCAAAATAACGGAATGTATTATTATTTCCAGTGGCTATTACATAATCAAATTTTTCATAAAAAATGTTATTTGTAAATTTGATTTTATTTTTTAACATGGGGTTTTCATGTATTATTATTTTACATAAAAATGGAAGTAATAAATTATCTTCTTCAGATAATTTAATTATGATTTTATGTCCTGATAAAATCACACACAAAAAATCATGAAATCCAACCATTGGAACATTTCCAGGCATAATAACAAGAACTTTTTTAGATTTTTTTTTTGTGAAAGAATATTTACTCATCCAAAATTCTAACTTTTCCTTTTTAAGAGTTTTTCCCCATTGATCAAAAGTTATTAATAAATCCTCTATTCTAAACCAATTATTTTCAATAGTTATTCTTTGAATAATTTTTAGAAAAGAAGAAAAAAATTTTTTATAATGTTTGGATAAATACTTGTCATATGAATAAAAATTTTTAACTTCCCTTAAAAAAGATCCTAATTTATCAAAAGTTTTAATCATTATTTATTTTAATTTTTTCAAAATTCAATGTCCATAAAAATTACAGAAAAATGCATAAATTGTGGAGCTTGTGAACCTGAATGTCCTAATCGAGCAATTTATGAAGGAGGAAAAAAATGGAGAATGTCAGATGGAACTTCTTTGAAAAAAAACAAAATACTAGATCCAACTAGATTTCAAGAACCCAAAAAAAAGGATATATATTTTATTGTTCCGGAAAAATGTACAGAATGCGTGGGTTTTTATGATCAACCTCAATGTATTATAATTTGTCCAGTTCAATGTTGTATTCCAGATAAAAAAAATTATGAAAATAAAAAGAAACTTATTCAAAAAAAGAATTTTTTACATGGAAATCTTTAGTTCATTTTTATGATGATACTAAAAGAAAAATCAGAGATTAATTTCGATTGGATTTCCTTATTAAAGGATGAATTTCATAAACCTTATTTTATAAAATTATTGAAGATTCTTAGAATTGAATATAATCGTTTTATTTGTTTTCCTAAACAAAAAAATGTATTTCTTTGTTTAAAATATTGTTCTTTTCAAAGATTAAAAGTAGTTATCCTAGGACAAGATCCTTATCATAAAGATAATCAAGCGGATGGTCTTTGTTTTTCTGTTCCTGATGGAATACCCATTCCCGCTTCATTAAAAAATATATTTACAGAAGTGAATAATTGTTTGAATTTAAAAACAAGTTATTATCCTATTAGTGGATCTTTAATTCATTGGGCAAAGCAAGGAGTGTTATTATTAAATTCAATATTAACAGTCAGAAAAGGTTTTCCTTTGTCTCATAAAAATATAGGATGGGAACTTTTTACTGATCAAATTATACAAACTATTTCCGATCAAAAAAAAAATATTGTTTTTCTTTTATGGGGAAAGTATGCTCAAAGGAAAATACCTTTAATCAATTCTTTTCATGATCATTACGTTTTAAAAACCTCACATCCATCTCCTTTTTCTGCTCATATGGGTTTTTTCGGATCTAAACATTTTGAAAAAACTAATAATTTTCTGAAAAAAATAGGAAGAAAAACCATTTTTTGGAATTTTTGGCACTAAAAGTATTTACATATGTATAGAACGATTTTCAAAGTTTAATAAAGCGGCTTCTTTAAATGATTCACTGAAAGTAGGATGAGGATGACATATTCTATATATATCCTCTGAAGAGGATCGAAATTCCATAGCGACAGATGCTTCCATAATCATATCTGAAGCATGATCTCCAATGATATGGACTCCTAATATTTCATCTGTTTTTTTGTGAGAAATCATTTTTAAAAAACCATCAGTACAGCCACTCGTACGAGCCCTCGCTAATATTTTCATAGGAAAAATCCCTATATTATATTCTATTTTATCTTTCTTAATTTCATTTTCTGAGCGTCCAACACTGGCTACTTCAGGGTAAGTATAAATTATTGATGGAATTAAATTATAATTTAAATTATTTGGTTTTTGTCCCACTATATGTTCCACTACATATAATCCTTCTTCTTCAGCCTTATGTGCTAACATTTTTCCTCCTATAACATCTCCTATTGCATAAATATTCTTTACAGAAGTTTGTAAATCATCATTTACATGTATAAATCCTTTTTTATTTTTTTGAATCTTTATATTTTCTAACCCTAAATTTTTTGTATATGGTTTTCTTCCTATTGATAACAGACAATAATCTCCTATGAATTTCACTTCTTTTCCATTATGATTTTTTTTTGCAAAAACAGATATTTGTTCATGATTTTCTTTAAAAATATTGGAAACAGATAAAGAGGTTTCTATTTGAATAGAAGATTTTTCTAATATTTTTTTCATTTCATGACTTAAAGAATCATCCATATTTGATATGATTTTTTCCATAGGTTCTATGATGATAATTTTACTTCCTAATCTATTAAAAATAGAACCTAATTCTAATCCAATGATTCCTCCTCCAATTATGATTAATTTTTTTGGAATCTCTTTTAAATGAAGAGCTTCTGTAGAAGAAAGAATTCTATTTTCTAGATGAAAATTTAAGTGGGGGAAGCATGAAGGTTTAGATCCTGTAGATATGATGCAATATTGAAATTGTATTTCTTCTTTTTCTTTCAAGGATTTTATATCTTTTAGAAACAGAATATTTTTGGTTTTAAATGAACCTATTCCTTGATATACATCAATTTTATTTTTCTTCATTAGATATTTTACTCCATTATTTATATTTTTTACTACCTCATTTTTTCTATCCATCATTTTTTTGAAATCAAAAAATAATTTTTCAAAAAAAATTCCATGTGAAGAATAATTATTTTTAGCTAATGAAAAATATTTAGAAGAATCTAAAAGAGATTTAGAAGGAATACAACCTACATTTAAACATGTTCCGCCTAATTCCTGATACTTCTCTATAATAGCAGTCCGAAGTCCCAATTGACTTGCTCTGATTGCGGAAACATATCCTCCTGGTCCAGAACCAATAACGACAAGATCATATAAATTTTTCATCAATTTTTATATTTTATAATCAATAAATTACATATTTAATATATATGCAAAAATAAGCGGAGCAACTATAGTAGCATCTGATTCAATGATAAATTTTGGAGTATCTTTATCGAGTTTTCCCCAAGTGATTTTTTCGTTAGGAATAGCTCCAGAATAAGATCCATAACTGGTTGTGGAATCAGAAATTTGACAAAAATAAGACCAAAACGGAGTAGAATGAAATCCTATATCTTGAGATAACATGGGGACCACACAAATAGGAAAATCTCCTGAAATACCTCCTCCAATTTGAAAAAAACCTATTTTGTGTTTTATAGATTCTTTTTGATACCATTTTGCTAAAAATATCATATATTCTATCCCGCTCTTTACAAGAAAAGGATGAAATAGTTTTTTCATACAATATGAGGCAAAAATATTTCCAATTGTGCTATCTTCCCATCCTGGAACTATTAGGGGTATATTTTTTTTTGCTGCAGCTAAGACCCAACTGTTTTCTGAATCTATATCGTAATAGGGTTTTAAAATGTTTTCTAATAATAATTGATAAATGTATTCATGAGGAAAATAACGTTCTGATTTTTCTTTAGCTCTTGTCCATATTTTTAACATATGTTTTTGTAATTTTTTAAAAGCTTGTTCTTCTGGAATACAAGTATCAGTTACTCTGTAATAACCTTTTTTTAAGAAATCTTTTTCTTCATCAGGAGTTAAATCTCTATAGTTGGGTATCTTTTTATAATGAGAATGAGCTATCAAATTCAATAGATCTTCTTCCAAATTAGCCCCCGTACAAGAAATAATATGAATTTGATCTTCTCGTATCATTTCAGATAATATTTTTCCTAATTCGGCAGTACTCATTGCACCGGCTAGTGTTACCATCATTTTTCCATCATTTTGAATATGATATTTATATGCTTTAGCGGCTTCTGATAAAGTTAAAGCATTAAAATGAAGGAAGTATTTTTTAATAAAAGAAGTTATAGGAGAGTCTTTCATAATTTTTATTAATTTTATCTAGCTATTTGTACAGCTCGAGTTTCTCTAATCACTGTCACTTTAATTTGACCAGGATAAGTCATTTCGTTTTTTATTTTTTCTGTTATATCACAAGATAATTGAAAAGCTTTTTTATCATTGATTTTATCACTTTCAACTAATACACGTAATTCTCTTCCTGCTTGTATGGCAAAAGCTTTATTAACTCCATCAAAACTCAACGCTATATCCTCTAAATTCTTTAGCCTTTTTGAATAAGATTCAAAAGAATTTCTTCTTACTCCAGGACGAGCTCCACTAATAGAATCTGAAATTTGTATTATGGGAGAGAGTAGTACTTTCATTTCTATTTCATCATGATGTGAACCGATGGCATTACAAACTTCCATGTTCTCTCCATATTTTTCTGCCCACTGCATTCCTAAAATAGCATGAGAAAGTTCTGATTCGTTTTCAGGAACTTTTCCTATATCATGTAATAATCCAGCACGTTTTGCCAATTTTGAATTTAACCCCAATTCAGAAGCTAATATTCCTGATAAACGAGCCACTTCCCGAGAATGCTGTAAAAGATTTTGTCCATAAGAAGAACGATATTTCATTCTTCCTATCATTCTGATTAATTCTGGATGAATTCTATGAATTCCTAAATCTATAATGTTTTTTTTTCCTACTTCTATAATTTCCTCTTCAATTTGCCTTTCTGTTTTTGCTACTATTTCTTCGATTCTAGCTGGATGTATACGTCCATCTATAACTAATTTATGAAGAGCTAATCGAGCTATTTCTCTTCTTATAGGATTAAAGCAAGATAAAAGAATGGCTTCTGGAGTATCATCTACAATAATTTCTACTCCCGTTGCTTTTTCTAGAGCTCTTATATTTCTTCCTTCTCTTCCGATTATACGACCTTTAACATCATCTGATTCTATGTTAAAAACGGATACAGCATTTTCTACGGCTTGTTCGGTTCCAATTCTTTGAATCGCTTGAATAACAATTTTTTTTGCCTCCATTTTTGCAGTTAATTGTGATTCTTCTATAATGTTTTGTATGTGAGTTTGTGCTTTTGCTTTGGCCTCTTCTTTAAGAATTTCAATTAATTCATTTTTAGCTTCTTCAGAAGAAAAATTAGATATTTTTTCAAGTAATTCTACTTGTTGAATATGCATATTTTTAAATTCTTCTTGTTTTTTTTTAAGAATTTTATATTTTTTCTCGTAATCATGTATTTGTAATTCTAAACGATTATTTTTTTTAAAATAGATTTCTATTTCTTTAGACAATCTATTTTTTTTTTCTTTTGTTTTGTTTTCTATATCAATTATTTTTTTTTCTCTCAAATAAACGTTTTTTTCATGTTTAGATTTAAGTTCTATAAATTTTTCTTTTGCTTGAATCATTTTCTTTTTTTTTATGGATTCTCCTTCTTTTTCTGCATTGTTTATGATTTTTTTTGCTTGAAAATTAGCTTTTTCCAATAATTGAATATATTTTTTTAATATAGTTTTTTTTCCAAAAAAATAACATGTAATAATTCCAATCAAAAACCCCATTAGAACCAAAAATCCAACATTTATTTCCATATTCACTCAATTTAAATAAAAATAAAATAGACATTTTAATCACATTATTAAAACAACAAATATTTATTTAACAAAAGCTATAAAGTTTCTTTTTAATGAAGACTTTAAAATATATTTTCCAATATAATGTATGATAAATATACAAAATTAAAAATGAGATTTTTTATTAAAATATATTTTTAACAAACGGAATTTGAATACATTATATATTTGTATGTATATGTAAAAATTTTTATTTTATAATGAAACGAGTATATTTGGATAACGCAGCTTCCACTCCTATAAGAAATGAAGTTTTGAAAGTAATAATGAACACATTAAAATACTCATTAGGAAATCCTTCTTCTGTACAGCACAGTTATGGAAGAGAAGCTCGTTCAATTTTAGAGGAATCTAGAATTTGTATCGCAAAAAATATTAAAGCATCTCCTTCTGAGATCATTTTTACTTCAGGAGGAACTGAAGCAAATAATCTCGTATTGAGATCTTCAGTATTAGATTTAGGTATCCAACATATTCTAACCTCACAGTTAGAACATACATCCGTATTACAAACAATTTTAGATCTATCTATTAAATATAAAATATCTGTAGATTTTATTTCAATTAATAAAAAAGGAATACTAGATTTCAATAATATGGAAGAAAATTTGAAAAAAAACATATATAAAAAAACACTTGTTAGTTTAATGTATGCTAATAATGAAATTGGAAATTTGTTAGAAGTGGATCAAGTCGTTTTTTTATGTAAAAAATATAATGCTTATTTTCATTCAGATACCATACAAGGTATAGGAAATCTTCCTATTAATATGGAACAATTATCCTGTGATTTTGCTACTGCCAGTGCACACAAATTTTATGGACCAAAAGGAATTGGGTTTGCTTTTATAAGACATCATCTTTTAAAAAAAATGAAACCTTTTATAACTGGTGGAGTTCAGGAATATGGAATCCGTTCAGGTACGGAAAACATACATGGAATTGCTGGATTATCAGAAGCTTTACGATTATTTTATTGTAATTTTACAAATCATATAAAAAAAATACAAGATTTAAAATCTTATTGTATTTTAGAATTAAAAAAAATAATTCCCAATATCATTTTTAATGGATTATCATCTCATCCTGAGAAAAGCACTCCCTCAATATTAAATTTTTTATATCCCATAAAACCGGATCATTTGTTTTATTTTCATTTAGATATAATGGGAGTGGCTGTCTCTAAAGGAAGTTCTTGTAATAGCAAGAATCAGAAAAAATCTCATGTAATTCAATCTATAACAGATGAATATTTATTAAAACGAACAATGCCTATTAGAATTTCTTTTGGAATTTTTAATGAAAAAAAAGATATAGATTTACTTGTGAATATTCTTCAAAAAATTAGAAAATAGTGATGACTTTCATATAAAAAAATATTTCATATATCTTAATTTATATTTACTTTTAAATAAACATGTGAATTACAGTGAATCATTGCAATTTTGTTCAATCTTCTATTGGAAAGAAAGTGGTCATGGCGACTACAGGAGTTTTTTTAATGATTTTTTTGCTATTGCATTTGAGTGTGAATTTATTTCTTTTTTCAGGAGAACAAGCTTTTAACAAAGCTGTTTTTTTTATGAGGAAAAATATATTTATCCGAATAATGGAATATGTTCTTGCCATAGGTTTTATAATTCATATTTTATTAGGAATTAAGCTACATTTAGAAAATAGAAAAAGAAAAGGAGAAGTAGATTATGCTGTGAATTCTTATTCTACTAGTTCATTTAGTAGTCGTACAATGGTATATACAGGAACTTTAATTTTATGTTTTTTAATTTTACATCTTATCAATTTCATGATTCCCATGAAATATTCAAATGATATTCGTTCAATTTCTGATTATAATATAGTTGTTTCTTTATTCAAAAATCCTTTTTATACATTGATATATGTATTTTCGTTTTTTATTTTAGGCATTCATTTAAATCATGGATTTCAATCTTCTTTTCAATCTTTGGGTTTATCCAATGAAAAAAGATGGGCTTGGATTCAAAGATTTGGATTTTTATATTTTTGGTTCATTTGTTCTGGATTTTCTCTTATTGCTATCTGGTTTTTTTTTAATGATAACTAATATTTTTTTTGATGAAAAATTCCTTTAAATTTCATTCTGAAATTCCAGTCACTTCGTTAACTCATAAATGGATCGATCATAAATCGACTTTAAAATTAGTATCTCCTAACAACAGATCTAATATAGAAATTATTGTTGTTGGAACAGGTCTTGCTGGAGGATCAGCTGCCGCTTCTTTATCAGAATTAGGATATAGAGTAAAAGCTTTTTGTTACCAAGATTCTCCAAGAAGAGCGCATTCTGTAGCTGCACAAGGTGGAATTAATGCATCTAAAAATTATAAAGGAGATAACGATTCAATTTATCAACTATTTTATGATACAATTAAAGGTGGAGATTATAGATCTAGGGAGGCTAATGTTTATCGTTTAGCAGAAATCTCTTCTAACATTATAGATCAATGTGTCGCCCAAGGTGTTCCATTTGCTCGTGATTATGCAGGATACTTGGAAACCAGATCTTTTGGAGGAACAAAAGTTTCTAGAACCTTTTATGCAAAGGGTCAAACAGGACAACAGCTTTTATTAGCATGCTATTCTTCTATGGCTAGACAAATAGGAAAAGGAAGAATAAAAATGTATAATCGTCATGAAATGTTAGATTTAGTAACGGTGGATGGGGTAGCTAAAGGAATTATTGCAAGAAATCTGATTTCCGGAAAAATAGAAAAACATGCAGCACATGCTATAGTTATAGCTTCAGGAGGGTACGGAAATATATTTTTTTTATCTACCAATGCAATGGGATCTAACGCAAGTGCTATATGGAAAGTTCATAAAAAAGGAGGATTTTTTGCTAATCCTTGTTACACTCAAATACATCCCACTTGTATTCCTATACATGGAAATTATCAATCTAAATTAACATTAATGTCTGAATCATTAAGAAATGATGGAAGAATATGGGTCCCCAATAAATTAGAAGATGCCGTTTTCTTACGAAATGGTTCTAAAAAACCTGAGGATATAAGTGAAGAAAATAGAGATTATTATCTTGAAAGACGCTATCCTTCGTTTGGAAATCTTGTTCCGAGAGATGTTGCTTCTAGAGCGGCTAAAGAACGTTGTGATAAAGGATTTGGAATAGAAAATAATGAGAACAAAGAAGGCGTATTTTTAGATTTTAGTTTTTCTATAGAAAAATATGGAAAAGAAAAAGCAAATGAACTTGGAATTCAACAACCCAGTTCATTGGATAAAAAAAAATTAGGAAAAAAAATAATGGAATCTAAATATGGAAATTTATTTCATATGTATGAAAAAATAACCAATGAAGATCCTTACAAGACTCCTATGAAAATTTATCCAGCAGTCCATTATACAATGGGAGGATTGTGGGTCGATTATAATTTAATGACATCTATTCCTGGATGTTATGTTATAGGAGAAGCTAATTTTTCTGATCATGGATCAAATCGACTTGGAGCTTCTGCATTAATGCAGGGATTAGCTGATGGTTATTTTATTCTTCCATATACCATAGCGGATTACTTATCTAAATGTATCACAGAAAAGATATCTACCAAACATATAGCTTTTCAACAAGCAGAAAAAAATGTAAAAGATAGAATTCAAAAACTTATTCAAAATAATGGAAATATGCCTGTTGATTTTTTTCATAAAAAACTTGGAAATATTATGTGGAAATATGTAGGAATGAGTAGAAACCATATAGGTTTATGTAAAGCTATAAAAAATATACAAGAACTTCGATATGAATTTTGGAAAAATGTTTTCGTTCCCGGATATGTTGATGATGGATTAAACTCTGAATTAGAAAAAGCTGGACGTGTTGCAGATTTTTTAGAATTAGGAGAATTAATGGCTATGGATGCTTTAAATAGAAAAGAATCTTGTGGAAGTCATTTTCGTGAAGAATACCAAACAAAAGAAGGAGAAGCTCTTCGTGATGATGTTCATTATAAATATGTTTCTGTATGGGAATACAGAAAAAATTATCCTATAAGTGATGAAATTATGCATAAAGAAGATTTAAATTTTACTTTTGCAAAAGTTCAGTCACGTTCTTATAAATAAAAAAAACATAATTAAAGAAAAGAACTTATGAATTTTAAGTTAAAAATATGGAGACAAAAAAATAGTAAGGAAAAGGGATATTTTAAAACTTATCAAATCTATAATATATCTTCTAATAGTTCATTTTTAGAAATGTTAGATATTCTAAACAATCAGATTATCTTATGCAAGAAAAAAGATTCTTCTCCTATATCATTCGATCATGATTGTCGTGAAGGAATTTGTGGAATGTGTTCTCTATATATTAATGGAAGAGCACATGGTCCAGATAGTTTAACTACTACTTGTCAACTTCATATGCGTCATTTTCATGATGGAGAAACTATATATGTAGAGCCTTGGAGGGCTAAACCTTTTCCTATAATTAAAGATCTTATTGTAGATAGATCATCTTTTGATAGGATTATTATATCAGGAGGATATATTTCTGTAAATACATTTGGAAAAACAATAGATGGAAATATGATTCCAATTTCAAAGCATCAAGCAGATAAAGCTTTTGATGCGTCAACGTGTATTGGTTGCGGGGCATGTGTCGCTGTATGTAAAAATAGATCGGCAATGTTATTTGTTTCAGCAAAAGTTTCACAATTTGCTTTATTACCTCAAGGAAAAATAGAGAGAAAAAAAAGAGTTCTGAATATGATAAAAAAAATGGATGAAGAAGGATTTGGAAGTTGTACTAATACCAGAACATGTGAAGTTGAATGTCCAAAAGGAATCTCCACAGAATATATTTCTTTTATGAATCGTGAATATATTCAATCATTTACTATTTAATTTAATATGGAGTATTTAGATTTTGAGAAACCGATCCAAGAAATTCAGGATCAATATGTGAATTGTGTACTAATAGAAAAAAAGAGTGGGATAAATATGAAAGAAATTTGCAATCAATTGCAATTGAAATTGGAAAAAACTATTAAAAAATTACACAGTAATCTTACACCTTGGCAAAGAGTACAATTATCTAGACATCCAAATAGGCCTTATACTTTAGATTATATATATTCCATAACAAAAGAAGATTCTTTTATCGAATTACATGGAGATCGTCATTTTGGTGACGATAAGGCTATAGTAGGAGGGTTTGGAAAAATAGAGGATTATACTTTTATGCTAATTGGAACTCAAAAAGGAAAGAATACTAAGGATAGACAGTATAGAAGATTTGGTATGCCTAATCCAGAAGGATATAGAAAAGCTTTGCGTCTTATGAAATTAGCAGAAAAATTTGAAAAACCTATTATTACTTTCATTGATACACCAGGAGCTTTTCCTGGAATTGAAGCAGAAGAAAGGGGACAAGGAGAAGCCATAGGTAAAAATATTTATGAGATGATGTGTTTAAAAGTTCCCATTATTGTTTTAATTATAGGAGAGGGGGCTAGTGGAGGAGCTTTGGGAATTGGAATAGGAGATAAGGTTTCCATGATGGAGAATTCTTGGTTTTCTGTAATTTCTCCTGAAAGTTGTTCTACCATACTATGGGGAAGTCGCGATCATAAAGAAAAATCAGCAGAAGCATTGAAATTGACAGCAGGAAATATGCATCAATTAAATCTTATAGATGAGGTCATCAAAGAACCTTTAGGAGGAGCTCATTTTTGTCCTAAAAAAGCTTATAAACTTGTCAAAAAACAAATTATTAAACATTATAAGCAATTATCTGAAATTAATATAGAATTTCTTATTAAGAAAAGAAAAAATAAGTATATTTCTATTGGTTTTTTCGATGAATAACTTTCTATATTATGATTTATTATTTATGATACCGATTATCTATCTTTTATTTAGTTCATTCTTTATTTATGTTTATTTTTTTAAAATGATTTTATGAGTAATATTATACAGGAAGAAACCAATCGATTTCGTTTCAAAAACTTAAAAGGGGGAAAAATTCCTCCTCAAGCATTAGATTTAGAAGAAGCCATAATAGGAGCTATTATGATTGATAAAAAAGGATTAGATGAAGTTATTGATATACTTTTTCCTGAAATTTTTTATAAGAAAGAACATCAAGAAATATTTTTTGCGATACAAAAATTATATCATAATTCTAAACCTATAGATATATACACTGTTTTAAATGAACTTCGAAGAATCGGAAAATTGGAATCAATAGGAGGAGAATTATATTTAATTGAATTAACACAAAAAGTTATTTCTTCTGCACATATAGAGTATCATAGCCGTATAGTAGTACAAAAATTTATTCTAAGAAAATTAATCAGTATATCTTCTCATATTATCCAAAAATGTTATGAGGAAAGTACAGATGTTTTTGATCTTTTAGATCATGCAGAATCAAAACTTTTTGAGATTCATCAGAAATATTTAATAGAAAAACAATATGAAACCACTCAATGTCTTATACAAAAAGCTATTGAAAAAATTAAAAAAACAGAAAAAGAAGGATTAAGTGGAATTCCTTCTGGATTTCATAGACTGGATTATATTACTTCTGGATGGCAGAATTCTGACTTAATCATATTAGCTTCCAGACCTGGAATGGGAAAAACCACTTTTATGTTATCTATGGTTAAAAATATAGTTGTAGACCAAAAAATTCCAATTATAATTTTTTCATTAGAAATGTCTTCTATTCAATTAATTACAAGGTTGATTTCTTCAGAAACTGGCATTTCTTCAGAAAAGATTAAAAGAGCAAATTTATCTCAATCAGATTGGAAGCACTTGTTCCATAAAACAGAAAATTTAAAAAATGTTCCTTTATTTATAGATGATACTCCTTCTTTATCTATATTTAGTTTGCGTGCAAAATGCCGTCGTTTGATATCTCAACATGGAATTAAATTAATATTTATAGATTATATGCAATTAATGGGGATTCATGATCATGGTTCTAAATTACAAAATAGAGAGCAAGAAATATCGGTTATTTCTAGGAGTCTAAAATCTATAGCAAAAGAACTAGATATTCCAATAATAGCTTTATCTCAACTCTCTAGAGCTGTAGAAACAAGAGGAGGAAACAAACGTCCTGTATTATCTGATTTACGGGAATCAGGAGCAATCGAACAAGATGCAGATATAGTTTTGTTTATTTACAGACCTGAATATTATGGATTTAAAATTTGGGATTCGGATGAAGATAATGATTCCTGTATAGGTCAAGCAGAAATTATAATTTCTAAACATAGAAATGGAGGATTAGATAAATTTCGTTTAAAATTTATAAGTGATCAAGCTAAATTTGTAAACTTAGAAGAAAAAAAACATGTTTCATTAGTTTGGGAAGAAGATTACAAAAAAAATGTTCTTGATCAAGAAGATCTTTTTATATCTTCTCCTTATGAGGATTTTGAAGATCATACGTTATCAGAATCTAATTCTAATAATGAAATAGACTTCAATGATGAAAATTCTTTGAAAAAAGAAATTTAGAATTAAAAAAATAAAATTGAATTTTGAATGGTTTTTTTCCAAAAAGACAGTTTGGGAGGATTGTAGAAAAAATCAAACTCTTAAAACAATAGTTATCATAACACAAACAACAATAATTTTTGGTTTGATTATAGCCTTTTTAACTTTTTCTATAGGATTTGGATTTAAAGAAATTATAAAAGATAAACTATTAAATGTTAGAGGACAGATTCTAATTCAGAAAGAAAATTCAAAAACAATTTCTCCTTTTTTTTCTAGAATAAAAAAGAAATTTTTATTGAAAAAGTTTTTAAAATCTGATTTAGTTAAACAAATTCATGGAATTTCTGAAAACAATGTGATTATTTCTACAAATAAAAAAATAGACAGATATATATTTAAAGGATTATATGAAGATTATAATCCCGCTTTTTTTCAATATTTTTTAATAACGAAAAATGTTTCTCCAAAAAAATTCTTATGTAATCAAAATGTTCTTTTATCTAAAAAAATATCCTTATCATTAGGATTAAATGTTGGATCAAACATAAGAATAGATTTTTTATCTTTTGATAAAAAAGGAAATCCTATCTTTTTTTCAAAAAAATTTATAATTTCTGGTTTATATGAAACTGGAATACCGGAATTTGATGATGTATATATTATTGGAAATATAAAATCTATTCAAAAAATTTACGGACAGAAAAAAGATTTAGTAGAAAAATTTGAGATTTTTGTTTCTTATGAAAATATAAAAAAAGAAATTTTTAAGAAAAACCCTAAAGAATTTTTAGTTCAAAATATTAAAAGTAATCATGATCTCATAAAATGGATAAATATTTTTGATATAAATATTATTGTTATTAGTCTGATTATATTTGCATCTGTGACCATTAACATGGTAGTATTTATTCTGATTCTTCTTTTAGAAAGAATTAGAACTATAGGTATTTTAAAAACTTTAGGAGCTAAAAATAAAGTTATACATAAAATATTTTTGTTTTATATTGTGCAAATATTGACCCCTTCATTAATTATAGGAAATAGCATTGGAATCACTTTATTAGTACTGCAAAAAAAATTTCATTTAATCTCATTAAACAAAACACAATATTTTGTTGATTTTGTTCCTATTCGCATCAATATTTTCCATTTTATCATTATCAATTTATCTATTGTTTTTATTTGTTTTATAACAATATTTTTTCCTTCTTCATTTTTTATTAAAAAAACCCATCCCATAAAAGTGATAGAATTTGAATAAATTAAACAATTTAATTTTTGTATTTTTGTTTGTAATAAAAAAATTCAATCATTTTTGACACTTGTAAAATCTTCATCTGGAATAAGAGGAACATTGGGAGGAAAAATTGGAAAAAGTTTTTCTCCCATAGATATTATTCAATTTGCTGCAGGATATGTTTTTTGGATGAAAAAAAAACATAAAAATAAAAAAAAATTTGTTTTAATATTGGGTAGGGATGGAAGAGTTTCTTCTGTTTTATTTCAAAAATTTTTAATAATTACTTTTCAAAGTCTTGGAGTAGATGTTATAAACATAGGTTTATCTACAACTCCTACTGTTGGTATTGCTGTGATGAATGAAAAAGCTGATGGAGGAGTCATGTTAACGGCAAGTCATAATCCTAAAAATTGGAATGGATTAAAAATGTTTAATTCTTATGGAGAATTTTTATCTGAAAAAGATTTTGAAAAATTGTTATATATAGCAGAAAAAAAATATTTTAATTTTTCTTCATATAAAAAATTAGGTCATCTTTTTTATAAAGAAAATTATATTCAAAAACATATAGAAAAGATTCTTTCATTATCTATTATAGATAAAAATATTATTCAAAAAGCTAAATTAAAAATTGTGATAGATGGAATTAATTCTACAGGAGGGATAGCCGTCCCTATTTTGTTAAAATATTTAGGGGTACATGTTGTTAAAATGTATTGTGATCCTCATGGAGATTTTGTTCATAATCCTGAGCCTATTGAAAAAAACTTAAGAGAAATCTGTAAAAAAGTACCGGATTTAAAAGCAAATCTAGGAATATCTGTAGATCCTGATGTAGACCGTGTCGTGTTTATTTGCGAAAACGGAGATTTCTTTGGAGAAGAATATACTTTAGTATCCATAGCAGATTATATATTGGAAAATCAATTAGGACCTATCGTTTCTACTTTATCATCTTCTCATGCATTGAAAGATCTTTCTATCAAAAAAGGAGTTCCTTATTATTCAACTCCTGTTGGAGAAATCCATGTTGTAAAAAAAATGAAAGAAGTTCATGCTGTTGTTGGAGGGGAAGGAAATGGGGGTGTTATTTATCCTAAATTTCGTTATGGAAGAGATGCATTGATTGGAATAGCGTTATTTTTAACTCAAATATCTAAATTAGATAATATTCCGTTATCTAAATTAAAAAAAAGATATTCCAATTATTTTATGTCTAAAAAAAAAATTCGATTTTTTTCTCATTCTCATGAACGACATCAACGGATGAAAATATTATTAAAAACAATAAAAAAAAGATATAAAGGAAAAAAAATGGATTTTAGTGATGGAATTAAAATTTATTTTAAATCCGATGAATGGATACATATCAGGAAATCAAATACTGAAAATATTATTAGAATACATACAGAAAGTCCTTCAAAAAAAAGAGCTGATTTTCTATCTGAAAAAATTAGATATGAAATAAAAGAATTATAATAAATAATCAAATCATGTTTCGAAATATTATAAAATACACGGAAGATCAATTTTTATCTAAAAATCATTTCCCATTATTTCATTCAGGAGATACAATTACTGTTTTTTTCGAAATTAAAGAAGGAGAAAAAAACAGAATTCAATCTTTTAAAGGAGTGGTGATAAAAAAACAAGGAAAAGGATTAACAAAATCATTCACCATTCGTAAAATAAGTGCAGGAATAGGAATAGAACGCATATTTATTTTTCATCAACCTAATATACGGAAAATAGAGGTGAACAAGAAAGGAAAAGTGAGAAGATCAAAGATTTATTATTTTAGGACTCTAAAAGGAAAAAAGGCAAGAGTTAAAAGCTGAGAAGAGAAAAAAGTGTGGATCCACACTTTTTTCTCTTTATCACTTCTACTTTTTTAATTCTACTTATTATTTTTTATCGTTTTCCTCAGGTGTCACTTTCTCTTTTTCAGATGTATTGTTATTATTTTCCTCATTAGTATTAGTATTTTTTGAGGAATCCTCACTAGTTGTAGGAGGTGTATTGGTGTTAGTGTTATCTGTTTGATTTTCATTATTATTAGCTGTCTTTTCCTCTTCTGTTGTAGGGGAGGTACTTTCATTTTTTTTGTTGTTACAACTAATAGTAAACAAAAATATTGCTAACAAGATTGTGGTGACTGTAATTCTTAATTTTTTCATCATAATCGATAGTATTTCAGTTATTACATATTCTGGACAAATTTATATAAAAATTTGGAATGAAAAAATAGATCATTATCTGTATTTTTTTTAAAAAAGAAAATATAACTAGATTTTATTTTTTTTTAGTTTGAAAATAAGAATATTATGTATTCGTAAAAAAAAATAACAAATAAAATTATATATTTTTAATTATGTCTTTAAATAAAAAGATTTTAAAAGAGGCTCTTACTTTTGATGATGTTTTACTTGTCCCTTCTTATTCTTCAATTCTTCCATCAGAAGTTTCTCTTAAAACATCTCTGACACTTGATATTACTATGAACATTCCTATATTAAGTGCGGCTATGGATACAGTAACAGAATCTTCTTTAGCTATATCCATAGCTAGAGAAGGAGGAATAGGAATTATTCATAAAAATATGAATATAAAAAACCAATCAGAAGAGGTTTACAGAGTCAAAAGAAGTGAAAGTGGAATGATAGATGATCCTATTACTCTTTCTAGAAATTCAACATTAAGGTATGCACAATATCTTATGAAAAAATTTAAAATTTCTGGATTACCTGTTATAGAAAAAGATTATTCATTAGTAGGAATTATTACTAGGAGAGATATAAAATATCGTACAGATTTAGATTCTTTAGTTGAAGAAGTAATGACAAAAGAAAAGTTAATTACATCCAAGAAAGATATAACTTTAGAAAAAGCTAAAGATATTTTATTGAAAGAAAGAATAGAAAAATTACCTATAGTAGATGATTTTCATAAATTAGTAGGATTAATCACGATTAGAGATATTGATAATTTAATTGAATATCCTAATGCTTGCAAAGATTCTAGAGGTCGTTTACGTGTAGGGGCTGCTGTTGGAATAGATAACAAAACTATAGAAAGAGTAGAATCATTGGTGAAAATAGGAGTAGATATAATAGCTATAGATTCAGCACATGGTCATTCATCTAGAGTATTAAAAATCATAAAATTAATCAGAAATTCTTTTCCAAAAATAACATTATTAACAGGAAATGTAGTGACTATGGAAGGGGCTAAAGATTTGATAAATGCTGGTTCTTCCGTTTTAAAAGTAGGAATTGGATCTGGATCGATCTGTACAACAAGAGTCATAGCTGGAGTAGGAATGCCACAAATTACAGCTATTAATGATGTATATGAATATGCTAAAAAAAGAAATATTAGCGTTATTTCTGATGGAGGAATCAGATATTCAGGAGATGTGGTTAAAGCTCTCGCTTCTGGAGCTAGTTCTGTTATGATTGGAAGTTTATTTGCTGGAACAGATGAAGCTCCAGGAGAAGAAGTAATTTTTCAAGGGAGAAAGTTTAAAACTTATGTAGGAATGGGGTCATTAATAGCTATGAAAAGAGGAAGTAAAGATCGCTATTTTCAATTTAATGAAAAATCTGTTCCAGAAGGAATAGAAGCTATAGTTCCCTACAAAGGGAAAATAAAAGATGTAATTTATCAAATTTGTGGAGGGGTTCGTTCTGGTATGGGTTATTGTGGGGTTTCCACTATTCCAGAGCTAATGAAAACAAGTAAATTTGTAAGAATTACCAATTCAGGATTAAAAGAGAACCATCCACACAGTGTAAATATTACTAAAGAATCACCTAATTATTTTAATTATAATCAATAAAAAATACCCGGAACGGGATTTGAACCCGTACGATCACAATGATCACAGGATTTTAAGTCCTGTGTGTCTACCTATTCCACCATCCGGGCGTTTAAAAATGAAAAGCGAGAAACGGGATTTGAACCCGCGGCCTCAACCTTGGCAAGGTCGCGCTCTCCCAACTGAGCTATTCTCGCGTTGATTTTGAATGACTAATTTAAATACACTTTTGTATATGTAGCAAATTTTAATATTCTAATAAATTTTTAATTTCGTGAATTTTAAGAAATATATCCTTCAAAGATAAAGAATCAACATTTTTGATTCTTTTTAAAGAACAAATTATTTTTTTTAATAAATAAAAAACTTTTTTTTTATTTATTTTTGTTTGATTTTCTTTTGATTTTAATGTGTTTAATGTTTTTTTTGCTCTTTCAATGATTTCTATGGGCATTCCCGAGATTTTAGCTACATAAATTCCAAAACTATGTTTACTTCCTCCAGATATTAGTTTCCGCATAAAAATGATATTATCATTTGTTTTTTTTACAGATACGTGATAGTTTTTTATTCTTTGAAAAAGAAAACTCATTTCATTTAATTCATGATAATGTGTGGCAAATAAGGTTAGAGGACGTAAGTTTTTTTCATGTAAAAATTCTATGATAGATTTTGCTATTGAAATTCCATCATAAGTACTTGTTCCTCTTCCTATTTCGTCTAAAATGAGAAAACTTCTTTTGGAAAGATTATTTAGTATATTTGCTGTTTCATTCATTTCTACCATAAAGGTAGATTCTCCTAAAGAAATGTTATCGGAAGCTCCAACTCTACTAAATATTTTGTCTATTAATCCTATTTCCGCATATTTAGCAGGAACGAAACTTCCAATATGAGCCATCAATATAATAATAGCTGTTTGACGCAAAATGGCAGATTTTCCTGACATGTTGGGTCCTGTTATGATTAATATTTGTTGATTCAGTTTATTTAAAATAATATCATTAGGAATGTATGAAGTTTTATCAATGAATTGTCTTTCAATAACTGGATGTCTTCCTTTTATTATTGATATTTTTAAGGAATCATTGACTTTCGGTTTTACGTAATTATTTTCTAATGCTAAATTAGAAAAAGAGCATAGAACATCTAATTTAGCAATTATTTTTGCATTTTTTTGTAAGGGTTTTATTTTTTCTAATATTTGATTGGTAAGATTACTAAATATCTCTTTTTCAATAAGAAATATTTTTTGTTCTGCATTAAAAATCTTTAATTCATAATTTTTTAACTCATCAGTAATATATCGAATAGAATTTTTTAATGTTTGTTTTTGTATCCAATGGGATGGTACCTTTTTTTTTTTAGAAATTTTAACTTCAAAAAAATATCCAAACATGTTATTATGTCCAATTTTTAAATTATTAATTCCTGTTTTTGACTGCTCTATGGAACATAGTTTTTCTAAATATTCTTTTTGAGAAAAATACATTATACGAATTTCATCTAACGTTTTAGAAAAACCTTTAATTATAACATTTCCTTTTCCTTTTTCAATTTGATGTGGAGGATTTTTTTGTATTGTACTAGCAATTTTTTTACATATAAAATTACAATTTTGAAAAGAGTTTCCAATATTTATAAAAATTTTAGATTTTTGAGATAAAAAATTTTTTTGTATTTCTTCTATGGAAATTAATGATTTATATAACGTATCCATTTCACGTGGAGTAATCTTTCCAATGGCTATTTTAGATATTATTCTTTCTATATCATAAACATTTTTTAGTTTTGTTTTTATAAAAGTACGCATTACATTATGATTACATAATTCTTGTACTATTTGATGACGTGTTTTTATATGAAATAAATTTTTTAAAGGAAAAAGAATCCAATTTTTTAATAACCTTCCCCCCATGGGGGTCATGGTATAATCTAGTATGTTTATTAAAGAAACTCCTTCTTTATTCAAAGGATGAAATATTTCTAAATTACGAAAAGTAAAATCGTCTATCCACATAGATTCTTCCTTTTTGATTCTTCGTATGTTAGAAATATGTTTTATGTTAAAATGTAATGTATTGTGTAAATAAGATAAAACAACCCCACAAGAAATAATTCCTAATTTTAAATCATTAATTCCAAATCCTTTTAAAGAATTAATTTTAAAATGAGATGTTAATTTTTCATATGCAAATGAATAATCAAACATCCAATCTTCCATCAAAAAAGTATAGTATTTTCCTTTTAACAATTGATCAAAGAATTTTTTTTCCTTTTTTTGAAAAAGAATTTCGCTAGGATGAAAATATTTTATATATTGAAAAATATAATCTTTTGTTCCTTCTGTTACAAAAAATTCACCAGTAGAAATATCTAAAAAACTTAACCCAAAATTTTTATTTTTTCCTATATGAATAGAAGCTAAAAAATTATTGGATTTTGGTGTGATGATATTTTCATCTATGGCTATTCCTGGAGTTACAAGTTCTGTGACACCTCTTTTGACTATACTTTTTCCTTTTTTTGGTTCTTCTAATTGATTACAAATCGCAACACGAAATCCTGAACGTATCAATTTTGGCAAATATGTATTCAAAGAATGGTAAGGAAAACCTGCTAAATGTATATGAGATCGTTTGGTTAAGACTATATTTAATGTTTTAGAACATTTAATGGCATCTTCTCCAAAAGTTTCATAAAAATCTCCAACTTGAAATAATAAAATTGTATCTGGATATTTAGTTTTTATATCATTATATTGCTTAATTAGTGGGGTTTCTTCTTTTTTTTTGCAATCAAAGGTTTCATTTTTATTCATATCAAAATATAATTATTAAAATAGAAGATTATTAATTTATTATAGCCTTATTATGTCAAGAATATTCAGAGAATATAAAAAATTGAATCTTAATCAGATAACTATGGAAATATCTCAATATTGGAAAAAACATAAGATTTTTCAAAATAGTTTTTCTTTTTCTAATAAGAAAAAAACAATTTCATATATTTTATACGAAGGGCCTCCATCTTTAAATGGAAACCCTGGAATTCATCATATTTTAACTAGAACCATAAAGGATATTTTTTGTAGGTATCACGCTCTTAAAGGAAAAAAAATATTTAGAAAGGCAGGTTGGGATGCCCATGGCCTTCCAGTAGAATTAAATGTTGAAAAAGAAATGGGTATTACTAAAAATGATATAGGAAAAAAAATTAGTATAGAAAAATATAATAATTTTTGTAAAAATTTTGTCAGTGAATCATTGAAAAAATGGAAATTATTTACAAAAAAAATAGGATATTTCATAGATTTAGATAATTCGTTTATTACCTATAATGCAAAGTATATAGAAAGTGTTTGGTGGTTAATCAAAAAATTATATAATCAGAATTTGATTTATAAAGGTTTTACAATTCAACCTTATTCTCCTGCTGCAGGAACAGGACTAAGTTATCATGAATTGAATATGCCGGGGACTTATAAGAAAGTGAAACAATTATCTCCATTTTTAAAATTTAAAGCCATTAAAAGTACTTTACCTGAAAAATTTAAAAATATTTTAGGTGATATATATTTCATATCATGGACGACTTCTCCTTGGACAATCCCTTCAAATACTGCATTAGCTTTTGGTTATAATATAGATTATATATTAGTTAAAACTTATAATCCGTATACTTTTTTAAAAGAAAATATTGTTTTTTCTGAAAAATCAATTCATAAAGTATTATTATATCATCAGTTTTATCCTGTTTCAAGTTCTATTGAGTTTGATATTTATGATAAAAAAAATCATAAAATTCCTTATGTAATAATAGAAAAATTTAAAGGAAAAGAATTGATATTCAGTAAATATGAACAATTATTACCTTGGTTTAAACCTTACTATAACGAAAAAAATGCATTTCAAATTATAGAAGGAGAATTTGTTAATATTAATGAAGGAACAGGAATTGTTCATATTTCTCCTACATTTGGAATGGATGATTTTATAATAGCTAAAAAATATAATATCCCTCCAATGTTAGTTTTAAATAAAGAAAATAGACCTGTTCCTTTAGTTGATTTCCAAGGAAAATTTTTAGAAAATTTTCCTCACGGGTTTTCTGGAAAATATGTGAAAGATGAATTTAATACAAATCAAGAAAATTTTTTTTCAGTAGATCAAGAGATCATTCTTTTTTTAGAAAAAGAACAAAAAATATTTAGAACAGAAAAACATATTCATTTTTATCCACATTGTTGGAGAACAGAAAAACCAATACTTTATTATCTATTAAATTCATGGTTTATAAAAACTACAGAGATGAAGGATAAAATGATTAGTTTGAATCAAAAAATTCAATGGTATCCTGGTTTTACAGGTAAGAAACGTTTTGATTCTTGGTTAAGAAATACAAAAGATTGGAATTTTTCACGTTCTAGATATTGGGGGACCCCTCTTCCTATTTGGAGAACGGAAACAGGAGATGAGGAAATTGTGGTAGGATCAATGAAAGAATTGTTTTTAGAAATTCAAAAATCTATAAAATATGGTTTTATGTCTCAAAATGTATTTAAAGATTTTATATTAGATGATATGAGTGATAATAATTATGATAAAATAGATTTACATAAACATATTTTGGATAAAATCATATTGGTATCTCCAAAAGGATCTCCTATGAAAAGAGAATCTGATTTAATTGATGTATGGTTCGATTCTGGAGCAATGCCATATGCTCAATTTCATTATCCATTTGAAAATAAAGAATATATAGATCAAGATCTATTATTTCCCGCTGACTTTATTTCGGAAGGAATAGATCAAACAAGAGGATGGTTTTTTACTTTACATACTATTAGTAGTTTGTTGTTTAATTCAATAGCATATAAGAATGTTGTATCAACAGGATTAATTTTGGATCAAAATGGTCGTAAGATGTCGAAAAGTAAAGGAAATACTATTAATCCTTTTGATTTAATAGATAATTATGGACCTGATGCTATTCGTTGGTATATTATATTCAATTCTGAACCTTGGGATAATTTAAAATTTAATATTAATGAGGTTCATACTGTGATGAAAAAATTTTTTGGAACATTATATAATGTTTATTCTTTTTTTGTTTTATATGCTAATATTGATGGATTTTCTTATAAAGAAGAAGAATATTTTGATTATTATACAGGATTAGACTTTTGGATTCTTTCTGAATTAAATACTCTTATTCAAAAAACAGATGATTATTATTCTAATTATAATCCAACTAAAGCAGCACGTTTGATTTCTTCTTTTGTTTTAGATAAATTAAGCAATTGGTATATCAGATTATGTAGAAGAAGGTTTTGGAAAGAAAAATATACAAAAAACAAAATATCTGCATATCAAATTCTTTATAAATGTTTAATTGTCGTATCCAAGTTAATTTCTCCTATAACTCCATTTTTTTCTGAAAAATTATATGTGGATTTAAATTCTGTTACTGAAAAAGAAGATTCCAAAAGTATTCATTTTACAAGTTTTCCTAGTTGTGATTCTAATTTAATTAATAAAAAATTAGAAAGTAGGATGCTTTGGATTCAGAAAATCATTACAATGGTTTTTTCTATAAGAAAGAAAAATAAAATTAAAATTCGTCAACCTTTGCAAAAATTACTTATTCTTGTTTCTAATAAAAATATGCGTTTTCAATTGGAACAATCATCTGAAATTCTGTTTCAAGAAGCTAATGTTAAGGAAATAGAATTTCCTTCCTCTTATAAAAACCTTGAATTTATTAAACATATCAAACCTAATTATAAATCTTTAGGACCTAAATTTGGAAATAAAATTCATCGAATTTCTGAAGCTATAAAAAAATTTAGTCAAGAAAAAATTAAAGAAATAGAAAAAAACAAAACATGTGTTCTTTTTATGGAAAAAGAAAAAATTCTTCTTTCTTTAGAAGATGTTCAAATTAGTACTGAATATATAAAAGGATGGTCTGTTTTGTTTGATCCAAAATTTACAATTGCATTAGATTTACGAATCACAGATTTTCTTTGGGAGGAGGGTTTTATCAGAGAATTAATTAGACATATACAAAAATTCAGAAAACATCGTAAATATGATGTAACTGAAAAAATACTTGTATACATAAGTTTCAAAGGAAACTACGATTTCAAAAATAAAGTACAAGTTATTTTACAGAAAAAAAAAGATTTTCTTTGTAAAGAAACTCTTGCTTTAGATGTTTTCTTACAAGAAAATGTAACAAAATATGAAGGAGAGATAGAAAAAATCTATTTTGAAGAAAAATTCATATTATATATGCAGATACGAAAAGTAGAAAAT
The DNA here is from genome assembly GCF_000348805.1 of Blattabacterium cuenoti BPAA. Taxonomy (NCBI): domain Bacteria; kingdom Pseudomonadati; phylum Bacteroidota; class Flavobacteriia; order Flavobacteriales; family Blattabacteriaceae; genus Blattabacterium; species Blattabacterium cuenoti. The sequence goes on along the minus strand of NC_020510.1, from coordinate 474,680 downwards.
ATAAAAATATGAAAGGAGAAGTAAAAAAGAGATATTCTATGGAAGAGAGAAAAGAGTTTCGTAGACTTATACTTGAGAAATTGAAAAAAGCGAAAAAAGATTTATCAATTTTTAAGGATTTTTTTTATAATGATCAAAATAATGGAACAGATGACACTTGTCCTACTTTTAAAGCTTTTGAAGAAGGATCAGAAACTTTGAGTAAAGAACAAAATACTCAAATTGTAGAACAATTACAAAAATTTATAAAAAGTTTAAATTCTGCTTTAATTAGGGTAGAAAATAAAGATTATGGAATTTGTCGTATAACTAAAAAATTAATTCCAAAAGAACGTCTCATGGCAGTTCCTCACACGACTTTGAGTATTGAAGGAAAAAAATTGATAGAAAAAATAAACAAATAAATTTTATTCTTTTGAAAAAATTTTTTCTGATCATTTTTTCTATTTTATTAATGGATCAAATTTTAAAAATTTATATTAAAACTCATTTTGAATTAGGAGGGGGTTTTTTCATATTTCCTTTTTTTCGGATTTGTTTTGTAGAAAATCCAGGAATGGCTTATGGTGTTAATTTTGGATTAGGATATCATGGAAAAATACTGTTGAGTATTTTCCGGTTTATTTTGGTTTGTTTCATTTTTATTTTTTTTTGCATAAATATAAAAAAAGGAACTTCTAAATATTTGACTATTCCTATCAGTTTAATTTTTTCGGGAGCTATGGGGAATTTTTTGGATAGTGCTCTATATGGATTATTATTTAATACAGGAACAATTTATAGTCAAGAATCTAAAAAATGGATTCCTTATTTTGGAATATCGAAAGCAAATTTCGATTTTTTTCAAAAAAATTATCCAGTAGGATATGCTTCTTTTATGGAAGGGTGTGTTGTAGATATGTTTTATTTTCCTATAATAAATACTTATTTTCCTCATTGGATTCCATTTTTTGGAGGATACAATTTTCAATTTTTTAAACCCGTTTTTAATTTATCTGATGTTGTGATATTTATTGGTGTATTTTCATTATTTGTATTTCATCGTAAAATTAAAAATGTAAAAATTTTATAACATTTATTATTTTTTTGAGAATTATAAAAATCTCTATAGATTTGTATTGAACTGATTTTCATTATTACGAATAAAATTGGAATTGCCGGTGTAGCTCAGTTGGTCAGAGCACGTGATTTGTAATCTCGGGGTCGTGGGTTCGAATCCCTCCATCGGCTTTTTTTTAGGGGAGGTACTCAAGTATGGTTAACGAGGACAGACTGTAAATCTGTTGGCTTTGCCTTCGCAGGTTCGAATCCTGCTCTCCCCACAACAACACACATATAGCGGAAGTAGCTCAGTTGGTAGAGCATCAGCCTTCCAAGTTGAATGTCGCGGGTTCGAATCCCGTCTTCCGCTCTAAGAAATAAACTAAGAATAAATAATATGATAGATATGGCCAATGTAGCTCAGTGGTAGAGCACTTCCTTGGTAAGGAAGAGGGCACGGGTTCAATTCCCGCCGTTGGCTTTTTTTTTGAATCAGTATTTTTTAATAATTTTATCATCATGGCAAAAGAAAAATTTAAACGAGACAAACCACATGTAAATATAGGTACCACAGGTCATGTAGACCATGGAAAAACGACTCTAACTGCTGCGATTACAAAAGTTTTATCAGAAGTTGGATTGGCAGAAGAAAAAAGTTTTGATGCGATAGATAATGCTCCTGAAGAAAAGGAAAGAGGAATTACTATTAATACATCTCATGTAGAATATGAAACAGAGAAAAGACATTATGCACATGTTGATTGTCCTGGACATGCAGATTATGTAAAAAATATGATAACAGGAGCCGCTCAAATGGATGGGGCAATTTTAGTTGTAGCTGCTACAGATGGACCCATGCCTCAAACTAGAGAACATATCTTATTATCTCGTCAAGTAGGAGTTCCAAAAATTGTGGTATTTATGAATAAAGTAGATCAAGTAGATGATCCAGAATTATTAGAGTTAGTAGAAATGGAAATTAGAGAGTTACTTTCTAAGTATGAATATGATGGAGGAAATATTCCTATTATACAAGGATCCGCTTTAGGCGCTTTGAATGGAGAAAAAAAATGGGTAGAAAGAATAAAAGATTTGATGAAAGTGTTGGATGATTATATTCCTGAACCAATTCGTGAAATGGAAAAACCTTTTTTGATGCCTATAGAAGATGTTTTTACTATAACAGGAAGAGGGACCGTAGCCACAGGTCGTATTGAAAGTGGAGTTATTAATACAGGAGATTTAGTAGATATCATTGGAATGGGAGAAAATAAATTATCATCTACCGTTACAGGAGTTGAAATGTTTAGAAAAATTTTAGATAAAGGTCAAGCAGGAGATAATGTAGGGTTATTGTTACGTGGAATAGAAAAAAAAGATATCAAAAGAGGAATGGTAGTTGGAAAACCAGGATCTGTACAACCTCATAAAAAATTTAAGGCAGAAGTGTATATTCTTACAAAAGAAGAAGGGGGAAGACATACTCCTTTTCATAATAAATATCGTCCTCAGTTTTATTTAAGAACGACGGATGTTACAGGAGAAATTCATCTTCCAGATGGAACAGAAATGGTTATGCCTGGAGATAATGTCTCTATGGAGGTTGAATTACATCAACCTATAGCATTAAGTGAAAATTTACGTTTTGCTATTCGTGAAGGAGGAAAAACAGTAGGAGCGGGACAAGTGATTCATATAATGGATTGAATAAAAATTAGAAAACGGATGTAGCTCAATTGGGAGAGCATCGGTCTCCAAAACCGAAGGTCGTAAGTTCGATTCTTACCATCCGTGCATTAATTAATTATTCGTATATACATGAAAAAAAATAATTTTTTTTTAGAAATTTATCACGAATTTTTTCATTGTATTACATGGCCTAAATGGAATGATTTGCAATATAAAACAATGATTGTGTTTTTATTCTCCATATTTTTATCCATATTTTTATATGGAATAGATGGTTTTTTTATCTTTTTAATTAAAAAATTATTTTCTTTATAAAATTATATATTAATGAATGATTTGGAAAGAAAATGGTATGTAATAAAAACCATGAGTGGACAAGAGAACAAGGTAAAATCATATATTGAAAATGAAGTTAGAGATAATGGGTTTCAAGAACATATAGGAAAAGTATTAGTTCCTGTTGAGAAAGTTATACAAATGAGAAAAGGGAAAAAAATTCATAGAGATAAAGTTCATTATCCTGGGTATGTCATGATAGAAGCAAATTTAGAAGGAGAAGCTGTTCATGCGATAAAAAATGTTCCGGGTGTTATCAATTTTTTAAGTGAAGGAAAAGGAGCTTCCGCTGTTCCTATTCCTATGAGAAAAGAAGAAGTAAATAAGATGTTAGGAAAAATAGATCAACTTTCTGAAACTTATGAAAGTATTAGTATTCCTTTTGCAGTAGGAGAAACAATAAAAGTTATAGATGGACCTTTTACAGGATTTAATGGAACAATTGAAAAAATCAATGAAGAAAAAAGGAAATTAGAATTAGCCGTTTTAATTTTTGGAAGAAAAACTCCATTAGAATTGAATTTTACACAGATAGAAAAGATTTAAATCATGGTTGAAATCAGAAAAAAAGCGATAAAAAAAATTAAAATACAGAAAATATATGGAGGAAAAGCAAGTCCAGCTCCTCCTATTGGTCCTATTTTGGGAAGTGCTGGAGTTAATATAATGGAATTTTGTAAACAATACAATTCTATTACTCAAAATAAAATAGGAGAAGTATGTCCAGTCGTAATCACTGTATATGAAGATAAATCATTTTCTTTTTTGATCAAAAGTACTCCGGTTTCTATTCAGTTGTTAAATGTAGTAAAAAAAGAGAAAGGCTCTAAAGAATCTAATCGTTCTAAAATAGGAAAAATAAGTTTCAATGAAATTAAAATCATTGCAAAGAATAAAATGGAAGATTTAAATTGTTTTTCGATTGAATCTGCTATATCTATGGTTTCCGGAACTGCTAGATCTATGGGAATAGAAATTGATAGATAAAAAATTCATTCGTTTCACAATAAATATGTCAAAAAAATTAACTAAAAATAAAAAGAAAATTTTAGAAAAAATTTCTACTGAAAAGAAGTATTCTTTAGAAGAAGCAATAATTCTTGTGAAAGAAATTAATTTTGTAAAATTTGATGCATCTATTGATATTTCTATACATCTTGGTATAGATGTTCGTGTACCTAATCAAATGGTAAGAGGTTCCGTTCTGTTACCTCATGGTACGGGTAAAGATATTTGTATTTTAGCTTTAGTTTCTAAAGATAAAGAAACAGGAGCTAAAAAAGCAGGGGCTAATTATGTTGGATTAAATTATATTGAAAAAATTCAATCTGGTTGGACAGAGTTCGATATTATAGTCGCCACTCCTTCTGTTATGAATCAATTGGGAAGTATAGGTAAAATATTGGGGCCTAAAGGATTAATGCCTAATCCTAAAATGGGAACTGTTTCCGTAAATCCAGAAGAATCTATAAAAGAAATTAAATCTGGGAGAATTACTTTTAAAGCAGATCGTTATGGAATTGTTCATGCTTCGATAGGAAGAGTTTCATTTTTAAATAAATATTTATTAGAAAATATCGTAGAATTTATGAAAATAATTATCCGAAATAAACCTTCTTCATCTAAAGGATCTTATATAAAGAGTATTTATTTATCTAGCACCATGAGTTATGGTCTATCATTAGATTTAAAAAGTTTTGTGAACAAATGAAGAATAAAACAAGCAAAAAAAAAGAACTATCGGAATTAGTTTCTATATTATCTAATAATATCACAATATATTTGATTGATATATCCAATTTAAATTCTAATCAAATATCTATTCTTAGAAAAAACTTTTATGAACATAGTATTAAAATGAGAATGGTGAAAAATACTTTGTTGAAAAAAGCGATAAATAAAATAAATGATCAAAAATGGAATTCTTTTTTTTCTATTTTAAATGGAAATACAACTGTGTTATTTTCAAATTTGAATGTAACAAATATAACTTCAAAAATTATAAAAAATTTTCATGTTCAAGAAAAGACTGATAAACCCTATTTAAAAGGAGCTTATGCTCAAGAATCTTTTTATTTTGATGGGGGAAACAAAGATTTAAATATTTTGCTCCATCTTAAATCTAAGGAAGATCTCATAATTGAAATTTTCAATATACTTCAATTTTCTATGAAAGAGATTATTTTATCTTTTTTAAATTCGACAAAATTTAAAATAGGTGAAATTTTAGAAACCCTATCTAAAAAAGAAGGATGAAAAAATATCAGATTCCTAATTTCTTTAAACAAAGAAAAAGAAAAATACTACTAATAAAAAATATTAATAAATAAAATGATAGAAAAGCTAGCAGAACAATTAGTTAATTTAACCGTAAAACAAGTTAATGAATTAGCTACTCTTTTAAAAAAAAAATATGGAATAGAACCACCATCTACTTCAGTCCAAGTGGAAAATGCTTCACTTCAAAAAGAAAAAACATCTGAAAAAGAGGAAAAAAGTATTTTTAACATAATTTTGAAATCCCCCGGAAATTCTAAGTTATCTGTAGTAAAATTGGTTAAAGAAATTACTGGAAAAGGCCTTAAAGAATCTAAAGATATAGTAGATAATATTCCCAGTATTCTTAAAGAATCTATAAATAAAAAAGAAGCAGAAGGTTTGAAAAATAAGTTTGAAGAAATAGGTGCTGAAGTGGAATTAAAATAAAAATTTTCATTTTTTTAAATTGTCCAAAATTGGTGAATACAGAAAAAAAAAGAATCACTTTTGCCTCAGTAGCAAAACAAGTGAAATATCCGGATTTTTTGGATATTCAGATTAAATCATTTAAAGAATTTTTTCAATTAGATGCAAAACCGGAAAATAGAAAAAACGAAGGATTATTCAAAGCTTTTACAGAAAATTTTCCTATTTCTGATGCTAGAAATTCTTTTGTTTTAGAATTTAAAGGTTATTCTATAGATTCTCCTAGATATCCAATAGAAGAGTGTATAGAAAGAGGGTTGACTTATAGTGTTCCTTTAAAAGCTAAATTAAAATTATATTGCACTGATCCAGATCATGAAGATTTTGAAACGGTGTATCAAGATGTTTATTTAGGAACATATCCTTATATGACTCCATCCGGTTCTTTTATTTTTAATGGATCGGAAAGAGTTATTGTATCTCAATTACATCGTTCTCCCGGTGTTTTTTTTGGTCAGTCTCATCATGCTAATGGAACTAAACTTTATTCCGCTAGAATCATTCCATTTAAAGGATCATGGATTGAGTTTGCTACAGATATTAACAATGTAATGTATGCCTATATTGATAGGAAGAAAAAATTACCTATGACAACTTTATTACGTGCAATAGGATATGAAAGAGATAAAGAAATATTGGAAATATTTGATTTAGCCGAAGAAATGGAAATTAAAGGAAACGAAAAAAATATCTTAAATAGAACTTTAGCAGCTAGAGTATTAAAAATTTGGCATGAGGATTTTGTTGATGAAGATACAGGAGAAGTTTTATCTGTAGAAAAAAATGAGATTCTGATAGATAGAAATATTCTTTTGAAAGAAGAACATATTGATCTTATGATTCATCATGAAATAAAAACTATTTTGTTGCATAAAGAAGGAGAAAGAAAAAAAGATTATTCTATTATTTATAATACTTTACATAAGGATCCAACTAATTCTGAAAAAGAAGCAGTAGAATATATTTACAGACAACTCAGAAATACTGAACCTCCAGATGAAGAAACGGCTAGAGGAGTTATAGATAAACTTTTTTTTTCTGATACTAGATATAGTTTAGGACCTGTAGGAAGATATCGTTTAAATAAACGTCTTGGTTTAAATATAGATTCTAATTATTTAGTTTTAACTAAAAAAGATATTATTGCAATAGTAGAACATTTGAATGCATTATTTAACTCTAAAAGAGAAGTAGATGATATTGATCATTTATCCAATAGACGAGTAAGAACAGTAGGAGAACAACTTTATACCCAATTTAGTATTGGTTTAGCTAGGATGGCTAGAACTATAAGAGAAAGAATGAATGTTCGTGATAATGAAGTTTTTATGCCTGTAGATCTTATTAATGCTAAGACTTTATCTTCCGTTATAAATACTTTCTTTGGAACAAATCAATTATCTCAATTTATGGATCAAACAAATCCTTTGTCTGAAATCACTCATAAAAGAAGACTTTCAGCATTAGGTCCTGGTGGATTATCTAGAGAAAGAGCAGGATTTGAAGTTAGAGATGTAAATTATTCTCATTATGGAAGATTATGTCCAATAGAAACTCCAGAAGGCCCTAATATAGGATTAATATCTTCTCTTTCTGTTTTTGCGAAAATAAATCATATGGGATTTGTTGAAACTCCTTATCGAGTTGTTTCTAATCAAAAAGTAAATTTAAAATATGAAGTCAAATATTTAAGCGCAGAAGAAGAAGAAGGAAAAATTATAGCACAAGCCAATGCTATTGATCAACATGGTAATTTTTTATCTGATAGAATTATATCTCGTGAAGATGGAGATTTTCCTATAGTAAAACCAAATCAAGTAGATTATATAGACGTAGCTCCAAATCAAATAGCTTCTATATCCGCTTCTCTAATTCCTTTTTTAGAACATGATGATGCAAATAGAGCTTTGATGGGGTCTAACATGATGCGTCAAGCGGTTCCATTATTGAAGCCTGACGCTCCTATTGTAGGAACTGGATTAGAGGAACAAGTAGCGATAGATTCTCGTATATTAATTAATGCAAAAAAGAACGGATTTGTAGAATATGTTGATGCAAGAAAAATAGTTATTCGTTATGATCAAACAGAAAAAGAAAATTTAGTGAGTTTTGATTCTGAAATTCAGGTTTATAATTTGATAAAATTTAGAAAGACGAATCAAAATACATGTATAACTTTGAAACCTATTGTAAGAAAAGGAATGAGAGTGGCTCAAGGACAAATTTTATGTGAAGGGTATGCCACAGAATATGGAGAATTGGCTTTAGGAAAAAATTTAAAAGCAGCTTTTATTCCGTGTAATGGGTATAATTTTGAAGATGCTGTTTTAATTTCCGAAAAAGTGGTAAGTGAAGATTGGTTTACTTCTATACATATAGATGAATATTCTTTAGATGTTCGTGATACAAAATTAGGTATGGAAGAATTTACTAATGATATTCCTAACGTAAGTGAAGAGGCAACTAAAGATTTAGATGAAAATGGAATTATAAGAGTAGGAGCTGAAGTAAAACCTGGTGATATTCTTATTGGAAAAATAACTCCGAAAGGAGAATCTGATCCTACACCAGAAGAAAAATTATTAAGAGCTATTTTTGGAGATAAAGCAGGAAATGTTAAAGATGCTTCTTTAAGAGCTGAACCATCATTATTCGGAGTAGTTATAGATACAAAACTATTTACTAGAAGTATAAAAGATAAAACATCTAGAATTCAGGATAAAATTAAAATATCACGTTTAGAAAAAGAATATGAAAAAAAGTTTTTAGCTCTCAGAAATTTATTGATTAAAAAATTGCAATTTATTTTAGATGATAAATTATGTCATAATTCTGTTTTGAATGAAAAGAAACAGGAAATTATCAAGAAAGGGAAAAAGTTCACTATAAAAATATTGAATAATATACAGAATTATATAGAAATTTATTCTAGTAATTGGACTGATGATATTCAAGTTAATAATTTGATATCAGAAATTTTACATAATTATAAAATATCGGTAAATGATTTAAATGGTGTTTTTAAACATCAAAAATTTTCTATTACTGTTGGAGATGAATTACCTTCAGGGATTATTAAAATGGCGAAAGTATATATTGCTAAAAAAAGAAAATTAAAAGTAGGAGATAAAATGGCAGGAAGACATGGAAATAAAGGAGTAGTCGCTAGAATTTTAAGAGAAGAAGATATGCCTTTTTTAGAAGACGGAAGTCCTGTAGATATTGTTCTAAATCCTTTGGGAGTTCCCTCTAGGATGAATATAGGACAAATATATGAAACTGTATTAGGATGGGCAGGACAGAAATTAAAGATGAAATTTTCAACTCCTATATTTGATGGAGCGACTATCAAAGAAATTTGTAAATACACAGATAAAGCGAAAATTCCTCGTTTCGGAACTACTTATTTATTTGATGGAGGTACGGGAGAAAGGTTTGATCAACCTGCTACTGTAGGGATAATATATATGTTAAAGTTAGGTCATATGGTAGATGATAAAATGCATGCCCGTTCTATAGGCCCCTATTCTTTAATAACTCAACAACCTTTAGGAGGGAAAGCTCAATTTGGAGGACAACGTTTTGGAGAAATGGAAGTATGGGCTTTGGAAGCTTTTGGAGCTTCCAATATTTTACGTGAAATTTTAACTGTTAAATCAGATGATGTTTCTGGAAGAGCTAAAACTTATGAATCTATAGTAAAAGGAGAACCAATGCCTGAACCTAACAATCCAGAATCTTTTAATGTTCTTTGTTATGAATTGAAAGGATTAGGATTAGATATCCGTTTAGAAGAATAAATTTTTTCGTTCTATATTTTTATATTATGATAAAATCCAAAAATGAATAGAAAAAAAAGAAATAGATTCAATAAAATCACTATTCGATTAGCTTCTCCAGAAATTATATTGAAGGAATCTCATGGAGAAGTATTAAAGCCAGAAACCATTAATTATAGGACTCATAAACCAGAAAGAGATGGTCTTTTTTGTGAACGAATTTTTGGTCCAGTAAAAGATTATGAATGTGCTTGTGGAAAATATAAAAGAATTCGTTATAAAAGTATTGTTTGTGATCGATGTGGAGTTGAAGTCACTGAAAAAAAAGTAAGAAGAGAACGTATGGGACATATAAGTCTTGTCGTTCCCGTTGTTCATATTTGGTGTTTTAGATCTTCTCCTAATAAAATTGGATATTTACTAGGGTTACCTTCTAAAAAACTTGAAATGATTATTTATTATGAACGATATGTCGTAGTTCAAGGAGGGGATGGGGTCCATTTAGATGGTTCTTCTTTTCAAAAAGGAGATTTTCTGACTGAAGAAGAATATTTACAAGTTTTAAACAAGCTTCCAAAAGGAAATCAACAATTAGAAGATTCTGATCCAAATAAATTTATTGCTAAAATGGGAGCGGAATGTATAGAGGATCTTTTAAATCGAGTAGATTTAAATATTTTGTCTATGGAATTAAGAAATCAAGTATATAATGAAACTTCTAAACAAAGACGAACTGAAGCATTAAAACGTTTACAAGTTGTTGAATCTTTTAGAGAAGGAAATAAAAATGGAGGAAATCCATCTTGGATGATCATTCATGTATTATCTGTTATTCCTCCAGAATTACGCCCTTTAGTCCCTTTGGATGGAGGACGTTATGCTGCTTCTGATATGACTGATTTATATCGTCGTGTACTTATCAGAAATAATCGTTTAAAAAGACTTATAGAAATTAAAGCCCCTGAAGTCATTTTAAGAAATGAAAAGAGAATGCTTCAAGAAGCAGTAGATTCCCTTTTTGATAATTCAAGAAAAGTTTCTGCTGTAAAATCAGAAGCTAATCGTCCTTTAAAATCTTTATCTGATGCATTGAAAGGAAAGCAAGGTCGTTTTAGACAGAATCTTCTTGGAAAAAGAGTAGATTATTCAGCAAGATCTGTTATTGTGGTAGGCCCTCATTTGAAATTGCATGAGTGTGGTTTACCTAAAGATATGGCAGCAGAACTTTATAAACCTTTTGTTATACGAAAATTAATTGAAAGAGGAATAGTAAAAACAGTAAAATCTTCAAAAAGAATTATTGACAAAAGAAATCCCATGATATGGGATATTTTAGAAAATGTTTTAAAAGGACATCCCGTATTGTTAAATCGGGCTCCTACATTACACAGATTAGGAATTCAAGCTTTTCAACCTAAATTGATAGAAGGAAAAGCTATTCAATTACATCCTTTAGTTTGTGCTGCCTTTAATGCAGATTTTGATGGAGATCAAATGGCTGTTCACTTGCCTTTATCTCATGGAGCTATATTGGAAGCTCAACTTTTGATGTTAGCTTCTCAAAATATATTAAACCCAGCTAATGGATCTCCTATTACAGTCCCTTCTCAAGATATGGTGTTAGGTTTATATTATATGACTAAACCTTTAATTTCAGATCTCAAAAAAAAAGTAAAAGGAGAAGGACTCGTCTTTTATTCTCCGGAAGAAGTTGAAATAGCATATAACCAAGGTGTAGTAGATTTACATGCTTTAATTAAAGTGAAAGTTTTTCTTCGTGAAAAAGAAAGATTTGTGAATAAAATCATAGAAACTACTGTAGGTAGAGTGTTATTTAATCAAGTAGTACCTAAAAAAGTAGGATTTATTAATGAATCTCTTACAAAAAAGTCTTTGAGAGAAATTATAGGTAAAATATTACATATTACAGATGTACCTACTACTGCTCATTTTCTAGATGAGATTAAAGAATTAGGTTTTTATAATGCATTTAAAGGGGGGTTATCTTTTGGATTGGGTGATATTATTATTCCTGATAATAAGAAAAAAATGGTACATAATGCTATTAAACAAGTAGATAATGTAAAAATGAATTATAACATGGGATTGATCACAAATAATGAACGTTATAACCAAGTAATTGATATATGGACAAATACTAATGCAATGCTGACGGAAAAAGTCATGAAATATATGCGTGAAGATAGAAAAGGATTTAATCCCGTATACATGATGTTAGATTCTGGAGCAAGAGGTTCTAAAGAGCAAATCCGTCAACTTTCAGGAATGCGTGGGTTAATGGCTAAGCCTCAAAAAGCAGGATCTTCTGGAGGAGAAATTATTGAAAATCCAATTTTATCCAATTTTAGAGAAGGACTTTCTATCTTAGAATATTTTATATCAACTCATGGAGCTAGAAAAGGATTAGCAGATACTGCATTAAAAACAGCAGATGCTGGATATCTTACAAGACGTTTAGTTGATGCAGCTCAAGATGTTATTATCAAAATGGAAGACTGCAAAACTTTACGAGGATTAGAAATTTCTGCATTAAAGAAAAATGAAGAAATCGTAGAAACTTTATTTGACAGAATTTTAGGACGTATCTCTTTAAATGAGATTTATCAAAATAATAGATTGATAATTTCTTCAGGAGAGATGATTGATGAAAAAATAGCAGAAATTATTGATAAATCTGGAATTGAAATCGTAGAAGTTAGATCTCCTTTGACTTGCGAAGCAAAAATGGGGATTTGTTCTAAATGTTATGGTCGTAATCTATCTACAGGAAAAATTGTTCAAAAAGGAGAAGCAGTTGGAGTTATTGCGGCGCAATCTATTGGAGAACCTGGAACTCAGTTGACTTTACGTACTTTTCATGTTGGAGGGACAGCAGGAAATATTACAGAATCTTCACAAATAAAAGCAAAATATAATGGAATTATAGAGTTTGAAGATTTAAAATTCGTAAAAACAAAACAAGATTTTCATAGAATAGGAATTGTAGTTTCTAGAACTACAGAAATGAAACTATTTGATTTAAAAAAATCATCTATTTTAATGGTTAATAATATTCCTTATGGTGCTTCTTTATATGTAAAACATGGAGATATATTAAAATCTGGAGATATGATTTGCAAATGGGATCTTTATAATGCAGTGATTGTTGCAGAATTTTCTGGTATAATATCTTATCAACATCTAGAACAAGGTGTTACTTTCCAAGTAGAAATCGATGAACAAACTGGATTTCAAGAAAAAGTAATAACGGAGGTTAGAAACAAAAATTTTATCCCAACATTAAAAATTCTTAATGAAAAAAATGAAGAATTAAAAATATATAATCTCCCGGTAGGTGCTCATTTAATGGTAGAGGATGAAGAAAAAATAGACATAGGAAAAATATTAGTAAAGGTTCCAAGAAAAACAGCTAAATCAGGAGACATCACAGGAGGGTTACCTCGTTTATCTGAATTGTTTGAAGCACGTAATCCATCTAATCCAGCTGTAGTATCAGAGATGGATGGAATAGTAAGTCATGGAAAAATAAAAAGAGGAAGTAGAGAAATTATAGTGGAATCCAAAACAGGGGAAGTTAGAAAATATCTTGTAAAATTATCCAATCAAATTCTTGTTCAGGAAAATGATTATGTAAAAGCAGGAATGCCTTTATCAGATGGTGCTGTTACTCCTAATGATATTTTAAATATAAGAGGAACTAGAGCTGTACAAGAATATTTAGTAAAAGAAATACAAGAGGTATATCGTTTACAAGGTGTGAAAATTAATGATAAACATTTTGAAGTTATTGTTTTACAAATGATGAGGAAGGTAGAAGTTATAGATATAGGAGATACAAAATTTTTGGAAGGAAATATAGAATATAAAGACGATTTTATAGAGGAAAATGATAGAATCTCTCAAATGAGAGTAGTTGAAGATTCCGGAGATTCTGAAATCATTAAAAATGGAGAGATTATTAGTTATAGGGATTTAAGAAATGAAAACGCAGTTTTGAAATATAAGAATCAAAAATTAATAAAAACAAGAAATGCAATTCCTGCTACAGCAAGACCTATATTACAAGGAATAACAAGAGCAGCGTTACAAACTAAATCTTTTATATCTGCGGCTTCATTTCAAGAAACAACAAAAGTTTTAAGTGAAGCGGCTATAAGTAGTAAAATAGATTATTTACATGGATTAAAGGAAAATGTAATCGTAGGACATAAAATTCCTGCAGGAACTGGATTAAGAGAATATGAAAACATATTTCCAGATATCTTGGAATGAAATGAATTGACGAAAAATTACTTTTCATTTTTTTTCCACTGGTTTTTTATAGATACTGTTTTATTGAAAATGATTTGATCATTTTTAATTTTACTATCCACATAAAAATATCCAATTCTTTGAAATTGAAAATGCTCTCCTTTTTTTGCTTTTTTTAAGGAAGGTTCTGCATAACCTATAATTTTATCTTGTGATTTAGGATTGATATGTTTATAAAAATCTATATCTGGATTTTTCTTTAAAAATAGGGGTTTATATAAATTTATCTTTATAGGAAAAGAATGTTTTATAGAGACCCAGTGCAAAGTGCTTTTTACTCTTCTTTTTTCTTCAATTTTATTTTTTTTTCCAGATTTACTTTTAGGATCATAAGTACAGTGTATTTCTTTTATTTCTCCTTCATCATTTTTTATTACAGAATTTGCTTTGATGATGTAAGCATTTTTAAGTCTTACTTCTTTTCCAATACAAAGACGAAAAAAATTTTCTTTTTCTTTTTCTAAAAAATCATCTTTTTCTATGTATAGGAATTTGGAAAAAGGAATTTTTCTATTTCCAAAATTAGAATTTTCTGGATTATTTTCTCCTTCAACCCATTCAGTAGTATCTGATGCATAATTGTCAATAATTAATTGAATTGGATGTAATACTACCATAGTTCTAAAAGCTATTTTATTTAAATGTTTTCTTACCCAAAATTCAAGAGAAGATATATCTATGATATTATTTCTTTTAGTGATTCCTATTTGATGAATAAAATTTTTTAAAGCAACAGAAGTATATCCTTTTTTTCGTAATCCAGATATTGTTAAAATACGTGGATCATCCCAAGATTGAATAACTTTTTTTTCAATTAAATATTGAATTTTTCTTTTACTGGTTATAGTATGACTTAAATTTAATCTTGAAAATTCTATTTGTTTAGGTCTGATTGTTTCTTTATTATTATCATCAATATAAATTTGATCTAAATACCAGTTATATAATGGGCGTCTATTTTCAAATTCCAAGGAACATAAAGAATGAGATATTTGTTCTATATAATCACATAATCCATGTGTCCAATCATAAGTAGGATAAATACACCATTTATATCTAGTTCTATGATGTTTTTTCCGTAAAATTCTATACATAATTGGATCTCGCATATTCATGTTTGAAGAACTCATATTAATTTTAGCTCTTAAAACACAAGTTCCTTCCCCAAAAAATCCGTTTTTCATTTTTTCGAAAAGAAAGAGATTTTCTTCTATAGATCTACTTCTATAATTGCTATTAATCCCTATTTCAAAAGGATTTTTTCTTTGAACTTGAATTATATTTTGAGATTGATCATCTACATAAGCTTTGTTTTCTTTAATTAATTTTATTGCCCATTTATAAAGTTTAGAAAAATAATCTGAAGCATAACTTTCATGATCCCAATGAAATCCTAAAAAAAGAATATCTTTTTTTATAGAATTTATAAAGTTTTTATTTTCTCCTATAGGATTAGTATCATCAAATCTTAAATTAATTGGAGATTTATATTTTTGACTTAACTCAAAATTTAAACATATGGCTTTTATATGTCCAATATGAAGAAAACCATTAGGTTCAGGAGGGAAACGGAATTTTATTTTCTTTATAGGAAATCCGTTTTTAATATCTTCCTCTATAATTTTTTCAATAAAATGTAGATGTGTCTTTATTTTAAAAAAAGAATTAAAAACCAATTTCAAAACGAATATAATCAATTTTTGTCTTGAAAAAAAATATATTTTTGTACTATGTTATTTTAATAAGGTTGATATTTTTTGAATTATACAGAAACAGTTCAATGGATTTTTAAACGTCTTCCAATCTATCAGAATACAGGATTAAAATCATATAAACCTGGTTTAAAAAGAATACAAAATTTTTGTTCTCATTTAGGAGATCCC
The DNA here is from genome assembly GCF_000348805.1 of Blattabacterium cuenoti BPAA. Lineage (NCBI taxonomy): Bacteria > Pseudomonadati > Bacteroidota > Flavobacteriia > Flavobacteriales > Blattabacteriaceae > Blattabacterium > Blattabacterium cuenoti. The sequence continues at coordinate 458,875 of NC_020510.1, read as the reverse complement.
CAAAATTACTTTCAAAGTATACATGTGGGAGGAACAAATGGGAAAGGATCTACAGTACATATGTTATCTTCTATTTTACAAGAAGAAAAATATAAAATAGGAATATTTACTTCTCCTCATTTAATAGATTTTAGAGAAAGAATAACCTGTAACGGTGTATTAATAGAAGAAGATTATCTTGTAAATTTTGTAAATGAAAATAAGAAATTTATAGAAAAAGAAAAAGTTTCATTTTTTGAAATGAACACAGCTTTAGCTTTTCAATATTTTAAAGAAAAAAAAGTAGATCTAGCAATTATTGAAGTAGGGATGGGAGGAAGATTAGATTCTACTAATTTGATAATTCCAAAAATATCTATAATTACAAATATTAGTCTAGATCATACAGAGACTCTTGGAAAGAATCAATTAAAAATTGCTTTGGAAAAAGCTGGAATTATAAAAAAAAACGTATCAGTAATAATAGGAAGAAAAATCTCGAAAGAGGTTCGATCTCTTTTTCTTCAAGAAGCTTTCAAAAAAAATGCCCCAATTTATTTTTCCGTAAAAACTAAAGAAGATTCTCAATATAAAATGCCTTTTAAAGCAGATTATCAAAATTTTAATCGAAGTGTTGTATTAAAAACTATAAGTATTTTAAATTACAGAAAAAATATCATAGTATCTAATCAATCAATACAAAAAGGATTAGAAAATGTAATAAAAAATACTAATTTCAAAGGTAGATGGCATATTTTACAAGAAAAAAATCCAAAAATAATTTGTGATATAGCTCATAATGAAGAAGGTATATATATGATTAGTAATCAATTAAAAAAAGAATCATATGAAAAATTACATTTAATTTTGGGTTTTGTAAAAGAAAAAAAAGTAGATCAATTGTTAAAGTATTTTCCTGTTGAATCTTTTTATTATTTTTGCCAACCTTCTATAGATAGAAAATATTCTATACATGATTTGTCAATATTAGTTAGTAAAATATTTAAAAATCATGAAAGAATAAATTTTTTTCCTTCTGTAAAGAAGGCTTTTTTATGTGCTAAAAATCAAGCTAATAAAAATGATTTGATTTTAATAAGTGGAAGTACGTTTGTTGTATCTGAAATCTTGTTATATTATAAAAATTTTTTCTTACATTTGAATAAATAGGGCAATTAGCTCAGTTTGGTTTAGAGCATCTGTTTTACAAGCAGAGGGTCACTGGTTCGAATCCAGTATTGCCCACTGTTTTTTTAGAATATATTCTAAGATTTTGTTTTTTTCCTTCGGATCAAACCATATAATTGATGAGTCTTTTCTATACCAGGTCAATTGTCTTTTTGCATATCTTCTAGTGTTTCTTTTTATTTTTTCTATACTTTGATTCAAATCATTTTTTTTTTCTGAAAAAAATTCAAAAATCTCTTGATAACCTATAGTTTGTAAACTATTTAAATTTTTATAATTATAATAGAGTTTAGCTTCATCTAATAGACCTATTTTCATCATATGATCTACTCTATTATTGATTCTAGAATAAATCTTATCTCTTGGCATTGTTAATCCTAATTTTAAAATTACAAAATTTCTTTTTTTTTTGTATTGTAAAAAAAAGAAGGATTTTTTCCTGTAGACTGAACTATTTCTAAATATCGAATTAAACGTGTAGGGTTATAAATATCTATTGATTCTCCTGGTTTTTTGAATTTAAAAAATTCTTTTTGTAAAAAGGAAATTCCTTTTTTTTTAAAATGATAAATCAAATGATTTCTAATATTCAAATTGACTTTAGGAAATTCTGATAACCCTTCTGTTATTGCTTTTTCATATAAACTAGATCCTCCTACCATAATTAATACAGAATGTTTAGTAAATAATTTTGAAATTTTTTTTAAAAAATCTATTTCAAACAATTTTGCATTGTAGATATGATGAATACTTAAATGTCCAATAAAATGATGAGGAACACGAGATAGTTCTTCTGTAGTAGGCATAGAAGTTCCTATTTTTAATTCCTTATAAAATTGTCTAGAATCACAAGATAAAATTTCAGTCTTTAATTTTTCAGCTAAAAACAAGGAGAGAAAAGTTTTTCCTACACAGGTAGGTCCTAAAATAAAAATGAGAAGTTTTTGATTCAATTTTTTTTTATTGAAGATAATTTAGATAATTTAGTATACATCCAATAATCTGCTAAAACTAAAGCGGTCATAGATTCAACAATAGGAATAGCACGAGGTAAAACACAAGGATCATGTCTTCCTTTTCCTTTCATAAGGACAAAATTACCATGTTTATCTATAGTTTTTTGTTCTTTCATTATCGTAGCTATAGGTTTAAAGGCAATTCTAAAATAAATATCCATTCCATTTGAAATTCCTCCTTGTATTCCTCCGGATAAATTTGTTTTGGTTGTTCCATCTTGTTGAAATAAATCATTATGTTGAGAACCAGTTATTTTAGTTCCATCAAATCCACTTCCATATTCAAATCCTTTTACAGCATTAATTGATAGCATCGCTTTTCCTAGTTCAGCATGTAATTTTTCAAAAACAGGTTCTCCAATTCCTATTGGAATGTTTTTAATCACACAAGTAATAATGCCCCCTATAGTATCTCCTTGATTTTTTATTTCTTGAATTTTGGATATCATTTTTTCCGCAACATCTGGATCTGGACATCTTATAGGATTTTTTTCTATTGATTCTCTAGACAAATCTAGCTCTTGATAAGATTTATTGATAGATATATCACCTACAGAAGAAACATAAGATGTAATTGTAATCTCTTTAATTAATTGTTTAGCAATAGCACCAGCTACAACTCTACATGTTGTCTCTCTTGCAGAAGAACGTCCTCCTCCTCTGTAATCTCTTATTCCATATTTTTTTTCATATGTAAAATCCGAATGTGACGGACGATAAACTTCTCGAATATGATGGTAATCATATGATTTATGATCTTGGTTAAAAATGATAAACCCAATGGGTGTTCCTGTAGTTTTATTATCAAAAATTCCAGATAAAAAATTTACTTCATCGGGTTCATTTCTTTGAGTGACTATAGATGATTGTCCAGGTTTTCTTCTATTTAATTCATATTGAATTTCTTTAAAATTTAATTCTATTCCTGCTGGACATCCATCAATAATTCCACCTAATGCTATTCCATGACTTTCTCCAAAAGTACTAACTCTGAACAAATTTCCAAAAATATTTCCTGCCATTACGAAACTAGTTTTTTATTTCTATTGAAATGGGTCTTCCTAAATGATTAATTCTGCTCATTCCTATTAATATTTTGTTTCTATAACGTTTTTCTACTTCAAATAATGAAAAATTTGATAAAATTCTTATGTGACCAATATTAATATGTGAATTATCAACTGCTTGGTTGATTAAGTTTATCAATCCTAATTTTGTTAGATTATCTTTAGATCCTATATTTAAAAACAGTTTTGAAAAAGTTTTTTTTTTTTTGTACGAGGAACTATAATTTTTTTTATAAAAAACAGGATTTAGATCTTTAGAATTTTCATAATAATTTATGAAATGATTAAATCCAATCCATGAAAAACGTTTTATTAATTCTTCTTTGTCAAGAAATTTTAAATTTTTTTGTATTTCAGGAAGAAATTTTTTCATCAATTTATCGTTTACGACTACTTTTTTAATTTTTTCTATAAAATAGAATAGTTGTTTTTCACATATTTCTTCTCCAGTAGGAACCATAACACGGTAAAAATTTTTTCCAATCTTTTTTTCAAAATCTCTTAAATTTCTAATTTCTTTGGTTTGAATAATACAAGCAGAAATCCCCGTATTTCCAGCTCTTCCAGTCCGTCCACTTCTATGGACATAAGTTTCACTTTCTTTTGGAAGATTGTAATTAATAACATGAGTTATATTATTTACATCTAATCCACGAGCGGCTACATCTGTAGCTACAAGAAATTGTAAGTTTTTATTTCTGAATCTGTTCATAACGGATTCACGTTGTGCTTGTGAAAGATCTCCATATAAAGCATCAGCATTATAACCATCTTTGATTAGGAATTCGGATATTTCTTTAGTTTCTTTTTTAGTTCCACAAAATATAATGCTATAAATATCAGGATTTATATCTAAAATTCTTTTCAAAGCTAAATATTTTTTATTCAATTTTTCTATTATATAATAGACGTGTTTAACATCATCGGAACCTATGTTTTTTTTCCCCATCACAATTTCTACAGGATCTATTAGATATTTGTGAGCTATAACATTCATATATCTAGACATTGTTGCCGAAAACAATAAACTTTGTCTTTTTTTCGGTAATTTTTCTATTATAGAATCTAATTCTTCTTTAAATCCCATATTTAACATTTCATCAGCTTCATCAAGTACTAAATATTGAATTTCACCAAAATATAATTTTTTTCTTTTGATTAAATCAAGAATTCTTCCTGGAGTTCCTACTATAATATGAGTTTTCCTTTTCAAGGATTGAATTTGTGAATTAATGTTTGCTCCTCCATATAAAGAAACAATTTTTATAAATGATGAAAATTTTGAAAATTGACAAAGATCACGTGTTATTTGTATACATAATTCTCTTGTAGGACATAAAATTAAAGCTTGAGGAGAAGTGTTTCTTAAATTCATTTTTTGAATGATTGGAAGTCCAAAAGCCGCTGTTTTTCCTGTTCCTGTTTGAGCTAATGCTATAATATCTTTTTCTGAAGACAACAAAAAAGGAATAACTTTTTCTTGTATTGGTGTTGGATATTTAAATCCAATATTTTCTATGGCTTGAATGATGTTATCGTCAAAAAAATTATATTCTTGAAATGTTTTCATGAAAAAATGATAAAAATGCTATTAAAATTTTAATTTTATACATATGTTTAACAACAAATATATATATTTAACACGAACTATAATATTATATGATGAATTATTTGTTTGAATATGAAATGTTTATTATTTCATTTCTCTTATTTTTTTAAGTATAGTTTTATATCTTATAAAAAGTAACATAGCTGATATTGTTAAACCAAAACCCAATCCAATCCACACTCCTATTCCTCCCATTTTAATAGACAAAAACCATGCTGTAGGTATGGCAATAATCCAATAAGAAAAAAAACTAATCCACATGGGAATATGAACATCTTGTAAACCTCTTAATGCTCCAAGAATAATTCCTTGTAATCCATCAGATAATTGAAAAAAACTAGCAATAACTATCATTTTTTCTGCAATTTTAACAACTTCTTCATCATTTTTGATATAGATATAAGGAATGGTACTTCGAAAGAAAAAAAAGAAAAAACTACAGATTAACATAAAAATAGTTCCCATAAAAAAAATAGATATTCCTGTTCTTTTTAATTCTAAATAATTTTTTAGAGCTAGTTGATTCCCTATTCTTATTGTAGCAGCTACAGAGAATCCTGTGCTAAGAAGAAAAGTGGAAGAAACTAAACTCATAACTATTTGATGAGCTGCTAATACTTTGATTCCACATCTTCCTGATATAAAAGAAGAAATGGCAAAAGCACTCATTTCAAATAACATATGTAATCCAGAAGGAATTCCAATTTTCAATATTTTTTTGATATATTTCTTTTCTAAAAAAAGATATTTTAATTGGTTATAATAATTATGTACTTTTTTGTATTGAGACAACAAAATCAAAATTCCGATCAACATCGTTATTCTAGATATTAGAGTAGCATAAGCAACACCAACAATCCCTAATTTCGGAAAACCATATTTTCCGTGAAGAAATATATAATTTAATATGATATTAATAAAAGCGGAAATCCAAGTTACAATCAAACCAGGAAATACCAAAGATAATCCTTCTGAAAATTTTCTAAAAACTTCAAATATCATCCAAGGGATAAAAGAGATGGATACTACTTTCAAAAAAGAAATAGTTTCATTCAATATTTCTTTAGGTTGTCCTAAATAAGGAAAAATATAGCAAAACACTTGTATTAATCCATATATTAATACAGATAAAAAAAAATTTAAAACTAATCCATGATAGAAAATAATAGCCCCATTTTTATACTCTTGTTTCGCATCTGTAGATGCGATTAAAACAGAAATAGCTGTAGATATTCCAAAACCAAAAATGATCATAATAAAAAAAACAGCATTAGATAATGAAACTGAAGCTAAAGCTTTTTTTCCTAAAAGACCAACCATTATATTATCAGATAACCCTATACATATTATACCTAACTGGGTAAAAAATACAGGAATAGCTAACAAAAAATTTTGTTGAAAATGCTTTAAATATATGATTCTGTTTTCCTTTTTGATAGAACTATGATTTTTTTCTAATTTGATAGAATCAACTATTTATTTAATTTTTAATTTTTATAAAAGGTAATTTAACCATTTTCACGGGTATCTTTTTTTCTTTTATCAGAACAAATACAGAGTTTTCTTTTTTTTGATTTGTTGTTAAATATCCTATTCCAATACCTTTTTTTAGAACTGGAGAGTAAACACCAGAAGTTACATAACCAATAGGTCTTTCATTTTCATCTATTAATAAGTGTCCTTGTCTTGGAATTTTTTTTTCTTCTTTAACAAGAAAAGATATAAACCTTTTGTATTTTCCTTCTTTTTTTTGTTTTTGTAATATTTTTTTGGCTATAAATTTTTTTTCAAATTTAATTATCCAAGACAAATTGGCTTCTATAGGAGTTATTTTTTCAGAAATATCTTGTCCATATAATCGATATCCCATTTCTAATCTCAATGAATTTCTGCTTGCTATTCCACAAGGAATTATTTTGTTTCTTTCTATTTTTAGAATCTCATTCCATATTTTTTGTGCATTTTCATTGGAAACATAAACTTCTATTCCTTTAGATCCTGTATATCCTGTTCTAGAAATTAATACATTTTTTATTCCTGAAAATTCTCCTATTTTAAAATGATAAAAAGAAATTTTATTTAATAAAATATTTGTTAATCTTTGAGTATAAAATAAAGATAATGGACCTTGAATAGCTAAAAGAGAATATTCTAAAGAATTATCTATCAATTCTATATCACTATATTCATATTTTTTGATATAATCATTAATCCATTTTTTATTTTTTTCAATATTAGCAGCATTTACTATAAGTAAAAATTTTTGTTCTGAAATTTTATAAATGACTAAATCATCTATGATTCCTCCTTTATCATTAATTAAACAAGTATATTGAGCTTGTCCAATTTTTATTTTAGAGATATCATTTGTGGTTAAATATTGAATGATATCTTCAGAATGCTTTCCTTTTAAGATAAATTTTCCCATATGACTGACATCAAAAATTCCAGCATAATTTCTTACATGCATATGTTCCGTTAAAGAAGAAGTATATTGAAGTGGCATGTAAAATCCGGAATAATTAACCATTTTAGCTCCTAAACAGATGTGATTATCATATAAAATTGTCTTTTTAATAATATTTTTTTTATTTTCCGTCATATTCAACAAAATTATTTTTTGTTTCGTACAAAGTTATTTTTAATTTTAAATCAGGGGATATTTTTTTATTTATTCTATTCCACATGAAAATGACAATGTTTTCTATAGTGGGATTTATAGATGAAAATTCTATAATATCTAAATTAATATTTTTATGATCAAACAGTTTTTCTATTTCATCAGAAAGAATACTTTTCAATTTTTGTAAATTGAAAACAAAACCCGTTTCAGGATCTATCTTTCCTGTAATGCTTACGATATATTCATAATTATGCCCATGATAGTTGAGATGAGCACATTTTCCAAATATTTCAATATTTTTTTTATAATTCCAATGATTATTATAGAGCCTATGTGCTGCACTAAAATAGCCTTTTCTATTTATAGTAGCTATCGTATTTTTTTTATACATTTTAATTGATTTAAATGATTTTTCATAATAATTTTTAACCAAATGGTATAAGAATCTGGATAAGTATGAATATTTTCAATTAATTCATTTAATGAAATCCATTTCCAATTATCTACTTCTTTAAAATTTATAATTGGGGATTTTTCATAAAATCCGACAAAAACATGATCTAATTCATTTTCTATTAACCCATTACTAAAAAATTCATGATAATTAAAGCTAAATCTTTGTTCCAAAAAACAATCGAAACCCATTTCTTCTATCAAACAACGATGTGCTGCTTTTAAAATAGATTCGTTTTTTTTAGGATGACTGCAACAAGTATTTGTCCAAAGTGAAGAAGAATGATATTTTTTTGAAGATCTTTTTTGCAACATTAAATCGTTTTCTAGATTAAAAATAAAAACAGAAACAGCACTATGTCGTAATCCTTTTATATGAATTTTTTCTTTCTCTTCAAATCCTACAATTTGATTCTCCATTCCTATTAAAGGAATCAGATCTTCTGAATCTTGTTTTTTTTTCATATTCACTAATTTTTTTTTGATTTGATATGTTGTTTTTTTTATAAAATAATATAATGTAAAAATGTAAATTGGTTGGTATATAATTTGTATATAAATAAGAATAATAAATCTTGTTTTGTATTTTTTTTTCTATTGATATGAGAAAAAGAACTCAAGAATTATTAAATCAGTTAAATGATTTGAAAAAAAATACATTGATAAACATAATGCAAATTCAATTTATTTTTTTGTCAAACCAATTAGATACACTGATAGCAAAAATGCCTATAAATTCTAAAATATTTCAACCTTTTGGTTTTTTACATGGAGGAGCAACTATAATTTTAGCTGAAAGTGTTGGAAGTTCTATTTCTTTTATAAATATTATAAATGAAAAAAAAAACAATTTTAATGTTTTTAGCATTGAAATTTCTACAAATCATATTCGATCCATAAAAATAAAAAAAGGAATTCTGTTTGCCAAAGCAAAAATTTTTCATAAGGGAAATATTTTACATTTTATTCAAGTTCATATTTATGATGAAAAAGAAAATATTATTAGTTTTTGTAAATTAACTAATATCATAATTCCGAAAAAATAAACATGTCAACAGAAATTAGTGTTTTCTCTTTATATAAAAAAATTATAAAAAATTATTATAACCATAATAATTTTGTTGTTTTTAAAAAACCTTATGATAAAAAAATATTTTTTTATTCCCACTATGATTATTCTTTGGGCGTAAAATTTTTTTTAATTCAAAATTTTAAACACGATCATACCATAAAAATATATCCAAAAAATATCTACACAGTAGATATCCAAAAATTTTATAAAAAAACAAATATTTTCCCTTCTTTTTGGGAAAAAAATTCTTCTTTTTTAACAGATTCTTGCAAATATAAAAAATTAATAAAAGATGCTATTGAAAATATAAAAAAAGGATTTCTAAAAAAAGTTGTTTTATCCAGATTTATAAAAATTCCTTTTCGAAACTTTTATTTCAAAAATACATTTATAAAATTAATTCATGCTTATCCCAATGCTTTAATTAGTCTTTGGTATAATTTTCATTATGGATTTTGGATGGGATGTTCTCCTGAATTATTAATAGAATGTCATAATAAAAAATTAAAAATTTCAGCTTTAGCAGGTACCATTTGGGGATCTAAAAAATGGACAAAAAAAGAAACAGAAGAACATAAAATTGTAATAAAATATATTCTTCATTTATTAAAATCTTATAAAGGTTCTATTCACATAGAAAATACAAAAATTATAAAAATAGGTCATTTAAAACATTTAGAAACTCTAATTCATTTTTCATTTTATGAAGAACCTAATTACTATGAAATATTAAATTGTTTACATCCTACACCTTCTATATGTGGATATCCCAAAAAAAAATCTTTAGATTTTATTTATAAAAATGAAGGATACGAAAGACAATTTTATACAGGATATATTGGAATAGTCCATCAAAATGACATGGAATTATATCTGAATTTAAGATGTGTAAAAATAAAAGAAGATAAAAAAGAAATGATTTTATATGCCGGTAGCGGAATTACTGTGGATAGCAATATCTATCAAGAATATATGGAAACAGAAAATAAAATAAAAAATATTCTTTCTCAACTTGTTTTTAAATGATTTTTTTTTTTCTATGAAATGGTCTTATAATTAGACGTACGCTTTTATGATAATGAAAATATTGAATAATCCAATTTGTTAGAGCTATTACTCTATTTCTAAAACCTACTAAACTGACTAAATGAACAAACATCCAAACAATCCATGCTAAAAAGCCTTTTAATTTTAAATAGGGAAAATCACATACGGCTTTATTTCTTCCAATAGTAGCCATAGAACCTAAATTTTTGTAAATAAAAGGTTTCATTTTAATATTATCATCTAAAAAACAATTCAAATTTTTAGCTAAACAATTTCCTTGCTGTATAGCAGGTTGAGCTGTCATAGGATGACCATTAGGATAATGTTGATTTGTATTCATAAAAGCAACATCTCCAATAGCAAAAATATTTTTATATCTTATGGTTTTAAGATTATTGTCAACTAAAATTCTATTTCCTTTTATATCTTCTTTTAAAAATCCATTAATAATAGCACCTTTTACTCCTGCAGCCCATATCACGTTAGAAGATTCTATTTTTTGATTTTTTTCCATAAAAACTATTTCTCCGTTATAATCTTTCACTAAAGAATTTAACCAAATAATAACACCTAATTCTTTCAAATTTTTATAAGCTTGTTTAGCTGATTTCTTAGACATTCCATCTAATAATCTAGAAGTAGCTTGTAATAAATGAATATTCATATGTTGAATATCTAAATCAGGATAATCATGTGGTAATACGTATTTTTTCATTTCGGCTAAAGCTCCAGCTAGTTCAACCCCAGTAGGCCCTCCTCCTACAATGACAAAAGTCATAAGTCTCACTTTCTTTTTTTCATCTTTTGTTAATAAAGCTGATTCAAAATCTTGTAAAATAAGACTTCTTAAATTTAAAGCTTCTGGAATAGATTTCATGGGTAAGGCAAAAGATTCTATATTTTTATTTCCAAAATAATTGGTCACAGATCCTGTTGCCATAATTAAATAGTCGTAAGATAAATTTCCTACACTCGTATATATTTTTTGTTTTTTTGTGTTGATATAATGAACAATAGTCAATCTAAAGAAAAAATTTTTTGTTTTTTTTATAATATTTCTAATAGAATGTGCAATAGAATCTGGTTCTAACCCTGCTGTAGCTACTTGATACAATAGGGGTTGAAAAGTATGATAATTGTTCTTATCTATAAGAACCACTTGAAATTTATCTCTTCTTAATTTTTTTGCTACTTGTAACCCTGCAAATCCAGCACCAATAATAACGACTCTTTTTAGGTTGTTGACTCTTGGTATATTCATAGTCAAAAATTTGACATCAAGCTAATTTATATATATTTTTATTTTATTCAATAAATTAATAATTTTGTTCAAAAAAAAGATTTTTATGACTTACTATTTTATTGTAGGGGGTACTGTTTTGTTAAGTATTATTGTCAATTTCATATTGAAAAATAAATTTAGGAATTATTCTAAACTATATTTGCATTCATGTATGAGTGGAAAGGAAATTGCAGAAAAGATGTTAGCAGATCATGGGATCTACGATGTGAATGTTCTTTCTGTAGAAGGGGAATTAACTGATCATTATAATCCCATAAATAAAACAATTAATTTGAGTGAAAAAGTTTATAATGATAGTACTGCAGCTTCAGTGGCAGTGGCAGCTCATGAATGTGGTCATGCTTTGCAACATCGATTAGGTTATAATTTATTAAAATTACGAAATCATTTAATTCCTATTTTGAATTTAAGTTCTAAATTTATTAATATAGCGATAATATCTGGATTAACTATTTTTTATAATTCAGGAGGAAATAATTCTTTGATTTTAAAACTAGGAATAGGATTATTTTTTTTAGTTGTGATTTTTTCTTTTATCACATTACCTATAGAATTTGACGCAAGTAATAGAGCTTTAACATGGTTAAGAAATAAAAATGTGGTGAATTATCAAGAATATCATAAAGCAAAAGAATCGTTAAATTTGGCTGCCATGACTTACGTTATTTCAGCTTTTGGTTGTTTAGCTCAATTGATCTATTTTTTATCGGTTTTCAACGGTAGTAGTAGCAGTACTAGAAAAGATGAGCATTTTTAATTTTTTTTTTCTTGCATTTCTTCTTGGATTTGGACGAAGATTTCCATAGGTTTTATTTCTTATTTTTCCTCTTCTAGTTTTTTTATCTCCTTTTCCCATATTTATTTTTTTTGTGTAATGAATTTTTCTAATAGTTTATGTATTCTATCTGCTTTTTTTTGTAAATGGTATGTAGATAAATAATTTTCAATTACAAAATTGGATTTTTTTTCTCTTTTTTTATTGGATATTTGATTTTTAAATCGATCTATGATTTGGTGTTCATTTAGATTATCTCTTTTTATTATTCTTTCGATCATATTTTTTTTAGGTGAAGTTATAGTTATAATGAAATCACATTCCTTATAACTTTTACTTTCAAATAAAATAGCAGATTCCTTTATAACATATAAAGTTTTTTTTTGTATTCTAATAATAGATGACATCCACTGTTTAAAATCTAATGATATCCATGGATGTACAATCGTACATAGTAATTTTAATGCTATAGGATTTTTGAATACAATTTCAGATAAATAAGTTCTATTTATTTTATCTTTTCTATAAGAATCTGTACCAAAATATTTTATAACATTTTGTTTTATAATTTTGACTTGATTCATTAATATTTTTCCTCTTTGATCTGAAGAATAAACAGGAATTCCTTTTTTTTTCAAAAAGAAAGAAAATAAACTTTTTCCAGATCCCATTTTTCCCGTTATTCCTATCAATTTTATTTTTTGATTCTTTGTATTTTCGATCATTGTTTATTTATTATGATTTCTGGTTGTTGTTATTTATTACTACTATAACGTAATTGGGTTAATTCTTTTGAAATTGTATTTTTTTCAAGTTTTACTTTTCCCATGATAGTTTCTAGTATACAAAAATGATCTGTTATATCTATAATTTTACCATGTATTCCTGAATTTGTCACAATATAATTTCCTATTTTTAAATCTTCCTGAAATTTTTTTTCAATTTTTTGTCTTTTGATTTGAGGACGTATCATAAAAAAGTAAAATATGATAAATATCAATACAAACATCAGAATGGTGTTTGCAATAGAATTTTGTTGTAATGAAAAAAACATAATATAATATTTTAAGTAAACTTACTATTTATATGAGTCCTTTTCCTATTTTAAATATTCTATTTTTTTTATATAAAAATTTGAATATTTGATCTAATATACCATTAATAAAAATTTTGCTTTTTTCCATACAAAATATTTTCGTAATTTCTATATACTCATTCATAGTTGCTTTAGGAGGAATATTTGGAAAATATAAAAATTCGCAAGTAGCCATTTGCAATATAATCAAATCTATAATTGCTATTCTTTTTATATCCCAATTACATGATATATCGTTAATTAAACGATTAAATTCTTCTTTGTGAAAAATTGTGTTCCTATATAAATTAATAACAAATTTCTTATTTTCATTATTTTTGTAAATATTATACAATTTAAAATTTTGAGGAGTGGAATAATTGATAAATTGTAAGGTTTTACACACCATAGTATGAGCAAGGGATAAATCCTCTTTTCCATGAAAATAATATAAATCTTCTATATATTCTATTAATTTTGTATTTGAAATAACAAAGTCTTTATAATATTTTATTAAAAATCTTTTTTCTTCTTCAAAAGAAGAACAGGTTTTTATAGAATATTTTTTGCAAAAATTTGATTCTGGCATTTTTTGCAATAATATAAAAATATATTCGTATTGTTGGTTCCACCAAATTTTTTCGGAATTTTTTGTAGAACGATATTCCTCTATTAAATATTTATTTTTGGATAGTATTTTTATTACTGAATTATATGCAATTTTTTGTATAAAATTTGTTTTATAATTTTTATTACAGAAATTTTTTTTCATAGCATTTTCTCTAATTTTTAAAATTAAATAGAGAAGAAAAATATAAAGATGATGTAATGATTCAATACTTTGAAGCATATTTTCTTCAACTTTTTTGGAATCCATTTTTGATAAATGTTGAGCATATAAAAACTGTAAACTTCTTATTCTAAAGTGTCGTCTTACTGACATTTTTTATTATAATAATGTTGATTTTTTATGCAAAACAAAATTTTTGTACAATAATTTATATAAATATAAAAAATCAAAACTTAAAAAAGTTGTATTTTTGTATGTTATATGAGTGGTTTATTTGCTTTTAGCAAAAGATATTGTCGAAAGTACAAATTTCGTTTGTGTATAGGGTTTTTATTAATTTTAGTATCTAATATTTTAACTTTATTTCCTATTCCTTATATAGGAAAATCTGTTAATACCATCAAAAATCTGTTTATAAATTTTTCAAATTCATCAACCTCTTTCTCTGTTTTTTTGAAAAAAGACATTTGTATTTATGCCAGTATTATATTAATAGTTCCAATTATAGGTGGAGTTGTTAAATATCATATGCGACAATGTATAATTACTACGTCTAGAATGATAGAATTTGATATAAAAAATGAAATTTTTTCACATTATCAAAAATTGAGTTTGTCTTTTTATAAAAAAAATTCTACAGGTGATTTAATGAACCGTCTCACAGAAGACGTTTCTTTTATAAGACAATATATAGGTCCTGGAATAATGTATTTTTTAAATCTTATCATTCTTTTTTTGATGGTTTTTATGCAAATGTTACGGATTAATAAGATACTGACTTTTTATGTTATTTTACCCATTCCTATTCTTTTTATTTTGATCTATTGTATCAGTATTTATATTAACAATAAAAGCGAAGAAGTTCAAAAATTTCAATCTATTATCTGTTCTTTTATACAAGAAACCTTTTCAGGAATTCATATTATAAAATCATTTGTATCAGAATCTTTTTTTCAAGAAAAACATAGAAAAATTATATTAGGATATAAAAAAAAAAATATAGAATTAGCTAAAATTGACACTATATTATCTTCTGTTATTATATTTTTCATAGGAATTTGTCATTTATTAATTCTGTTTTTTGGAGGAAAAAAATATTTCGAAGGAGAAATTAAAGAAATTGGAACTATTGCTGAATTCTTTACATATATAAATGTTTTAATTTTTCCTTTCATTATATTAGGATGGGTTGTTTCTATCTCAGAAAGAGCTAAAGTATCACTAATTCGTATTAGTGAATTTTTGAAAGTAAAACCTGAAATTTTGAATAAAAATTTCATAAAAACAAAAATTTTTGGAAAAATTCAATTTAAAAATGTAAGTTTTTTTTATTGTAATCAAAAAAATCAATATAATTCAATACAATACAGTAAAAATCATACAGTTAGTAAAGTATCCTTTACTTTAATGAAAGGAAAGACGTTAGTTTTAACGGGAGAAACAGGTTCAGGAAAAACAACTATAGGAAGATTAATATCCCGTTTATATGATCCTCATAAAGGAGAAATTTTAATAGATAATTTATCTTTAAAAGATCACAATTTGTATAATTTTAGAAAAAACATTGGTTATGTTCCTCAAGAATCTTTTCTTTTTTCAGATTCTATTTACAATAATATAGCTTTAGGAAGTGTAAAACAAATAACTCCATATAAAGTATATGATGCAGCTAGAATAGCTATGATAGAAAATGATATTTTAAATTTTAAAAAAGGATATGAAACCATCATAGGAGAAAGAGGTATAACTTTATCTGGAGGACAAAAACAAAGAATATGTATAGCTAGAGCTATCATTAGATACCCAAAGATTCTTATATTTGATGATAGTTTTTCTGCTATAGATCAAAAAACCAGAAAACAAATTATTCGTTCTGTTAAAAAAACAATGAAATATAGTACTGTTATTATTATAACTCATGATATTTCTTATATTTCCGATTTTGATTTATTCATTGTTTTAAAAAACGGAAAAATATCAAAAATAGAAAATCATAATATTTTTTTATGAAAAATTCATTTTATTTAAATAATTATAATAAAAAAGTAGGATGGCCCATTTTTTTTGTTTAGATTTGCTGAGTTAGGATTATAATATTTTTTGAAATGGACGAAAAAGAAAATATCAAAGAAAGAAATGAAATTTGTTCACGAACTCTAAAAACTGGTAGTAGAACTTATTTTTTTGATGCAAGAGAAACAAGAGCTGGTGATTATTATTTGACAATAACCGAAAGCAAGAAAAATTTTTCTGAAACAGGAGAAGTAACTTACAAAAAACATAAAATTTATTTGTATAAAGAAGATTTTTCAAAATTTCAAAGTATACTTGATGATATGATTCGATTTATTATTAATGAAAAAGGAAGAGAGGTCATTTCAGAACGTCATCAGAAAGATTTTAAAAATCATACTACATACAATCAAGAAATTAAAGAAGTTCAAAAAAAAACATCAGAAGTAAAAAATTTTACAAATATTAATTTCGAAGATATTTAAAGAAAATATGTATTTATTTTGAATTTTTTTACATTTTCTTTCTTTTTATTCCTTTAGACTGTAGTAAAAAGAAAAGGGGAGGTTTTTTTTTAAAAAAAACAGTCCTAATAAATGATGTTTACATGTTTGAATATATGGAAAATTATATAAGTATAATGAATCATATTAATACTTTCATATTTGATGTAGATGGAGTATTGACGGATTGCACTTTAAATTTATTTCCAGATGGAAATCTTGGAAGAAAAATGTTTGCTAAAGATGGATATGCAATACAATTAGCAAGAAAAAAAGGATATAATTTATGTATTATAACAAGAGGTTCGGATTTAATGGTTTTCAGACGTTTGAGAGAATTGAATATATCTTACATCTATCAAGGAGTAGATAATAAAAAAAAATATTTAGATGAATATTGCAAGATTTTAAATCTTACTAAAAAAGAAATTCTCTATATGGGAGATGATATACCTGATATTGAGATTATGAAATCTGTAGCGTTACCTTGTTCTCCGATAGATGCAGTTCAAGAAGTCAAAGACATATCTAAATATATTTCTCCCAAAAAAGGAGGAAAAGGATGTGTAAGAGATGTGATCGAACGAACTTTAAAAATTCAAAAAAACTGGTTCTAATCATTTATTTTAGTAATGTGTAGTAAGTAACTCAAAAAAAATAGTGCCTTTTTAAAGACACTATTTTTTTTGAGTTACAGACTTTTACATCATTCCTCCCATTCCTCCTCCTCCAGCTCCAGGCATTGGAGGTGTAGCATTTGATTCGTCTTTCTTAATTTCTGTAACAACACATTCAGTAGTTAACAACATTCCTGATACAGAAGAAGCATTTTCTAATGCAACTCTAGCTACTTTAGTAGGATCTATAATTCCTTCTACTATCATATTTTTATATTCTCCAATTTTGGCGTCGTATCCGAAATCTCCTTTTCCTTCTGCTACTTTGGCTACAACAACAGATCCTTCTCCTCCTGCATTAGCTACAATTTGACGTAAAGGTTCTTCAAGAGATCTTCTTACAATTTGTATTCCCGTATCTTGATCCACATTGTCTCCTGTTGTTTTTTCTAAAGACTTAATAGCACGAACTAAAGCCACTCCTCCTCCAGCTACTATTCCTTCTTCTACCGCAGCTCTAGTAGCATTTAAAGCATCATCTACACGATCTTTTTTTTCTTTCATTTCAACTTCAGAAGCCGCTCCAACATAAAGAACAGCAACCCCTCCAGCCAATTTTGCAAGACGTTCTTGCAATTTTTCCTTATCATAATCGGATGTTGTAGATTCTATTTGAGCTTTAATTTGATCTACACGTGCTCTTATATCTTTTTTACTTCCTCCTCCATTGACTATAGTAGTATTATCTTTATCTATGATAACTCTTTCTGCTTTTCCTAACATATGTAATTTCACATCTTCTAATTTACTTCCTGTTTCCTCAGAAATTACAGTTCCCCCTGTTAAAATAGCTATATCTTCCAACATTGCTTTTCTTCTATCTCCAAAACCAGGAGCTTTAATAGCTGCCACTTTCAAAGTTCCTCGTATTTTATTGACCACTAATGTGGCTAATGCTTCTCCTTCTACTTCTTCAGATATAATTAATAAAGGTTTTCCAGATTGAGCTACAGGTTCCAATATAGGCAACAAATCTTTCATTGCTGCTATTTTTTTGTCAGATAATAAAATTTGAGGTTGGTCAAATTCTGTTATCATTTTTTCAGTATTTGTTACAAAGTAAGGAGATTGATATCCTCTATCAAACTGCATTCCTTCAACAACATCTACAGATGTATCTGTCCCCTTTGCTTCTTCAACGGTAATGACTCCTTCTTTTCCTACTTTTTCAAAAGCATCAGCTATCAAAGCTCCAGTTTTTTCATCATTATTTGCAGAAATAGAAGCTACTTGTTTTATTTTTTCTGTATTTCCTCCAACTTCTCTAGATTGTTTTTTTAAGTCTAAAACAACTACTTCTAATGCTTTATCTATTCCTCTTTTTAAATCCATAGGATTAGCTCCAGCTGCTACATTTTTTAATCCTTCTCTAACAATAGCTTGAGCTAATACAGTAGCGGTTGTTGTTCCATCTCCAGCCACATCATTAGTTTTAGATGCTACCTCTTTAACCATTTGAGCACCAAGATTTTCTATAGAATCTTCTAATTCAATTTCTTTAGCCACAGTTACTCCATCTTTAGTTACTTGAGGTCCTCCAAAGGATTTTTGTAATACAACATTTCGTCCTTTTGGTCCTAAAGTAACCTTTACGGCATTTGCTAATGCATCTACCCCTTTTTTTAATTTATCTCTTGCTTCAATATCAAATTTAATATCTTTTGCCATAATTTTTTAAATTTTAATAAATTTTTCTGATTTTATTCTTTCTAATTAGTTATGAATCATATGATAGCTATAACATCAGATTCTCGCATAATGAGATATTCTTCTCCTTCCCATTTCAGTTCCGTACCAGAATATTTACCATACAAAATTCTATCCCCTTTTTTTAGATTCATAGGTTCATCTTTTTTTCCTTTCCCTACGGCAATTATTGTTCCTTTTTGTGGTTTTTCTTTTGCTGTATCAGGAATAATAATACCTGAAGCTGTTTTGTTTTCAGCAGGATCAGGTTGCACAAGAACGCGATCTGCTAAAGGTTTAATCTTTACTTCCACCATATAATAATTAATTTTTAAAGTTAACGGTTCTAATTGTCCAAAAAGCCAAAAACATGCCAAATGAAAAAACTTTCAAGTTTTTTCATTAAATCAGAGTTAAATGTCATTATGACATATTTATTCAATGTTTTGATTTTAGTAAAAAATTGAAGAATAGAATCAAAAAAAATATAATGATGGATAAAATCCAAGTAATATTTTCTAAAAATGTATTGGTTCTTTTAATTCCAAAAAATCTAAAATTTCTTTCCATAAAAGATTGATGAATACTTTCTTTTTTAGGATTTTGTATTAATATAACCAACATAAGTAAAATACATGTTAAAATGATAAAAAAACCAAATATAATTATAAATGACCTGTTTTCCATCTGTCTATTATTGATTTACAAAATCATGATAGGAATCATAAAATATTTTATGATATACTTGAATTGTTAATTTCTCTATAATTTTATCAATAATTTCTTTTGAAAAAAGATTTTTTTTATTTTTGGAAAACACCTCAGATACAACAAAAGTTTTTTCCCAATTGTTTTTTGGTTCAGAATTATCTATACAAGAAATTTTTACTGTCACTTTAATTTTTTTCAAAGGATAATTTTCTAATGGAATAATTGCGTAATTCAGAAATACACCTTCTAAAACAACATCTCCATTTTTTAATACTAAATTGGAAGGATTATGTTTCATTATATAATCTTCAAGACTTTTTTTAAAATCAAAAGAAATAGATCTTCTAGGTATATTAACTTGTTCTGAAATTTTTCCTATCTCTATTGTCTTATTTTCATCAAAAAATGATGAATGATAACAACTAATTATCATGATCAATATAAAAATAAAAACAAAAAAAAATTTTTTATAAGCCATACTGTTTAATTTTTCTGTATAATGTTCTTTCTGAAATTCCTAATTCTTTTGCAGCTTTTTTTCTTTTTCCATTATTTTTTTTTAAAGCTTTTTGAATAAATTCTATTTCTTTTTTTTGTAAAGAAAAAGAAGAAAATTCATTTTTGGTTAAATCTTCTTCTACTTCTTCATAATCTAAATCTGAAGAAGATTTAGATGAATCTTCTAATTGAAAAATAGAATCATCTCTGTTATCAATCATTTTTCCGAAAACTTTTTCCATAAGATGTTGATTTTTTTCAATAAATCTAGTACTGGAATTATTTTTAATCAGTTGAAGAGTAATATCTTTTAAATCATTCAAATTTTTTTTCATATCAAATAAAATTTTGTAAAGAAAATCTTTTTCTCTCTCATGAAAAGACCTTGTTTCTATTACATTATTATTATGATTAGAAAAGGATATCGATGGAATATTTTCTGGTATATATTCTTTTAATTTTTCTATAGAAATTTCACGTTTAGTTTCTACTACAGAAATTTGTTCTATCAAATTTTTTAATTGTCTAATATTACCAGGCCAAGGATAATTTTCCAAATATTTTAAAGATTCTTCAGTCAATGTTATCGAAGGCATATGATATTTTTCTGCAAAATCATTAGAAAATTTTTTGAATAAAAATTTAACATCGTTTTTCCGAAAACGTAAAGGAGGGACATTAATTTGTACTGTATTTAAACGATAATACAAATCTTCTCTAAATTTTCCTTTTTGAATAGACTCTACTATATTCAAATTAGTAGCAGCAACAATACGGATATTAGTCTTTTGAATTTTAGAAGATCCTACTTTAATAAATTCTCCTGATTCTAATATCCTAAGAAGACGAACTTGCGTGGTTAAGGGGAGTTCTCCTACTTCATCTAAAAAAATGGTTCCCCCATTTGCTCCTTCAAAATAACCTTTTCGCATGCTTGTTGCTCCTGTAAAAGACCCCTTTTCATGTCCAAAAAGTTCACTATCAATAGTTCCTTCTGGGATAGCCCCACAATTTACGGCAATATAAGTATAATGTTTTCTAGAAGAATATTGATGAATAATTTTTGGGATAAATTCTTTTCCTACTCCACTTTCTCCAAGAACTAATACTGAAATATCAGTAGGTGCTACTTGTATCGACTTTTCTAAAGCTCTATGTAAAGCATAATCATATCCAATGATTCCAAATTTTTGTTTTATATTTTGGATAGAAATGGATTCCATGTTTTTATTTTTTTTATATCATATGCAAAGTTCCCCTATTAAAGTGGCAGATGTTGTGTCTTTTATTTTTACATGAGCGTAATCTCCTATATTTAGGAATTTTTTAGGAAAAACTACGATCAAATTTTGTGTGTTTCTTCCATACCAATATTGATTATTTTTTTTTGATTCTCCTTCTATTAAAACTTCCTCTACTCTACCTAAATGCTCTTGCATTCTATAAAATGAATGTTTTCTTTGTAAATCGATGATCTCTTGTAATCGTTTTTTTTTTATATGTAGAGGAACATTGTCCTTTAATTTTCTGTAAGCATAAGTTCCAGGTCTAGGAGAATAAGAAAACATGTAACCATAATTATATTTGATTTCATTCATTAAATTTATGGTATCCTGATGATCTTGTTCATTTTCATTACAAAATCCAGTCATAATATCATGAGAAATAGAACATTCAGGGATAATATTTTGAATTTTTTTTACTAAAAAAAGATATTCTTCTCGTGTATATTTTCTATTCATTAACTTTAATATTTTATTACTCCCAGATTGTACAGGTAGATGAATATGTTTACAGATATTTTTATGTTTAGAAATAACTTCTAGTACTTTATTAGACATATCATGAGGATTAGATGTAGAAAATCTAATTCTCATCATCGGGATTTCCTTTGCTAAAAGATCCAAAAGTTTTGAAAAATCTACAATGTTTTTTTCTTCTATCCATAAATAAGAATCTACATTTTGTCCTAAAAGAGTTACTTCTTTATATCCATTTTGATATAAATGTTTACATTCCTTAATAATGGAATCTGGATCACTACTTCTTTCTCTACCTCTGGTAAAAGGAACGATACAAAATGTACACATATTATTGCAACCTCTTGTTATACTTAAAAAGGATGTTATTTTTTTGTTATTTTTTTTTGTTTTTACAAAACTTATATCCGCATAAGTTTCATTTCTTTTCTTAGTATAAGAAAGGTACTGTATTCCCATTATAGAATAATAAATAAAATTAGGAATTTCTCTATAAGAATCTGGGGAAATAAAAAAATCAACCATTTTTTTGGAACAAAAAAATTTTGTAATTTCTTTTGAAAAACATCCTACAACTCCAATCCAGATCTTTTTCTTTTTTTTTAAAAATTTTAATTGTTCTAATCTTTTTTTTAGGGTTAATTCTGCTTTTTCTCGAATAGAACAAGCATTTAATAATATTATATTTGCTTTATCTAAGTTTTCAGATAGAATAAACCCATGATTCATCAAAATAGAAGTGATAATATCACTATCTGAAATGTTCATTTGACAACCATAATTTTCTATATAAAAATTTTTATATTTCATTTTTTAAATATATATAATAAAAATACATAATGTCATTATGTCATACATAATAAAAAAACCATTTTTATTATATATGAAGAATTTTTTTTGCTAAAGAAATCATATTTTTATTTCCTGTAGATTTTTCCTGAACATTGGAAAGTTTTACCACGGATGTCCATTTTTTTTCTGGAATTGCTTTTATCATTTTTATGACGATGTTCATAGAAGGAACTCCTACATCATTAGTAAAATCTGTTCCTATTCCAAAATAAGTATTTATTTGGTTTTTACAAAAAGAAGAAATATAAGCAACTTTACTGGGATCAAGATTATCTGAAAACAGAATTTTTTTTTTGATCGGATTTATTTTAAATTTTTTATAATGTTTGATAGTCTCTTTTGCAAAAGAGAGGGGGTCTCCACTATCATGTCTTACTCCTTGAAAAATACTGGATAGTTTTTTATTAAAGTTTTTGAAAAAAATTGGAGAAGTATATGTATCAGATAAAGCAATTCCTAAATTACTTTGATAAATATTTATCCAATTTTCCATAGCTATGCGGTCTGCTATATTAAATCCATATTTTGCAGCATGAAACATAATCCATTCGTGTCCTTGAGTTCCTATTGGTTTGATTGAAAAAATATGAGAAAGATGAACATTACTACTTCCTATGAAAAAAGGTTCTCCTTCTTCTTTTAATGTTTCTAAAACTAATTTATGCACTTTATAAGAATATCTTCTTCTTGTTCCGAATTCTCCAATTTTAACTTGTAATTTTTTATATTTTTTTAATTTTTCTTTTGTCATATCCGTAATTTTTTTTTCTGATATACTTTGAGATCCTGTTAACTTATAATATAATTCAGATATAATGGACATTATAGGAACTTCCCATAATATAGTTCTACTCCATAATCCTTCTATATGCATTTTTATGTTTTCTCCTTTTTGAAAAATATTTACTTCTTTTGGATTATATTGATATTTGTTTAAAAAATCTAAGTAAGAAGAATCTAGATAAGGACAATATTTTTCTAAATAAACTCTTTCTTCATTCGAAAGTTTTAAATAAGCCATTTTATTTAGATTTTCCCTTAGAATTTTGTCAAAATTTTTAGGAAAAGAGTGTTGTCCTCTATTGATAAATTCATATTTTGCCTTTACTAATGGAAATAGTTTAATTACAGCATTTTGCATTGTAAATTTATAAAAATCATTGTCCAATAATGATGATACAATAGAAAAATTATTCATTAAATATATTCTTTGATTTATGATTTTTGATTAAAATCTTTATATAACTTATTTTGTAAATAAAATCAATCATTATTAAAGTTGCATTTAAGTCAAGTAATATATTTTTCTTTTTTAGAAAAAATATTTCTCTAAATTTGCTTTTAAAACAATTTATTTTTAATATGGACAATACGAAACTATACGTAGGCAATTTATCTTATGACATGACAGAACAAGAATTGAAAAAATATTTTGAATCTGTAGGAGAAGTTACTCATGCTAAGATAATTTTTGATGAGTCTACGTCAAATAAAAGAAGTAAAGGATTTGGATTTATAGAAATGTCCAATGAAGAAGATGCCAAACAAGCTATAGAAAAATTGAATGGGACAGAATTTATGGGTAGAAATATTATTGTATCTGCAGCTAGGCCAAGAGCAAAAAAAGACTATTAGTCTTTAATTTCATATTTATGTTGTACGCTTACATCTGTTTTTATTTTACAATAAATTATAATTACATAAAATAATATAAAATGTAGTAAATTAATCTATGAAAAAATTAAATGGAACAGGTGTAGCGTTAGTTACTCCTTTTAAAAAAAATGGAAAGATTGACTTTAATGGACTTGAAAAGTTGGTCAAATATGTTTTGGATAATTATGTTGATTATCTGGTTGCATTGGGAACTACAGCAGAAACAAGTACCTTAAAACAGGAAGAAAAATGGGATGTCATAAAATGTATTCAAAGTGCTAATTATAAAAAACTTCCTTTAATATTAGGACTAGGAGGAAATAACACGGAAGATCTTGTAAATAAAATTAATAGCATAAAAAACTTATCGGATTTTTATGCTATTCTTTCAGTTTCTCCTTATTATAATAATCCTTCTCAAGAAGGAATATATCAACATTTCAAGTCGATTGTAAATCATACAGGAGCAAATATTATTCTCTATAATGTTCCTAAAAGAACAGGATCTAATATTATACCGGATACTGTTTTACGTTTAGCTTTTGATTTCGATAAGATAATAGGAATAAAAGAAGCATCTGGAAATGTTTTACAGTCTTATAGAATTTTGGATCGTAAACCAGAAAATTTTAGTGTAATATCAGGAGATGATTTTATTACTTTACCTATTATATTAGGTGGAGGAGGTGGAGTTATTTCCGTAATTGCTCAAGGTTTTCCTGATAAAATTTCTAATATGATATCCTTGGCAAAAAAGAATGATGTGAAAAAAGCATTTTCTATTTTTTACAAAATTATGAAAATAATAGATCTTCTTTATGAAGAAGGAAACCCTACAGGGATCAAAACTTTTTTAGATGTTATAGGAATATGTAATCCATATGTAAGATTACCATTATTAGTTGGAACTCCATCTTTGAGAAAAAAAATGTTACATTCATTAAATGAAATAAATCAATAATTGAAAAGTAAGTATGCTTAGTGAAAAAATACAAAAAGGATTAACAAAACAACTAAATAGAGAATCAGAATCCTCTCAATTATATTTATATATGGCTTCTTGGATAGAGAGAAAAGGTTATGAAGGAATATGTGAATTTTTATACGATCATTCAAATGAAGAGAGAAACCATATGTTAAAGTTGATCAGATATATTAATAAAAGAGGAGGAAATGTAATTTTAGTAGATGGAGGGGGGTCTATTCTAAATATTACAAATGTATCTCTAAAAGAATTATTTATGAAATTATTTGAGCATGAACAAAAAATTTCTAGGGAAATCAATTTTTTAGTAGAAATTTCTTTACAAGAAAAAGATTATTTTACATATAATTTTTTGCAATGGTATGTTGAAGAACAAATTGAAGAAGAAGCTTTAATTAAAATGATTTTAGATAAAATAGAATTAATAGGAGCAGATAAAGGGGGGTTGTATTTGTTTGATAAAGACATGAAAAGTTTTCATAAAAATAAAAAATGGTAATTCAAAAATTATTTTTATAATATCTATAGAGTTTTTTTTGAAGGATTTTTTCCGATGATACTTGGAAAATTTTCCATATTAATACTGGAAATAAATTGAAGGTTGGTTATACTTAAATAAAAAAAAATTAAAACGATTATAATTTCACTTATTTATTATGAATTTTTTAAGAAATATTAATAAAACTAAGACAAATACGGAAACTATGGATCGTATTTATCTGGAAAAAAAATCTGGAAAAAATATATATGAAACTATATGTATTTTAGAAAAAATAAGTCAAAAAATAAATAATCAAATTAAAGAAGATTTATATACTAAATTAGAAGAATTTAATTTGGTAAATAAAAATAATCTAGAAGAAATTTTTGAGAATAAAGAACAAATTGAATTATCAAAATTATATGAAAAATTTCCAAAACCTACCTCTATTTCTATTCATTATTTATTAGACGGAAAAATTAAAATCTAATTTTTATTTTATTTTACTTTGAAAATCTTGTATAAATTTATTTAATCCTATATCAGTTAATGGGTGATTGAATAGGGAATAAATAACATTTAAAGGAGAAGTAACAGCATGTATTCCAATCTTAGAACATTCTGTAATATGCAAAGAATGACGTATAGAAGCGGCTAATATTTTAGTTCCGAAATGATAGTTTTCATATACACTTTTTATTTTTCGGATTAAATTTAATCCGTTATAAGATATATCATCTAATCTTCCCAAAAATGGAGAAACATAACTAGCTCCAGCTTTAGCGGCAAGGAGAGCTTGTCCTATAGAAAAAACAAGAGTACAATTAGTTTTAATTTTTTTGTTATAAAAATATTTAATAGTTTTGATTCCATTCTTTGTCATGGGGATTTTTACCACAATTCTAGGATGTAAAGAAGCAAGTTTCTCTCCTTCTTGGATCATATTAGTATAACTCGTACTGATAACTTCCGCACTCAAATTTTCGTCGTTTTTTAAACATTCACATATAGATATATAATGTTTATGAATTTCTTTCTGATTGAATACAGATTCTTTTGATATCAAAGATGGATTTGTTGTTACTCCATCTAAAAAACCTAATTTTCTCGCCTCATTAATTTCTTTTAAATTAGCTGTATCTATAAAAAACTTCATAATTACTTACTCTATTACACTACTATCACATAGTATCAATCCGACAAATTTATAATTATTTCACAAATAAAAAGAACTCTTATCGTTTTTTTTTAAAAAACTTTTATTAAATAGAAAAATCTGTAAATTTATTGATGTTTTATTTATATTTTGATTATGCATTTTGATGTTATTATTTTAGGGAGTGGCCCTGGAGGTTATGTAGCTTCCATACGTGCAGCACAACTTGGAATGAAAACAGCTATAGTGGAAAAAGAATCTATGGGAGGTGTTTGCTTAAATTGGGGATGTATTCCTACAAAATCACTTTTGAATAGTGCTAAATTTTTACAATCCATAAAAAAAAATGGAGAATTATTTGGGATAAATAATGAAAATCTAGAAATAGATTATTCTAAAGTTCTTTCTAAAAGTATAAAAATAGTTGATCAAATTAAAAAAGGAGTCTTATTTTTAATGAAAAAAAATGGAATTCATGTTGTTTATGGAAATGCAAAGTTAAAAAAAAGAAAAAAAATAGAAATTATTCAAAAAGAGAAAAGCATAGGAGAGTATTCTGCTTCACATATCATTATTGCTACTGGTGCAATTCCTAAAATTGATATAAAATTTCAATATGATGGAAAAAAAATTATAACATATAGGGAAGCTCTGTCATTATCTTCACTTCCAAAAAGAATCATTATTGTCGGTTCTGGTTCTATAGGATTAGAATTTGCTTATTTTTATCATTCTATGGGTGCAAAAGTAACTATCATAGAAATATGTTCTAGGTTATTTCCTAATGGAGATGATGATATATCTGATTATTTAAAATCTTCTTTTGATAAAATGGGGATTGAAAACTATGTATCTTCTAACATCAATAAAATCACTTATAATCATAAAAGTAATGAAGTCATCGTTGATGTTAAAACATCATTAAAAAATATTGTATTAAAAGCAGATACAATTTTATACGCTATAGGAGTTGTTCCTAATATTCAATGTATTGGATTAAAAGAAGTAGGAATTCAAACAGAAAAAGGCTTTATCGTTGTAGATGAGAATTATCGTACAAACATAGATGGATATTATGCAATTGGAGACGTAATTCCAACTCCTTCTCTAGCTCATGTTGCTTCGCATGAGGCAATCAATTGCATCGAAAAAATAAAAGCTTTGAGTTGTCAAGAGATAGATTATAATAATGTTCCAAAATGTGTTTATTCACTTCCTGAAATAGCTTCAGTTGGTTATACAGAAAAAGAATCTAAGGAAAAAGGATTTCAAATAAAAGTAGGAAAATTTCCTTTTAGTGCTCTAGGTCGGGCTATTTCTGATGAGAATACTGGTGGGTTTGTAAAAGTTATTTTTGATGATAAATATGACGAATGGTTAGGATGTCATATGATAGGAAATCATGTTACAGATTTAATTTCAGAAGTAGTGGTTGCTAGAAAATTGGAAGCAACTAGTTATGAAATTTTGGGAAGTATACATCCTCATCCTTCATTAAGTGAGTCGATTATAGAATCTATAGCCGATGCTTATGGTAAAGCTATTCATTTATAAGACAAAAAAATAAGGAAAATAACACTTCTTCTATATTTCCATATATATAATACTTTTATTGTGTACTTATATAATAATAGTACCCTCACTTTTTTATTATTTTTTGTGTTTTTCTTCGCATGAAATTCATAATTTTTATTGTTTTATGATACATATTATATTGTTTGGACCACCAGGTTGTGGAAAAGGAACTCAAGCTAAAATTATATCAAATAAATTTGGGTTTATACACCTATCTACTGGAATGATATTTAGAGATCATATAACAAAAAAGACTAATCTAGGAAAACTAGCGAGTTGTTATATAAATAAAGGAATATTAGTTCCTGATGAAATTACCACAAACATGTTAAATATAGAAATTCAAAAACATTTTAAAGCTAAAGGAATTATTTATGATGGATATCCTAGAACTAAAAATCAAATTTATTCTTTAGAAGAAGTATTAAACAAATTTTGTTTGGGAAAAATTAATATAATTTTTTATTTTTTTATTCAAAAAAATTTGATAATAAACAGATTATTAAAAAGAGGAAAAATAAGTCATCGTAATGATGATATAGATATTATTACAGTTCAAAGAAGAATAAAAGAATATCATAAAAAAACTTCTTTAATATGGGAGAATTATAAATTGAAAAATAGCATAATAAAATTAAATGCTTCTTTGTCTATAGACAAAATTTCTATTTTCATAGAAAAAAAGATTCTGAATTTGTTATATTCATAAAAATATGAAAAATTGTTTTGTCGATTTTATAAAAATTTACTGCAAAAGTGGAGATGGAGGAATTGGATGTCTTCATTTTTATAGGGATAGACATATAGCCAAAGGGGGGCCTGATGGAGGAACAGGGGGAAAAGGAGGAGATATTATCCTTAAAGGAAATTCTCATATTCATACTTTTTTACATTTAAGATATCATAAACATTGGATAGCTAAGTCTGGTTTTCCGGGAAAAAAAAATAACATAACTGGAAAAAATGGAAAAGATTTATTAATAGAAGTTCCTGTAGGAACTGTAGTAAAAGATGAAAAAAAAAATATTATAATGGAAATTACCAAAAATTCTCAAAAAAAAATTTTATTTGAAGGAGGAAAAGGAGGGAAAGGAAATGCTTTTTTTAAAAATTCTAGAAATCAATCTCCTCATTATGCACAATCTGGAATTAAAACAAAAGGAAATTGGATCTTTTTAGAATTAAAAATTTTAGCAGATGTAGGATTTATAGGGTTTCCTAATACTGGAAAATCTACTTTACTTTCTACAATTACAAAAGCAAAACCTAAAATAGGAAATTTTGCTTTTACGACCAAAACTCCACATATAGGAGTGGTAAAAGTAGATTTTAATTCTTTTTTAGTAGCTGATATTCCTGGAATTATAGAGAAAGCATCTGAAGGGAAAGGATTGGGGCATCATTTTCTAAGACATGTAGAACGAAATTCCGTTTTATTATTTTTAGTTTCTTCAAATACAAAAAATAAAAAAAAAGAATATTTCATTTTGTTAAATGAATTAACAAAGTTTAATTCAAATCTTTTAAAAAAAGAACGTTTATTAGCGATATCTAAATCGGATTTAATAAATAATGAAGAAAAAAAGAAGATAGAAAAAATTTTTTTCAAACTGAAAGAAAACATTATTTTCATTTCTTCTTTTACAAAAGAAGGTCTATCAGAATTGATAAAAAGATTGTGGAAATTAGTCAGAAAATAATTAAGAAAATTAAGAATAAGATAGTTTTTGTTTTACAACATTTTGATCTATATTTAATGTACGGTTAATATTTTCTATATCGTACATATAATCTAAAAATATTTTTTCGCAAAATGTTCGTAACCCTCTAGCTCCTAATCCCAATTGAAAAGTTTTATCTACTATAATATTCAACGCTTCGTCTGTAACGTTTAAGGAAATATGATCCATATCAAATAATTTTTGATATTGTTTGATTAAAGCATTTTTTGGTTCAACTAAAATTTTTTTCAACGTATTTTTGTTTAATGGATTTAAGTAAGTAACAACAGGAAATCTTCCTATAATTTCTGGAATTAATCCAAATTTATTTAAATCTTCGGCAAGAATGTTTTTTAGATAATTTTTTTTTTCTGTATTTTTTGTTTTTTTAGAAATAAAACCTATGGGGGTTGTTTCTATTCTATCAGAGATAATTTTTTCTATTCCATCAAAAGTTCCTCCAGCTATAAATAATATGTTTTCAGTATTGATTCGTATCATTTTTTGATCTGGATGTTTTCTTCCTCCCTGTGGAGGAACATTGATTACGGATCCTTCCAGTATTTTGAGTAACGCTTGTTGTACACCCTCACCAGATACATCTCTAGTAATAGAAGGATTATTACTTTTTCTAGAAATTTTATCTATTTCATCCAAAAAAATGATTCCTTTTTCAGCAGAATCTATATCATAATTTACAGATTGTAATAGTTTAGTTAAAATAGATTCAACGTCTTCTCCTACATATCCTGCTTCAGTTAGAGTCGTAGCATCGGCTATAGCAAAGGGTATTTTTAAAAGTCTTGATATGCTTTTTGCTAGCAAAGTTTTTCCTGTTCCTGTTTTTCCAATCAATAATACATTGGATTTTTCTATTTCTATATTTGTAGAACTTTTATTATTTTTATGTCGTTTTTGAATGCGTTTATAATGATTATAAACAGCTACGGATATGATTTTTTTTGCTTCATTTTGTCCTACAACATATTTATCTAGAAAAGATTTTATTTCTCTTGGTTTTTTTATATCTATAAATTCATTATGATTTTCAGGAGGATTTTTTACTAGAAATTTTTTTTGAATAATGGAATAAATTTTTTCTATACAAAGATTACAAATCTGTCCATTAATTCCCGATATAAGAAAAGTGATATTATTTTGATTTTTTCCACAAAAATTACATTTTATCGAATCTTCCATAAAAATCCATTCTTTTGTTATGATAAGAAAGGAGCAAGCTTGACTACATCACATCGCTACAAACCTAATACCTTTGCTGTGTTCCCACCCTGGAGGATTTATAGGGAGCTGATTGTGTAGGACTTGCTCCGAATTTGGTAAATATAAAAAAAAAATCATAAATTCTCGTTTTTTGAATGAGAATTTTCTAATTCTATTTGTATTTTTATTTTAATGAAGACAAAATATATTTTCGTTACAGGAGGAGTTACCTCTTCTTTGGGAAAAGGAATTGTTTCGGCTTCGTTGGGAATGTTATTAAAAGCTAGAGGATATAAAGTTTCTATATTAAAATTGGATCCTTATTTTAATATAGATCCGGGAACTTTAAATCCTTATGAACATGGTGAATGTTTTGTAACAAAAGATGGAGCAGAAAC
Organism: Blattabacterium cuenoti BPAA; assembly: GCF_000348805.1. Taxonomy (NCBI): domain Bacteria; kingdom Pseudomonadati; phylum Bacteroidota; class Flavobacteriia; order Flavobacteriales; family Blattabacteriaceae; genus Blattabacterium; species Blattabacterium cuenoti. Next base: position 426,985 of record NC_020510.1, on the reverse strand, counting down.
AGATTTAGATTTAGGGCATTATGAACGATTCTTAAGTCAATCCACAAGCAAAGAAAATAATGTAACATCGGGATTGATATATAAAACAGTGATAGATAATGAAAGAAAAGGAAACTATTTAGGAAAAACTGTTCAAGTTATTCCTCATATTACTAATGAGATTAAAAGACGAATCAAAATTCTTGGAGAGTCAGAAAAAAATTATGATATTATCATTACGGAGATAGGAGGGACTGTAGGAGATATAGAAAGTTTACCTTATGTTGAATCAGTACGTCAGTTAAAATGGGAATTAGGAAAATTTAATGGATTGGTCATTCATTTGACATTGCTTCCTCATATTACGGTTACTGGAGAAATTAAAACGAAACCAACACAACATTCTGTTCGAAATTTAATGGAAAATGGAATACAAGCAGATATTCTAGTGTGTAGAACAGAAAAACATATATCCGATAATATTAGAAAAAAATTAGCCTTATTTTGTAACGTAAAACCAAAACATGTTATTGAATCAATAGATACTAAAATTATATATGAAATACCTTATTTATTACATTTACAAAATTTTGATGAAGTAGTACTGAATCATTTGAATTTATCTACTCACACTATTCCAGATTTAAAAAAATGGAAAACTTTTATTAAAAAATATAAAAATCCAAAACATGAAACGAAAATTGCATTGGTTGGAAAATATGTTTCATTACATGATTCTTACAAATCAATTACTGAAGCTTTAATTCATGCAGGAACGGAAAATGAAACTTATGTTAATATAAAATGGATTTATTCAGAAATGATCAAAGAAAAAAATATAAAAAAATATTTTAAAGGAATTTCAGGAATTTTAGTAGCTCCAGGATTTGGAAATAGAGGAATAGAAGGTAAAATACTTGCAGCAAAGTATGCAAGAGAAAATAAAATTCCATTTTTTGGAATATGTTTGGGTATGCAAATAGCCGTAATAGAATTTGCTAGAAATGTATTAGGATTAAAAGAAGCAGAAAGTTATGAAACAAACCCAAAAACATCTCATCCTGTAATAAGTTTAATGGAAAAACAAAAAAAACGGACTCATACAGGAGGAACAATGCGTTTAGGAAATTGGAAATGTACTCTTGTTGAAGGATCTAAAATATATTCTATTTATGGAAAAAAAAAAGAAATTTTTGAAAGACATCGTCATAGATATGAATTTAATAATAATTATTTAGAATTTTTTTCTAATGCTGGAATGAAAGCAGTTGGAGTAAATCTAGAAACAGGTTTAGTAGAAGCATTAGAATTAGAAAATCATATTTTTTTCTTGGGAGTTCAATATCATCCAGAATATCAAAGTACAGTAACTCATCCACATCCTTTATTTACTAATTTTATACAGGTTTCTATAATAGTTTCTCAGAATTCTTCTTATATATGAAGGATAAAAATTTAGATTATAGTTCCATAATAGGATTAGTTCTTATATTGTCTGTTTTAATGATTTTTACTTATTTTAACAAAAATCATACTAATACTAATAAACATAATAAGTTTAAAAAACTTGATTTAAATTATCAGGAATTTTCTATTACGGATCAAAGAAAAAAGAATCATTTTTTTTTATTAGAAAATGATGTTTTGAAACTGAAAATATCTAGTTTGGGAGGAGGAATTCATGATGTTCTTTTGAAAAAATATAAGGCATATGATCCTTTGTTATCATATCATGCTAAAAATCTTTATTTAATTAAAAATTCTAATTTTTTATACAAATTATCTTTTTTAAATCAAAAAGGGTTAAATATTGATACAAATACTTTATACTTTCAACCTATTTTACTAGAGAAAAATAAAATATCTGGAATTAGAACTCTTACTATGAGAGCTAAAAATCCTTATGGAAAAGGATTTTTGGATTATATATATACAATAGGAGAAAAAAATCAGTATGATATTGGCTTTTCTATTCGAACTAAAAACTTTTCTTTTTTTCAAAAGAAAGGATTGATCTTAAATTTAGAACATAAAATTTTATCTTTAGAAAAGGATAGAGATTGGGAAAATTCATATACTCAAGTATGTTATTCTGTTTATTCTAATAATGGAAATTCGAATTATTCCGATTCTGTAAAATATTTATCTGAAAAAAAAACGGAAGATAAAAATATATATGGAGTGAAATGGATTGCTCATAAGCAACAATTTTTTTCTTTTATATTCATTCCAGAAAAAATATTAAAAAATGTTTTTGTTCAATCTGAAAATTTGTCTTCAGGATTTTTTCTAAAGAAGATTCAATTGAAAACATTTATAAATCCAGTAAAAAATGAGGATATTTCTTTTCGTTTTTATTTTGGTCCTTTGGATTTAAAAGTATTAAAAAAATATCAAAATGGATTCGAAAATATTATTCCATTTGGTTGGGTTTTTCTCAAGTGGATCAATAAATATTTCTTTTTAATAGTTTTTCAATTTTTGGAAAAAACAAATTTAAATTATGGTGTTATTATTATTTTGATGACTATAGTTGTGAAACTTATATTATATCCAATTACTTATAAACAATATAAATTAAGTGCCATAATGAAATCAATTCGTCCAGAGATAGAAAAATTAAATCACAAATATAGGAAAGATGTTTTTAAAAAACAAAGAGCTATAATGGAGTTATATCATAATGTTGGAATTAATCCAATGTCTGGATGTATTTCTACATTATTTCAGATTCCTATTTTTTATTCTTTATTTAAATTTTTTCCAACTCTTATTAATTTGAGAGGAAAATCTTTTTTATGGGTAGAAGATCTTACTTCATATGATTCAATATTTAAATTACCTTTTTTTATTCCTTTTTATGGAAATCATGTAAGTTTACTCACTTTATTGTATTCTTTAGCTTCATTAGTTTATACAAAACTTAGTAATAATGGAAGAAAGAATGTTTCTAAAAATGGAGATGATTCTTCTATTCCTGATATGAATTTTTTATTATATTTAATGCCCATCGTAATGTTATTATTTATAAATAGTTACGCTTCTGCTTTATCTTTATATTATTTTACATCTAACATAATTAACATTGTATTTTTCTTTTTTATCAAAGAGTTTATGTTAGATGAAAAAAAAATCCTCATAAAAATTCAAGAAAAAAAAGAAATAAAACGCAATTATTGGAATAATATAATCAAAAAAATAAAAAATAAAAGGGATGAGAATCCTACTTCGGAATAAGGAATTCTATTTCTTTATGATAGAAAAAATATAATTTTTTATTGGATTCTATCACTAAAAATCCTTGATCTGTTATAGTTCGTATTGTTCCAGAAATGTAATGATTTGTTTTATAAATATAAAAAATAGAAGTTTTATCTTTTAAATATAGATGATTGATATAGTAATCTCGTATGAATTTTTCTCCATAAATTGTAAAAAAAAGATATTCTTTTTGGAAGGAATATATAATTTTGTGAAATAGAAGATCTAAATCCAAATTTAGATTGAATATTTCTTTCAGAGAAGAAGCATTCCATTTTTTTTTGAATTGTTTTTGAAAAACATTTAAACCTATTCCAACGATAATAGTATGAATTGTTTTTGACAAAATACTATTTTCTATTAAAATACCACCTATTTTTTTATTATTAATAATAATATCATTAGGCCATTTAATCCAAATTCTTTCTTTATTGTTTTGATTATAACATTTCGATAAAGTTTTATGTATTGCATTGCTTATAACAAGATTTATAATATGTATTTTTTTTACATGTAAAGTTTTAATAGGTTTAAAAACAATGCTGAAAGTTAAGTTTTTCCTTTCTTCTGTATGCCATAAGTTTTTATTCATTCCTATTCCTTTGGTTTGATTCATTGTCCAAATGACCATCCAATTATATTTATTGTTATTATAAATATATTTTTTAGCATATTGATTTGTAGAATTAATTTTTTTTAATACAATTAGATTTATAGGCCAAATCAATTTTTTCAAAATGTTTTATATTAAAAAATTTAACTTCTTTAAAACGAAAACCTTATTTTTGTTTTTTTGAAATAAAATTAATATAAAGAAATACTGGATGATTCATTTAACAATATGAAAAATAATTTTTGTTTTGCTATTACACAAAATCATAGAAGGAATTCAAATAGTTAAAGGAGAAGATATATCTATTATAAATTTAAAAAATAGAGAAAATTTTATTTGTGATTATTTTGTTATTTGTAATGGAATTACTCACAATCAAGTGTATGCTATTTCTCAATCTATAGAAAAAATGACGATAGAGAAACTACAGAAAAAACCTTGGCATGTAGAAGGATTAAAAAATAGAGAATGGATTTTGGTTGATTATATTTCTATTGTTGTTCATATTTTTCAAAAACAGTTAAGATTATATTATGATATAGAAAATATTTGGAATAAAAATTCATAAAAAAAACTAAGGTTTTTATTTATTAAAATTATTAAGTAATGAAGAAACCTATATGATAAATAAAAAAATAAAAAGTAAAAACAACTTTTTTTGGGTATATGCAGTCATTTTTGCCATATTTTTGGGGATATTTTTTTTCAAATCTTCATTTTCTAATCCCAGAAAAATAGATCAGGATACTTTCTTTGATATTCTGTCGAAAGGAGAAGTACAGAAAATTATAGTAAAACATAGAGAAATGGTATATGTTTATTTAAAAAAAGAATTTTTATCATTTAATAATTCCACTCAAAGCATTATTAGAAATAATGAAAAAAAGTCCATCACACAACAACCATTGCAATATGAATTTGAAATAGGAGACTTGCAATTTTTTCAAAAAAAATTTGAGGAATATAAAAAAAAATACAATCTAAATACTCTTATTGATTTTAAAAATCAACAAGAATATACTATTACCAAATTTCTTTTCGATTATGGAATATTTTTTATATTATTAATCGTTTTTTGGATTTTTTTATTTAGGAGAATAGGATCTACTAGTGGAGGTCCCGGAAGTCAGATATTTAATATAGGAAAATCCAGAGCTAAACTATTTGATGAACATGATAATGTAAAAATAACGTTTAAAGACGTAGCTGGTTTAGAAGAAGCTAAAGAAGAAGTTCAAGAAATAGTAGAATTTTTAAAAAGTCCTAAAAAATATACTAAACTTGGAGGAAAAATTCCTAAAGGAGCTTTGTTGATAGGACAACCAGGAACAGGAAAAACTTTATTAGCAAAAGCAGTAGCAGGAGAAGCAAAGGTTCCATTTTTTTCTTTATCAGGATCAGATTTTGTGGAAATGTTTGTAGGAGTAGGGGCTTCTAGAGTGAGAGATCTATTTGAAAAAGCTAAGGAAAAGTCACCATGTATCATATTTATTGATGAAATAGATGCTATAGGAAGAGCTCGTGGAAAAAGTAATATAGCTGGATCAAATGATGAAAGAGAAAATACTTTAAATCAACTTTTGACAGAAATGGATGGATTTGGTACTCATACAAATGTTATTGTGTTAGCTGCTACCAATAGATCCGATATTTTGGATAAAGCTTTACTTCGTCCCGGTCGTTTTGACCGTACCATATTAGTAGATCCACCTGAATTAAATGAAAGAAAAGAAATATTTCGTGTACATCTTAAAAGATTAGTATTATCTGATAACGTAGATATCGATTTTTTATCAAGACAAACTCCAGGATTTAGTGGAGCGGATATAGCCAATGTTTGTAACGAATCAGCTCTGATAGCAGCAAGAAGAGATAGATCTCAAATAGAAAATCAAGATTTTCTTGATGCAATAGACCGTATTATTGGAGGGTTAGAAAAAAAGAACAAAATTATAAAACCAAATGAAAAAAAACGGATTGCTTATCATGAGGCTGGACATGCTACAATAAGTTGGTTGCTAGAACATGCCGCACCTTTAGTAAAAGTTACTATAGTTCCAAGAGGAAGATCCTTAGGATCAGCTTGGTATCTTCCAGAAGAAAGACAATTAACGACTCCAGAACAAATGAAAGATGAAATATGTGCATTATTAGCAGGAAGATCTGCAGAAGAAATTGTTTTCAGTAGCATATCTACTGGAGCTTTAAATGATTTAGAAAGAGTAACTAAACAAGCTCAGTCTATGGTGGCTATTTTTGGATTAAATGAAAAAATTGGAAATATTTCTTACTATGATTCAACAGGACAAAATGATTTTTCTTTTTCAAAACCTTATAGTGAAAAAACAGCTCAAATTATAGATGAAGAAATATCTAAAATTATAACAGAACAATATCAAAGAGCTAAAAATATATTGAAAAATAATGAAAAAAAATTATCTATGTTGGCTAATAAACTATTAGAAAAAGAAGTTATTTTTAGAGAAGATTTGAAAACGATTTTTGGAGAAAGGCCTTATCCTGATGATATTGGAGATATGCTAACTATTAGTAATACATCTTCTTATTAAATGTTTTGATTTCTGGATAAGTGTGTAATAAAAAAAAAAAAGATTCAAACTTTCTAATCAGGATTTTTACCGGATTGGTTTATGTTATTTTAATTCTTTTTTCTATTGAAAAAGGAGAACAAACTTTTAGAATAATGATGATGTTGTTGTCTTTTTTTTGTTTATTCGAATTTTTATTGATTTTAAGAACAAACACAACTTTAATTAAAATTACTTCTTTGTTTTTTTTATTTTCCATTTTTATGGATCTTTTTATCAACAAAAAAGAAAAGGGGTTAATATTATATGTAATTTGTTTTATTCCTTATTCCATAATTTTTTTTGTTATTCAATTATTTTCTACAAAATCTTCTTCCAAAGAAAAAATAGTACAAATAAGTCATCTAATTTTTGGATTGGTATATATTATTATGCCATTTTATTTAGCATCTTATATATATGCTATGATCCATCATGGAAAACAATTAATTTTAGGTGTATTTATTTTAATATGGACAAATGATTCTTTATCCTATTTAATAGGAAAAAAATGGGGAAAAAGAAAAATAGCTATATCTATTTCTCCAAAAAAATCAATAGAAGGAGTTATTGGTGGATTATTTTCTTGCCTAATATTAGGTTTTTTTTTGTCCAAAATATGGAAAGAAAAATATTGGTTTATTTTATCTATTACTGTTCCTATTTTTTCTACGATTGGTGATCTTGTAGAATCTACCATTAAAAGATCTTGTAGTGTAAAAGATTCTGGAATTTTATTTCCTGGTCATGGTGGTTTTTTAGATAGATTAGATAGTTTTATTTTTGTTATTCCTATTATAGCTACTGTAGTAGCTAGTATGATTTATATTTTTTGAATAAAATTATGATACAAAATTTTTATAATCATGATTCATAGAGAAGGAATTCCATTTCTAGGATATACATTAGTAGTAATATTATTATTAATTATTTTTTCTTTTTTTCTATTATCTAGATTAATTTTTGTTTTTACCTCAGTTTTTTTTATCATTCTTTATTTCTTTTTTATTTTCTTTTTTAGAAATCCGAAAAGAAATTTTTATGAAGTTCATGAAAAAAATTATTATAACAGCAAAGAAATCATAATATCTCCTGCTGATGGAAAAATTTTGAGTATACAAAAAATTTTTGAAAATGAATTTTTGAAAAAAAATTGTATATGTCTCTCCATTTTTATGTCTCCTTTTAATGTGCACGTTAATAGATTTCCTGTTTCTGGAAAAGTTATTTATGTAAAATACCATCCAGGAAGCTATATGATAGCTTGGACAACTAAATCTTCATCACATAATGAACATACAACAACAGTAGTCGAAACCAATAAAGGCAAAAAAATATTATTCCGACAAATAGCTGGTTTTTTAGCCAGACGTATTAGCATTTATGCAAAAAAAAATTCTATGGTCAAAAAAGGAGATGAATTTGGTTTTATTAAATTTGGATCTAGAGTTGATATTTTTTTACCATTAAACTCTATAATTTTGGTGAAAAAGGGAGAAAAAGTTACTGGAGGAGAAACTAAAATTTCTATAATTCCATTATAATAATAGACTCCCTTTATCAATTTTTATTTATTATTTTACTTCTTCATAATCTACATCTTGTATATTTTCATTTCCTTTGCTATTTCTTTCTTCTTCATCTTCTTTTTTATTATTATTTGATTGATTGCTTTTATTCGTATTTTTTATGTTATAAATTTCTTGAGAAGCATTAGTCCAAGCTTCGTTTAGTTTTTTCATATAATTATCAATAGAAACAAAATCTTTTTTAGAATGAGCTTCTTTCAATTTTTCTAAAGAATCTTCTATATTTTTCTTATTATTTTCAGATAATTTATTTCCATAATCTTTCAATTGTTTTTCAGATTGAAAAATCTGATTATCTGCTGCATTTAATTTTTCGATTTCTCTTTTGATTTTTTCATCTTTTTTAGCATTTTCTTTTGCCTCTCTTTTCATTTTTTCTATTTCTTCTTGATTTAATCCTGATGAGGTTTCAATACGTATTGATTGTTCTTTTCCTGTTCCTTTATTTTTTGCGGAAACATTAAGTATACCATTTGCATCTATATCAAAAGTAACCTCAATTTGAGGAATACCTCTAGGTGCTGGAGGAATATCGACTAAATCAAATCTACCTATTTCTTTATTATCATTGAACATTGGTCTTTCACCTTGTCCTACCCGTATAGTTACTGCTGATTGGTTATCAGATGCTGTAGAAAAAATTTCTGATTTTTTAGTAGGTATTGTTGTATTAGATTCAATAAGTTTTGTAAAAACTCCTCCTAAAGTTTCAATTCCTAAAGATAAAGGAGTTACATCTAATAATAATACATCTTGCACATCTCCCGTTAATACTCCTCCTTGTATAGCCGCTCCAATAGCTACTACTTCATCTGGATTAACCCCTTTAGATGGTTTTTTTCCAAAAAATTTTTCCACTTCCTCTTGTACTTTTGGAATCCGTGTTGATCCTCCAACTAAAATGACTTCGTCTATATTTTGAGTTGTTAAATTAGCATCTTTTAATGCTTTAGAACAAGGATTAATGGAACGCTGTATTAACTTTTCTGATAATTGTTCAAATTTTGAACGAATTAAGGTTAAAACTAAATGTTTAGGTCCTGATTCTGTTGCTGTGATATAAGGAAGATTTATTTCTGTTTGATTTGAAGAAGATAATTCTATTTTAGCTTTTTCAGATGCTTCTTTTAAACGTTGTAAGGCCATAGGATCCTTTCTAAGATCTAATCCTTCTTTAGACTTAAATTCATTTGCCAAATAGTTAATGATAACTTGATCAAAATCATCTCCCCCTAAGTGAGTATCTCCATTAGTAGATAAAACTTCAAAAACTCCATCTCCTAATTCTAGAATAGAGACATCAAAAGTTCCTCCTCCTAAATCGTATACAACTATTTTTTTATTTTGATTGCTTTTATCTAAACCATAAGCTAAAGCAGCTGCAGTTGGTTCATTTATAATTCTTTCTACTTTTAATCCCGCTATCTCTCCAGATTCTTTAGTAGCTTGTCTTTGTGCATCATTGAAATAAGCAGGAACCGTAATTACGGCTCTGTTAACTTCTTCTCCCAAATAATCTTCAGCTGTTTTTTTCATTTTTTGTAAAATCATTGCAGATATTTCTTGGGGAGCGTATAATCTTTTTTCTATATCAACACGTGGAGTATTGTTTCCTCCTTTTATAACTTTATAAGGAATATGTTTCAATTCTTCAGTAACTTCTGAGTACATTCTTCCCATAAATCTTTTGATAGAGAAAATAGTTTTTTGTGGATTAGTGACAGCTTGCCTTTTTGCAGGATCTCCTATTTTCCTTTCACCTCCTTCTACGAAAGCTACTATAGATGGAGTTGTCCTTTTACCTTCTGAATTAGGGATCACAACAGGATCATTAATTTCCATAACAGCGACACAAGAATTTGTTGTTCCTAAATCTATGCCTATAATTTTACTCATTTTATTACGTTTTTTCATATGTTAATTTCATTCAATAGCACTCCAATCATTATGCCATAATGAAAATAAAACCTTTATAAATAAAGGGAATAGAAAGTATGACAATAAAAGGCTTTCATAAAAAAAAATTTTTATGACAAAAAGTCATTTGTTAAAATTTCTTATATTGATATCGATAAAATCAAATAAATATGAATTTTTTGAGTTTTAAAACGATTTCAGCTAAAAAAAGTTCTTTCGTAAAATCTTGGATAATAATAGATGCAGAAAATCAAATTTTAGGAAGATTATCTACTGAAATTTCTCGTATTATAATGGGAAAACATAAACCTTTTTTTTCTCCTAATATAAATTGTGGAGATCATGTTATTGTTATTAATTCTAATAAAATAAAACTTACTGGAAAAAAATGGAATAACAAAAAATATATTCATTATACTGGTTATCCAGGTGGACAAAAAGTGATTTCTATTCAAAATTTATTGAATAAAGATTCAAGATTTATAATATATAAATCAGTAAAAGGAATGTTACCTAAAAATCGTTTAGGACGATTGATTTTCAAAAATTTACATGTGTATCCAACATCAGAACATAAACATAAAGCTCAAAAACCTATTTTATTGAAATTAAAAAAATTATGATACATACCATAGGAAGAAGAAAAAGATCTCTTGCGCGCATTTATTTAAAAATAGGAAACGGATTAATAATTATCAATTCTATAAAATTATCCCAATATTTTCCAAAATACCTTCATTCGAAAATACTATATCCTATTGAAATAGTGAATAAAATAGGAGAATTTGATATCAATGCAAAAGTTTTTGGAGGGGGCTTCAATGGGCAATCAGAAGCAATTCGTCTTGCTATATCTCGTGCACTTTGTCTATTTGATATAAAAAATAGAAAAAAACTAAAATCTGAAGGATTATTGACACGTGATTCTAGGGAAGTAGAAAGGAAAAAGTTTGGACAGAAAAAAGCAAGAAAAAAATATCAATTTTCAAAACGTTAAAATCAAATTAGTATGGAAATAAATACTCAAGATTTATTAAAAGCTGGGGTTCATTTTGGACATATTGCACGAAAATGGAATCCTAACATGCGTCCTTTCATTTTTATGAAAAAAGGAGGAATTCATATTATAGATTTAGCAAAAACAATTTCAAAGTTAGAGGAAGCTTGTCATGAGTTAAAAAAAATAGCAAAAAACGGAAAAAAAATATTATTAGTAGGAACAAAAGCTCAAGCTAGAGAAAAAATTTCTTTTTATGCAAAAAGGATCAATATGCCTTGTATAACAGAAAGATGGTTAGGGGGGTTGCTTACAAATTTTACAACGATTCGTAAATCTGTAAAAAAAATGAATAACATAGAAAAAATGAAAAAAAACGGAACTTTCTATACTTTATCCAAAAAAGAGAGATTATTAATTGACCGATTATATGATAAATTATATAAAAATTTAGGGAGTATTTCGAGTATGACCCATATACCAGGTGGCATTTTTTTGGTAGATCCAAATAAAGAAAAAATAGCTTTAACTGAAGCTAAAAAATTAAGAATACCTGTTTTTGCTATGGTAGATACGAATACAAATCCTCATGATATTCAATTTCCTATTCCTTCTAATGACGATTCTTCTAAATCCATAGATATTATTTTAAAATTTGTGTCAAAAGCTATTCAACATGGAATTTCTATCAATAAGAATGAACGTGAAAATAAAAATCTTGTAAATAAAAAATTATGAAAATTTCCATAAAAGAAATTAATAAACTTAGAAAAATCACAGGAATTGGAATTATGGATTGCAAAAAAGCATTGATTCATTCTAATGGAAATATAGATAAAGCTATCCGTGTTTTACGAAAAAAAGGAGAGAAGATAGCAATTAATCGTTCATTCTCTAAAATGAAAGATGGTGCTATCATTTCTTCTGTAAATTTTAATTATTCTTGTGGAACAATCATAGGAATTAGTTGCGAAACTGATTTTTTATCTAAAAATTCTGAATTTTTGAGTCTTTTGTCCATACTTTCAAAACAATCATTATTATTTAATAATAAAACTGATTTTTTATCTAGTTCGTATAATGAGTACGGAAGTATACAGGAAATGATTGTAAATTACATGGGAGTTGTAGGGGAGAAATTAGAATTAAAAATTTTTGAGAAAATAGATTCTCCATTTGTAATGAACTATACTCATAATACTAATAATAAAATAGCAACATTAGTTGGTTTTTCTAAAAAAGTAAACAATATATCTATGGCTAAGGATATAGCAATGCATATAACTGCTATGAATCCTATAGCTATTCATGAAAAAGAAATCCCACATTCATTAATGAATGAAGAAATTGAAATTATTGAAGATCAAGTTCAAAAAAAAAATAAATCTGATTCTATAAAAAAAAATATAATTCAGGGAAAAATTAAAAAATTTATACTAGAAAATACTCTTCTTAATCAAAAATTTATAAAAGAGGATAAAATAACTGTTCAAGAATATTTAGATAAACATGATAAAAACTTAAAAATAAATCTTTTTAAAAGAATTAGTATTTAAATAAAAATTAAATGAAGAAATTAATATTAATAATTTTGGATGGTTGGGGTTTATCTTCTTATCAAAATCATTATTCTTCTGCAATAGAACAAGCTTTTACTCCATTCATTGATTATTGTTCTAAAAATTTTCCTTGTAGTAAACTAAAAGCATCAGGAAGTGATGTTGGATTACCTGAGGGACAAGTGGGAAATTCAGAGGTGGGACATATAAATTTGGGAGCTGGACGAAAAGTTATTCAAAGTTTGGAGAAAATTAATGCTTCTATTAAAAACGAATCGTTTTTAAAAAAAATAAATATTTTTTTTGATGAGATTGTTACTTCTAAAAAAAGAATTCATTTTATTGGATTATTATCTGATGGAGGGGTTCATTCACATATGAATCATCTTTTTTATTTGCTTAAAATAGCTCATAAAAAAAAAATGAAAGATGTTTTTATACATGTTTTTACAGATGGAAGAGATTCTTCTCCAAAAGGGAGTATTTTTTATATAAGAAAACTTTTGAATATGACTGAACAATATGTTGGAAAATTGTCTTCTGTTATCGGAAGATATTATTCAATGGACCGTAATCATAAGTGGGAAAGAACTAAAAAAGCATATGATGCCATGGTTAATTCAAAAGGAATTTTTACTAAAAATATTATTTCATCGATAGAAAAATTTTATACTAATGGAGTCACAGATGAATTTCTATTTCCTTTAATCATTGTTGATGAAAATGAAATTCCTATTTCCAGAATTGAAAATGGAGATGTTGTTTTTTGTTTCAATTTTCGTCCTGATCGTTCCAGACAAATTACAGAACTTTTGACAAGAAACAATACTTTTTTTCCAAAAATGAAAAAATTAAATTTATCTTATTATATAACTATGACTTGTTTTAATCCTAAATATAAAGGGGTTCATGTTCTTTTTGAGAAAGAATATTTGTCAGAAACTTTGGGAGAAATTTTAGAAAATGAAGGGAAACAACAAATACGTATAGCTGAAACAGAAAAATATCCACATGTTACTTTTTTTTTCTCAGGAGGGAGAGAAATTCCTTTTCATAGAGAAATAAGAATTTTATGTGAATCTCCTAAAGTTTCTACTTATGATTTAAAACCTGAAATGAGTGCAGAAAATATTGTAAAAAAAATTATTCCTGAATTGAAAAGAAAACAGTCAGATTTTATTTGTCTAAATTTTGCAAATCCAGATATGGTGGGACATAGTGGTAAAATGAAAGAAACAATAAAAGCATGTGAATTTGTTGATAAATGTGTAAAAGATTGCTCTGAAGAAGCTATAAAAAATTCATATACAGTTATTATAGTAGGAGATCATGGAAATGCAGATTATATGATTAATTTAGATGGAACACCTCATACAGCTCATACTACATCTCAAGTTCCTTTTATTCTTTTAGATCAAAATATAAAAAAAAAAGATTTTTTTCTAAAAAAGGAAGGAATATTATCAGATGTAGCTCCTACTATTTTACAATTAATGGGTCTTCCTATTCCTAAAATTATGAATGGAACTTCTATGATCATAAAAAATTATAAAAAATAATTTTGTTTTGATACAATTGAAAACTATTGAAGAAATAATTTTAATTAAAAAAAGTGCTTTTTTAGCTTCTAAAACATTAGGAATGTTAGCTAAAGAAGTAAAACCAGGGATTCATACTCTTTATTTAGATAAACTTGCAGAAATTTTTATTCGTGATCATGGTGGAAAACCCGCTTTTTTAGGATTATATAATTTTCCGAATACTTTGTGTGTTTCTCCAAATAATCAAGTAGTACATGGAATTCCTAATCGGACCCCTTTATGTGAAGGAGATATATTATCTATAGATTGTGGAGTTTATATGAATGGATTTTATGGAGAACATGCTTATACTTTTGAAGTTGGAAAAGTATCTTGTGATACAAAAGAATTTTTAGAATGTTCTAAAAAATCTCTTTACATTGGAATATCCAATTGTAAATATGGAAATAGTATTGGAGATATAGGTTATTCAATACAATCTTATGTTGAAAAACATGGTTATAATGTAGTGAAAGATCTTGTAGGTCATGGATTGGGGAAAAATATGCATGAAGATCCAAAAATTCCAAATTTTGGAAAAAAAGGAAAAGGTTTTAAATTAAAAGAAGGATTAGTTCTTTCTATAGAACCAATGGTAACCATTGGTTCATCTGAAATAGTTTTTCATAAGGATGGATGGACAATTACTACTCTAGATAACAAAAATTCAGCTCATTATGAACATAATGTAGCGATTGTAGATGGATTACCTTGTTTACTTTCAACTTTTCGTTATATTTATAAAGAACTTAATATAAAATCATTAGAAGAAGATTCTTTTCAAAATCAAAAAATTCATTAATATTAAATATTATATTAACATGAATTTTGAAGTTTTGTAATTTATTATTAAATAACATAATTTGCATTTTAAATATAGGATATGCCTACTATACAGCAATTAATAAGAAAAGGAAGAAATTCTGTTTCTAAAAAGAGGAAATCTGTAGCTCTAGAATTTTGTCCTCAAAAAAGAGGAGTCTGTACTAGAGTTTATACTACTACACCAAAGAAACCAAACTCCGCTATGCGAAAAGTCGCTCGTGTTCGTTTTACAAACGGAAGAGAAGTCATTAGTTATATTACAGGAGAAGGACATAATCTTCAAGAACATTCTATTGTATTAGTTAAAGGAGGAAGAGTAAAGGATTTACCAGGGGTAAAATATAAAATAGTACGGGGGGCTAGAGATACAGCTGGAGTCAATGGAAGAAAAAAAAGTAGAAGTAAATATGGAGCTAAAATAGCTAAAAAAGATTAAACTATTAATGAGAAAAGTTAAAAAAAAAGAAAAAGTATATTTTCCTGATCCTAAATTTCATGATCCTCTAGTAACACGTTTTGTGAATCATTTAATGAAAAATGGTAAAAAAAATATAGCTTATAATATATTTTACAATGCTATGGAAAAAATAGACATGATCAAGGAAAAAGAAGAAAAGCCTGCGTTGGAAATATGGAAGGAAGGATTAAAAAATGTCATGCCTCATGTAGAAGTGAGAAGTCGTCGTATAGGAGGATCTAATATCCAAGTGCCTGTTCCTATTTCTTCTAATAGTAAAATAACAAAAGCAATGAAATTGTTAATATCTAGTGCTTCTACTAGAAATGAAAAAACAATGGCTAATAAATTGGCATATGAAACATGGGACGCTTTTCATGAACAAGGTGAAGCTGTGAAAAGAAAAGAAAATATTCATAAGATGGCCGAAGCAAATAAAGCCTTTTCGCATTTTAGATTTTAGTTATGTATGGAAAAAGATTTAAAATATACAAGAAATATAGGAATCGCAGCGCATATTGATGCGGGAAAAACTACTACTACAGAAAGAATTTTATTTTATACAGGAATAAATCACAAAATAGGAGAAGTTCATGATGGAGCGGCTACTATGGATTGGATGCAACAAGAGCAAGAACGTGGAATAACGATTACTTCTGCAGCTACATGTTGTGAATGGATGTATAATAGAAAGAAATATCAAATTAATATTATAGATACTCCAGGTCATGTAGATTTTACTGTAGAAGTAGAAAGATCTATGAGAGTTTTAGATGGAATGGTCGTTTTATTTAGTGCAGTAGATGGGGTAGAACCTCAATCTGAAACTATATGGAGACAAGCAGATAAATATGAGATTCCTAGAATAGCTTTTGTAAACAAAATGGATCGTCAAGGTGCTGATTTTTTTAATGTATGTTCTCAAATACGGAAAATTTTAGGAGCAAATTCAATTCCTCTACAAATTCCTATTGGAATTGGAGATAATTTTAAAGGAGTCATAGATTTAATTGAAAATAAATCTATTATATGGGATGAAAAAAATTATGGAATGACATATTATCAGATTCCTATTCCAGAAAATATGAAAAATATGGTTTGTGATTATCAAAATCAACTTCTTGAAACGTTATCTGAACATGATGATGTAATCATGGAAAAGTTTTTATATGGAAAGGAAAATTATTCTTCTATTTCAAAAGAGGAAATTCTTTTTTCTTTACGAGAAAATACCATAAAAATGAATGTTATTCCTATTTTATGTGGTTCTTCTTTCAAAAATAAAGGAGTTCAAGCTATATTGGATGCTATATGTAGATATTTACCTTCTCCTCTTGAAGTAAAAGATATAGTGGGAGTAAATCCTATAAATCAAAAGAAAGAAACAAGAAAACCTAGTGAAAATGAACCTTTTTCTGCCTTGGCTTTTAAAATTGCAAGTGATCCTTTTGTTGGTAGATTAGCCTTCTTTAGAGTTTATTCTGGAAAGATAGGATCAGGTTCTTATAGTTTTAATGCTAGATCAGGAAATAAAGAACGAATATCTAGGATATATCAAATGCATGCAAATAAACAAAATCCAGTAGATAAAATTGGAGCTGGAGATATAGCTGCGGTGGTAGGGTTCAAAGACATAAAAACAGGTGATACTTTGTGTGATGAAAAATATCCAATTTTGTTGGAAACAATATTATTCCCCGAACCAGTAATTGGGTTAGCTATTGAGCCTAAATATAAATCGGATATAGATAAAATGAGTTTTGCTTTATCAAAATTAATGGAAGAAGATCCTACTTTTCAAGTGAGAACAGATAATTATACAGGTCAAACTATTATTTCCGGTATGGGTGAACTTCATTTGGAAATTATTGTGGATAGGATGAAGAGAGAATTTAAAGTAGAAGTTAATCAGGGAAAACCTCAAGTAGAATATAAAGAAGCTCTAACGAATTTAGTAGAACATAGAGAAATTTATAAAAAACAAACAGGAGGTAGAGGAAAATATGCGGATATATTATTTAGATTGGAACCCGGAAATATAGGTCAAACTGGATTAGTTTTTATTAATAAAATAAAAGGAGGAAATATCCCAAAAGAATATGTTCCTTCTATAGAAAAGGGATTTAGAGAAATGATGAAAAATGGTCCTTTATCTGGATATGAAATAGATAGTGCTAAAGTTACTGTTTTAGATGGATCTTATCATTCTGTTGATTCTGATCAACTATCTTTTGAATTAGCAGGAAAATTAGGTTTTAGAAAAGCGGCAAAGAAAGCTAACCCTATTTTATTAGAACCAATTATGAAATTGGAAGTTCTCATTCCAGAAGAAAATATGGGAGATATAATAGGAGATTTAAATCGTAGAAGAGGAATTCTGCAAAATATGAATAGTAAAAATAATATAAAAGCAATTCAAGCTTTAGTTCCATTATCAGAAATGTTTGGATATGTTACTGTATTACGAACACTTTCTTCTGGTAGAGGGACTTCTGTTATGGAGTTTTCCCATTATGATACAGTCCCTGTAACTATAATAGAAAATATAATTATAGAAAATAAAAATCAAAAAAAAAATAATAGAAGAAAAAATTGATATACTATGGGTCATGATATAAAAATTAAATTAAAATCTTATGATTATAATTTATTAGACAAATCAGCCGAGAAAATTGTAAATTCTGTCCTTCCCACAGGAGTTGTACTGAACGGACCAGTTCCTTTGCCTACTGAAAAAAAAATATTTACAGTATTACGTTCTCCTCATGTAAATAAAAAATCAAGAGAACAATTTTTTCTTCCTACTCATAAGAGACTTTTACAAATTCATAACGCTTCGTCTAAAACAGTAGATGCTTTAATGAAATTGGAATTACCCAGTGGAGTAGAAGCAGAAATAAAAGTATAAAAATATGAATGGATTAATAGGAAAAAATATAGGAATGACTAGGATTTTTCTGGAAAATGGAGAACATGTTTCATGTACCCTTATTCAAGTAGGGCCTTGTTATATTGTTCAAATAAAAACAATAAAAAATGATGGTTATTCTTCTATTCAATTGGGAATAGATGATCTAAAAGTTATAAAAACTAATAAACCTTTATTTAGTCATTTTAAAAAAGCAGGATTATCTCCGAAAAAAAAATTGTTTGAATTTAAAATGAATAAAGTATCTAATTTGGTTTTGGGGACTTTGATCAAAGTTGATATTTTCAAAGAAGGGGAATTAGTAAATGTAAAAGGAATTTCTAAAGGAAAAGGGTTTCAAGGTGTAATTAAAAGACATAATTTTTCAGGAGTGGGAGAAAGTACTCATGGACAACATAATCGTTTGAGAGCTCCAGGATCAATAGGAGCTGGCTCTGATCCATCACGTGTTTTTAAAGGAAAAAAAATGGCTGGAAAAATGGGAAAAAAAAACGTAACTATTAAAAATTTAAAAATATTGAAAATAGAAACCAATCACAATCTCATGATTCTAAAAGGATCAGTTCCAGGAAATAAAAATTCATATTTAATGATTCAAAAAAAAGAATGAAATTAAAAATTTTAGATATTCAAGGGAATGATACTGATAAAAGAATAGAGTTTCACGAAACTATTTTTTTTAAAAAATCTTATAATCATTCTCTGTATTTAGAGATCAAAAGATATTTATTAGCTCAACGTCAAGGAACACATAAATCTAAAGAAAGAGGAGAATTATCTGGAAGTACTAAAAAATTACATAGACAGAAAGGAACTGGAGGTTCTAGAAAAGGGAACATAAAAAATCCTATTTTTAGAGGAGGGGGAAGAGTTTTTGGTCCTAAACCAAGAAAGTATTTAATAAAATTAAACAAACGTACTAAAAATATAGTCAGAAAATTTCTTATAGAACAAAAATTAGTACGTAATAAAATTTTAATTATAGAAAACTTAAAATTAAATGCTCCAAAAACTAAATTTTTTTTAAAATTACTAAAATCTTTACAATTAGAAAATAAAAAATCATTAATGATCATTGGAGAAACAAACAAAAACTTATATTTATCTTCTAGAAACTTAACTAATTTTAAATTGTTAAGTGTAAACGAATTAGATTGTTTTTCATTGATAAAATTTCCATATATTATTTTTTCTGAAGATTCCGTAAAAAAAATTTATCAATTTTTATCTATGCATTAATAAAAACAAATATGATTTTAATAAAACCTTTTATCACAGAAAAATCTTATAAAGGAAATAAATATAATTGTTATACTTTTTCTGTAGATATAAATTGTAATAAAATTCAAATTCAAAAAAAAATAAATAAATTGTTTGGTTTTTCTGTAAAAAGTATTAGA
Organism: Blattabacterium cuenoti BPAA; assembly: GCF_000348805.1. Lineage (NCBI taxonomy): Bacteria > Pseudomonadati > Bacteroidota > Flavobacteriia > Flavobacteriales > Blattabacteriaceae > Blattabacterium > Blattabacterium cuenoti. The sequence continues at coordinate 407,291 of NC_020510.1, read as the reverse complement.
ACAATGATTTATCCTAGAAAAAACAAATCTAAGTATACTAAAAAAGGGTTTCTTTATGGAAAAACCAATAAAATAAAAAAAGCTATTGTTCAATTTTTTGAAAATCAAAAAATTGATTTTTTAAACAAAGAAGAATTTTAATGTCAATAAAAAAGTTAAAACCTATAACACCTGGTCAACGTTTTAGAATTGTAAATTGTTTTGATCAACTTACTACAAAATTTAATTCCGAAAAAACTTTAGTAAAAGGAAAGTGTAAATCTGGAGGTAGAAACAATGTAGGTCGTATGACCATGCGTTATGTTGGTGGTGGACATAAAAAAAAATATAGAAAAATAGATTTTAAAAGAAAAAAATTTGGGATTTCTGCTATTATAAAATCTATAGAATATGATCCCAATCGGTCTTGTTTTATATCTTTACTTCATTATAAGGATGGAGAAAAAAGGTATATTGTATCAATGGAAGGATTCAAAATAGGAGAAAAAGTAATTTCCGGAAAAAATATATCTTTTAACATAGGAAATTCTACTTTTTTAAGTGAAATCCCTTTAGGGACCAATATATCTTGTATAGAACTTAAACCAGGACAAGGTGCTAAAATAGCAAGAAGTGCTGGATCTTTTGCTCAATTATTTGCAAAAGATGAAAAATATGCGACAATTAAACTTCCTTCTGGAGAAGTTAGAATGATCATGGTTACTTGTATGGCTACAATTGGAATTGTTTCTAATCCTGATCATCAGTTAGAAACATTTGGAAAAGCTGGAAGAAAAAGACACATAGGAAGGAGACCTAGAACAAGGGGTGTTGCTATGAATCCTGTAGATCATCCAATGGGAGGAGGAGAAGGAAAGGCTTCTGGAGGAATACCTAGAAATAGAAAAGGAAAACCCGCTAAAGGATTTAGAACTCGTTCTAAAAAACGATATTCTAATAAATATATTTTACAAAAAAGAAGGAAATAAACATTTACAATCATGGCAAGATCTTTGAAAAAAGGCCCATTTGTTTCTCACAAATTACATAAAAAAGTATTGAACAATCTAAAATTAGATAAAAAAACAATAATAAAAACTTGGTCTAGGCCTTCCACAATTTTACCCGATTTTGTCGGACAAACTTTTTCTGTTCATAATGGAAAACAATTTATCAATGTATATATTACGGAAAATATGATTGGTCATAAGCTTGGAGAATTTGCTCCTACCCGTGTTTTTAGAGGACATGCAGGATCCAAAAATAAGTTGAAAACAACAAAAAATTAGGAAAATATGAAACAGGAAACAAACATAGTTTCAGCTTCTTTGAATGGAATAAGAAACTCTCCTAGGAAAATGAGATTGATAGCAAATTTAATTAAAAATAAAGAAATTTATCTAGCTTTGGATCTTTTAACTTATAGTAAAAAAAGAAAAATTTCTTTAATTTTCAAAAAATTACTTTTTTCTTTGTTATCTAACTGGAAAATAAAGCATCATCAATATAATTCTGATCATAGAGAATTTTTATATATAAAAGAAATTAGAGTAAATCAAGGTAAAACCCTAAAAAGACTACGTCCTATTCCTCAAGGAAGAGGACATAGAATAAGAAAAAGATCAAGTAATATCATAGTTTTTTTAGACAAAAAAAAAGAAATATAATTTTTTATGGGACAAAAAACAAATCCAATTGTTAATCGTTTGGGAATTATAACAGGATGGCAATCTAGTTGGTGTAATAATTACAAAGACAGAATACAGGAAGATTTTAAAGTAAGAAGATATATAGAAGCTAGATTTCCAAAAGGAATAGTATCCCGTATTTTTATAGAAAGAACTTTAAAATTTATAACAATAACGATTAGAACATCAAGACCAGCTCTTGTAATAGGAAAAAGAGGAGATGAAGTAGATACAGTAAGAAAAGAATTAAAAAAACTCACTAAAAAAGAAATACAAATCAATATTTCTGAAGTAAAACGTCCTGAATTAGATGCTCCATTAATTGCGAAAGGTTTGGTTAGACAACTTGAAAATCGTATTTCTTATAAGAAAGCAATTAAATTATTTGTTCTTTCTGCTATAAGAATGAATGCTCAAGGTATAAAAATTCAAATTTCTGGAAGACTTAATGGTTCAGAAATGGCAAGATGTGAAACTTACAAAGAAGGAAGAATTTCTCTTGGAACTTTTCGTGCTGATGTAGATTATCATATGGCAGTAGCTCATACTGTTTATGGAAGTATAGGGATTAAAGTATGGATAATGAAAGGAGAAATATATGGAAAAAGAGAATTGACTCCATTATTAGAAACTCAAAAAAGACAAAGAAGTCATAGATTTTCTTACATGAACAGAAAAAAAAATAAATAAGTCTTCATACCTTAACATATGTAAGTATTAAGTATTTGATATATGTTACAACCAAAAAAAACAAAATATAAAAAGAAACAAAAAGGAAGAATTCGTGGGAATGCTAAAAAAGGTTTTCTTCTTTCTAGAGGTTTATATGGGGTTAAAGCTTTAGAAGGATCTTGGATTACTTCTAGACAATTAGAGGCATCAAGAGTCGCTGCTACAAGATATATGAAAAGAGAAGGAAAATTATGGATTAACATTTTTCCTGATAAACCTGCTACAAAAAAACCACAGGAAGTACGTATGGGAAAAGGAAAAGGGCCTGTTGAATTTTGGGTAGCTGTAGTTAAACCTGGTAGAATATTATTTGAAATAGATGGAGTAGAAATGAATATAGCTAAAGAAGCATTAAGGTTAGCTGCTCAGAAACTTCCTATAAAAGTAAAATTTGTTTTTTCTCATGAAATAAAATTATGAATAATTTAAATACAAATAAAATTCCAATTCATGATTTGATGAAAAAAATTAAACAATATCAAAAAGATTATCAAAATATGAAATTTTACCATCATATCAAAACATTAAAAAATCCTATGAAAATTAGATTTCTTAGAAGAAACATTGCTAAATTAAAAACAGAATATAATAAAATAAACCAATGATATCTCAATCTGAGAAAAAAATTAGAAATACTCGAAAACAAAGACAAGGAATAGTTATAAGTGATAAAATGAATAAAACTGTTGTTGTATATGAAATTAAGAAAGTAAAACATAGATACTATGGAAAAAGTGTTACAAAGAAAAAAAAATATATGGTTCATGATGAAAAAAATATATCTAAAAATGGAGATAAAGTAAATATTATGGAAATACGTCCTGTGAGTAAAAGAAAGTCTTGGAGATTAGTTTCTATATTGAAAAAATCTGATTGATGATGTTGCAACAAGAATCTAGATGTAAAGTATCGGATAATACAGGAGCTAAGGAAGTTTTAATTATTAGGGTGTTAGGTGGAACTAGAAGAAGATATGCTTCATTGGGTGATACTGTTGTAGTTACTGTAAAAGTTGCTGTTTCTGGAGGAAGTATAGTAAAAAAAGGACAAGTTTGTAAAGCTGTATTGATCAGGACAAAAAATAGAACTAGAAGGAAAGATGGATCTTATATAAGTTTTGATGATAATGCTTGTGTGTTAATTAATGCTTCTGGAGAAATAATGGGAACAAGAGTGTTTGGTCCAGTAGCAAGAGAACTTAGAGAAAAAGAATATATGAAAATTGTTTCTTTAGCACAAGAAGTTTTATAAAAATGTTTTTACATGAAAAGAAAAATAAAAAGAGAAGACAAAATATTGGTTCTATCAGGAAATTATAAGGGAACTGAAGGTATAATTGTTAAAATTTTTTCAAAAAAAAACAAGGCTATTATACGTGGAATAAATATGATTAAAAGACATACTAAACCCTCTCCAAAAAAACCTAAAGGTGGAATTATAGAAAAAGAAGCTCCCATACATTTATCTAATTTGAAAAAAATTAATTAGAATCGAAGATGATTTATCAATCTAAATTGCAAAAACTTTACAAAGAAAAAATAGTTCCTATTTTGATAAAGAAGTTTGAATATCGTTCTGTTATGGAAGTTCCTAGATTAGAAAAAATAGTTATTCATCAAGGAGTTGGTTCGTCTGTTTTTGATAAAAAAATTATAGATCATTCTATGAATGAAATAACAAGTATTACAGGACAAAAAGCTATTTTTTGTTATTCTAAACATGATGAATCAGGATTCAAACTTAGAAAAGGGATGCCGATAGGAGTCAAAGTAACTTTGAGAAGAATAAAAATGTATGAATTTTTGGAGAGACTTATTGTTGTTTCTTTACCTAGGGTGAGGGATTTTAATGGAATGAAAAAAAGTAGTTTTGATAATTATGGAAATTATAATATGGGAATTATAGAACAAGTGATTTATCCTGAAATAAATATTGATAAAATTAAAAAAAATATGGGTATGAATATAACATTTGTTACTTCTACAAAAAAAAATGAAGAAGCTAAAAGTCTTTTATCTTTGTTTGGAATTCCTTTTAAAAAAAATAAAAATGGCTAAAGAATCTGTTAAAGCAAGACAAAGGAAAAGAGAAAAAATGGTTTTAAAATATGCAAATAAAAGAAAAGCCTTGAAAAAGGCTGGAAATTATGAATTATTGCAAAAATTGCCTAGAGATGCTTCTCCTGTTCGATTAAGAAACAGATGTTCTATTACTGGTAGATGTAGAGGATATATGCGTCAGTTTGGAATATCTCGTATTGTTTTTAGAAATTTGGTTTCTCAAGGACTTATTCCTGGAGTCAAAAAAGCAAGTTGGTAACGAAAAATATGTATTATGGATGTAATAGCTGATTTTTTAACTAGGGTTCGAAATGCTAGTTTTGTAAAACATAAACTTCTTGAAGTTCCGTTTTCTAACATAAAAAAAGAAATTGTTCGTGTATTATTAGAAAATGGATATATTCTAGATTATAAAATAGAAGAAGATAAAAAAACAATTAAAATAGCTTTAAAATATTATAAAGAAAATGTTTCTGTTATTCAGGAGATTATTAGAATTAGTAAACCAGGATTAAGAAAATATTGTAAATATAAGAATATACCTAGAGTGTTGAATGGGTTAGGGATTGCTATTATTTCCACTTCTAGTGGAATTATTACAGATAAACAAGCAAAAAAGAAAAAAATAGGAGGAGAAATATTATGTTATGTATATTGATTGGTAAACAAAATTAAGAAATGTCTAGAATTGGAAAAAAACCTATTTTTATTCCTAAAAATGTAAATTTAAAAATAATTGATCACGAAATATTCGTAACAGGATTTTTGGGGAAATTAAGTCAGAAAATTTCAAAAGAATTTCAATTGAATTTAGATCAAGATCAATTATTAATTATTAGGAATCAAGAAGATAAAAGATCTAAATCTTTGCATGGATTATACCATGTGTTAATTAAAAATATGATTACAGGAGTTTCAAAAGGGTTTCAAAAAAAACTGGAATTAGTAGGAATTGGATATAGAGCTTATTATAATGGAGGAATTTTAGATTTAAATTTAGGTTTTTCTCATAATATTATGATGCAACTTCCTAAAGAAATAAATGTAGAAATTCAAACTGAAAAAGGAAAAAATTCCATTATTATTTTAAAATCTTATGACAAACAATTGTTAGGTATAATAGCGGCAAAAATTAGATCTTTCAGAGAACCGGAACCCTATAAAGGAAAAGGAATCAGATATTTTGGAGAAGAAGTTAGAAGAAAAACAGGAAAATCCGCTTAAAAATAATTTTAAAATGAAAAAAAAAAATTAAAAAAAATTTTTGGAAATTCGAATAGACCGAGAATTTCCGTTTTTAGAAGTAATAAAGAAATATATGTACAAATTATAGATGATTTATGTGGAACTACTTTAGTTTCATCTTCTTCAAGAGAAGGGATATTTCATAAATATAAAAAAAATAAAACCGAATTAGCTCATGAAGTTGGAAAATTATTGGGAAATAGAGCAAAAAAATTGAAAATCCAAAAATTAGTATTTGACAAAGGAAAGTATTTATATCATGGTCGGATTAAATCTTTAGCTGAGGGAATCAGAGAAATGGGTTTAGAATTTTAAAATTATGTATGAAAAAAGAATAAAATATACGGGATTAGAATTAAAAGAAAAGCTAGTTGGAGTAACAAGGGTTTGTAAAGTTACTAAAGGAAGAAGATATTTTAGTTTTAGTGCTATTGTTATTAAAGGAAATGAAAATGGAATAGTAGGTTATGGTTTTGGAAAATCTAAAGAAGCTCCTGATGCTATTCATAAGGCTGGGGAACAAGCAAAAAGAAATCTTTGTAAGGTATATCTTTCTAATGGAACTGTTCCTCATGAACAGGAGTCTAAATATGGAGGAGCACGTATTCTTATTAAACCAGCTTCTGATGGGACAGGAATAATAGCTGGAGGTCCTATAAGAGCGGTTCTTGAAGCGGCAGGATTAAGAAATGTTTTATCCAAATCTAAAGGGTCTTCTAATCATCATAATGTTATAAAAGCGACAATTAAAGCATTAAGCTATATGAGAGATGTTTATATTATAGCAAAACAAAGAGGAATTACTACAAAACAAGTGTATGATGGATGAATTTTATTTCAAAATCAATCATTTACATCCAAATAAGGGATCTAAAAAAGGAAAATTAAGATTGGGAAGGGGACAAGGTTCAGGAAAGGGAGGTACTTGTGGTAGAGGTCATAAAGGAGCAAAATCTAGATCCGGTTTTTCTAAAAAAAAAGGATTTGAAGGGGGACAGATGCCTATTCAAAGAAGAATACCAAAATTTGGATTTAAAAGAAATATTAAAAAAAAAATTGTTGGAATTAATTTAGATACAATTCAAAATTGTATTAATAAAATTTCTCAAGAACAAGAAAAAAACATTATCAATAAAGAATTTTATTTAAAAAATAATTTAGTTAGAAAAAACGATTTTGTTAAAATTTTAGGAAGAGGGAAACTTCTTACTTCATTAAGTATACATGCAAATCAGTTTAGCAAAAAAGCTTTATTTTCCATAAAAAAAATAGGAGGAAAAGCCATATTTATGAAATAATTACTATGGATAATTTTATTATAGCTTTTTTCAATATTTGGAATGTCAAAGAATTGCGAAAAAAAATAGGAATAACTTTAGGTTTATTACTAGTATATCGTTTTGGAGCCTATATTCCTATTCCAGGAGTTAATCCTTTAGGGATTAGCGATTTCATAGAAAAATTCCATTCAGGTTCTAAAGGATTAATGCAAATTTTGTCCTCTTTTACAGGAGGAGCTTTCAATCGCGCATCTGTTTTTGCTTTAGGTATCATGCCTTATATATCTGCTTCTATTATAATACAATTAATGTGCATAATTATTCCTTATTTACAAAAATTGCAAAGGGATGGAGAAAGCGGAAGAAAACAAATTAGTTTTATTACTAGATGGATAACTGTAGGTATATGCTTCATTCAAGCACCTGTATATCTTATTTCTTTCACTCAGCAATTTATTCCTTTTTCTTCTTCTAGAACTACTTATTTAATCGATTTAAATACTTTTTATGGAAAAAGTATGTTTTGGATTATAGGGGTAATGATTTTAACTTCAGGAACTTTATTTACTATGTGGTTGGGAGATAAAATTACAGACAAAGGAATAGGAAATGGAATATCCTTAATTATTATGTCTGGAATCATAGCACGTTTTCCAGATGCTATAAGTAAAGAAGTTTTTAGAAAATTAGAAATTGGAAATGGAGGATTAATCGTTTTATTTTTTGAATTTCTATTATGGTTATTGGTCATTTTATTTTCTGTCATAATTATTCAAGCAATTAGAAAAATACCAGTACAATACGTTTCTCATTATAAATCTTTGGGATTAGATTTAGATTCTCAGTTTTTTCATAAAAAACATCAATATATACCACTCAAAATGACATCGGCTGGTGTTATGCCTATCATATTTTCTCAAGCTATTATGTTATTTCCATTAACCTTTTCTGACCATGTGAAAAACATAAATATTAAGAATTTTTTTCATCTTTTTCAAGATATTTATGGTTTATGGTATAATTTAACTATTTTCATATTAGTTATAATTTTTACTTTTTTTTATACAGCAATTGCTATTCCAGTAAATCAAATGGCTGATGATTTAAAAAGAAATGGAGGTCATATTCCTAGGATTAAACCTGGAAAAGAAACTGCTGAATATATAGATCGTATTTTATCAATAATAACATTACCTGGTGCTGTTTTATTGGCAATAATCGCGATATTACCATCCATAGTTTTTCGTATAGGATTTACTCAAAGTTTTGCATTATTTTATGGAGGGACATCATTATTAATTGTAGTAGGAGTGATTTTAGATATATCACAACAAGTGAATATATATCTTTTAAATTATCATTATGATGGATTAATGATGATGAAATATCGTAGTAATAAATATACCAAATAATAATTTTTTTGTGTATATTATTATAAACAAATTGTTGGTATTATGGCTAAACAAAAGCATATTGAAGTTGATGGTACTATTATCGATTCATCTCCAAATGCAATGTTTCGTGTGGAATTAGAAAATGGATGTATTGTTAAGGCTCATATTTCAGGAAAAATGAGGATGCATTACATAAAAATCCTACCAGGAGATAAAGTGAGATTAGAAATGTCCTCTTATGATTTAGAGAGAGGAAGAATAACTTATAGATATTGATTGATACAAATTAAATTTTATTTTATGAAAACAAGAGCGTCTTTAAAAAAAAGAACTGATAATTGTAAAATAGTTCGTAGAAAAAGACATTTACGTATTATTAACAAAAAAAATCCTAGATTTAAACAAAGACAAGGGTGAATAAAATTAAGTAAGTAGTACGTTATATGTCTGTAAGAATTTCAGGAGTAGATCTTCCAAGATCTAAAAGAGGAGTTGTTGGTCTTACTTATTTGTATGGAATAGGGAAAAGTCTATCAAAAAAAATACTTTATTCTATTGGAATAGACGAAAATAAAAAAGTGGAAAATTGGTCTGATGATGAAATCAGTAAAATTAGAAAGTATATATCTGATTATATAAAAATTGAAGGAGAATTAAGATCTGAGACACAACTTAACATCAAACGACTTATGGATATAGGATGCTATATAGGAACTAGACACAGAAAGAGTTTGCCATTAAGAGGTCAGAAAACAAAAAATAATTGTAGAACTAGAAAAGGAAAAAAGAAAACTGTAGCGAATAAGAAAAAAGTCACAAAATAAATATGGTAAAATCATCATTGAGAAATAATAAAAAAAGATCAGTAGTGGTAGATCCATTGGGAGAAGCTCATATTCAAGCTACTTTTAATAATATTATTATAACCTTAACAAATAAAAAAGGTGATGTAGTTGCATGGTCTTCTGCTGGAAAAATGAATTTTAGAGGATCTAAGAAAAATACTCCATATGCGGCTCAAATGGTAGCAGAAAATGTAGCAAAAGAAGGATTAAATGCTGGGATCAAAAAAGTGGAAGTAAAAATTAAAGGCCCTGGAGCTGGAAGAGATGCTGCTATACGAGCTTTGAGTAATTCTGGAATTACAGTCACAATAATCAAAGATATAACCCCCTTACCACATAATGGTTGTCGTCCCCCTAAAAGAAGAAGAGTTTAATATTCTTTTTTTTTAAAGATCAAAGAATTATGGCAAAATATATAGGACCTAAAACTAAAATTTCTAGAAGATTTGGAGAATGTATTTATGGGGAAGATAAATATTTTGGAAGAAAAAAAAATACATCTGGTCAACATGGGAATAATCGTCGTAGAGGAAAACGTTCAGAATATTTTATTCAATTAATAGAAAAACAAAAAGCAAGATATACTTATGGAATATTGGAACGACAATTTGAAAGTTTATTTCTTGAGGCTTCAAAAAAAAAAGGAATAACCGGGGAATTATTACTGCAAGCATGTGAAAGTCGTTTAGATAACATAGTTTTTAGATTAAAGTTTGCTCCATCTCGATCTTCTGCCCGTCAGATTGTTTCTCATAGACATGTTCTTGTGAACAAAAAAATAGTTAATATTCCATCTTTTAGATTAAAACCAGGTGATAAAATAGAAATTAAAGAAAAATCTAAAAAACATCCTGTCATATTAAATTCTATGTATAATAAAAAAACAGGACCATTGGTAGAATGGTTAATTTTAGATGAAAAAAATATGTTGGGCATATTCAGAATGATGCCCAAAAGGATCCAAATTCCTGAAAATATTAAAGAACAATTAATTGTTGAATTATATTCAAAATAAACAAAGTAAAATAGTAAGTAAATCAAATGGCTTTTCTAGATTTTGTAAAACCTGATAGAATTACAATATCTGAGTTTTCAGATAATAAAGGTATTTTTCATTTAAACCCTTTAGAACCTGGATATGGAATTACTTTAGGAAATGCGTTAAGAAGAGTTTTATTGGGTTCTTTGAAAGGATTTGCAGTTACTTCTATTAAAATAAAAGGAGTTAAATATGAATTTTCTACTATAGAAGGAGTAATTGAAGATGTTACTGAAATTGTTTTAAATTTCAAAAAAATTCGTTTTAAACAAGAAATACCAGGCACTTGTAAGGAGACTGTAAATGCTTATATAAATCATGGAAAACAAGTAACAGGGAAAATTTTAAATAAGTTTATTTCTGGATTTCAAATTTTAAATGAAGATTTAATCATTTGTAATAAAGACGAATTAGTTCCTTTAGAAATAAGTTTTACGATTGAAGAAGGAAGAGGTTATGTTCCTGCAGAAGAAAATAAAAAAAATAGTGAAGTTTCGATTGAAACTATTCCCATAGATTCTATTTTCACTCCTATAAAAAATGTAAAATATACGATAGAAAATTGTCGTGTAGGACAAAAAACAGACTTTGAAAATCTTTCATTGGAAATTAAAACAGATGGATCTATTTGTCCAAAATTAGCTTTAATGGAAGCTTCAAAAATATTAATTCAGTATTTTTCTATTTTTTCTTATGAAAAAATAGGCGAAAAAAAACAAGAGGAAATTAACAAAGATAAAAAATATGATGAAGAATTTGTTAGAATGAGAACTTTGTTAAAATCCAAATTAAGTGAAATGGATCTATCTGTTCGTACAAAAAACTGTTTAAAGTCAGCATCTATAACAACTATAGAAGATTTAGTCAGTTGCAGTAGAAATAACATATTAAAAATGAGAAATTTTGGTAAAAAGTCTTTAGATGAATTAGAAAGTAAAATGAAGGAAAAAGGTTTATATTTTGGAATGAAAATAGAAGAATATCAATTAAAATTGAAAGAAATATAGAATAGATTATTTATTAATTAATGAATCATAGAAATAAGAATAATCATTTAGGAAGAAAACGTGGACATCGTAAATCTCTTCTTTCTAATATGGCTTCTTCTCTTATCAAAAAGAAAAGAATTTTTACCACTTTAGCTAAAGCTAAAGCTTTAAGAAAATATATAGAACCTATTATCACAAAATCAAAAATTCATACCACTCACTCCAAAAGAAATATTTTTTCATATTTAAAAGATAAAACAGCAGTATCAGAATTATTTAAGGATATTTTTCAAAAAGTACGTGAACGTCCTGGAGGATATACGAGAATAATAAAAACTGGATTTCGTTTTGGAGATCAAGCTTCTTTTTCTCTTATAGAATTAGTAGATTTCAATGAAATTTATACTTCTAAAAAAATAAAAAAATCTATAAGACGAAGCAGAAAAAAAATAAAAAAAGTGAATAATGAGTAAAATTAAAAATATTCAAGCCAGACAAATATTGGATTCTAGAGGTAATCCTACTGTAGAAGTGGATGTTATAACAGAAAACAACATACTAGGACGTGCTTCTGTTCCATCTGGAACATCAAAAGGAAAATATGAAACTTTTGAATTACGTGATAACAAAGAAAATATTTTTTTTGGAAAAGGAGTTTTGAAAGCGGTTCAAAATGTTAATGATATTATTACTCCTGAATTAATTGGAAAACCCGTTTTAGATCAAATTTACATTGATCAATTAATGCTAGAATTAGATGGAACAATTAATAAAAAAAGATTGGGATCTAATGCTATTTTGGCTGTGTCTTTGGCAACAGCAAAAGCTGCATCAAATGAATTGAATCTTCCTCTTTATAAATATATAGGAGGAATTTATACCTGTTTACTTCCTATTCCTTTGATAAATATTGTAAATGGAGGAAAACATTCAAATGCTTCTTCTATAGTTTTTCAAGAATTTATGATAGTTCCTATCAAAGCAAATTCTTTTGTAGAAGCTATTCAAATGGGACATAAAGTATTTTATCATCTAAAAGATATTTTAGATAAAAAAGGTTTTTCTACCAGTGTAGGAGATGAAGGAGGATTTTCTCCAAATTTTAATGGAATTGAAGATGCTTTAGATCATATATTAGAAGCTATACATATGGCAAATTATGAACCTTATGATCAAATAGCAATAGCTATAGATTGTGCTGCTTCTGAATTTTATAAAAATCATAAATATGATTATTCTCATTTTGAAAAATTTGAAAAATCAGAAAATAAAACAAAGAATTTGATAAAATCAAGAGAAGAACATATTCGTTATTTATCTTATTTAGTTAGAAAATATCCAATTATATCTATTGAAGATGGAATGGATCAAAATGATTGGGAAGGATGGAAACTCCTAACTCATGAAATAGGAGATAAAATTCAATTAGTTGGAGATGATCTTTTTGTTACACAAGCAAAAAAACTAAATGAAGGAATAGAAAAAAAAGTAGCAAATTCTATTTTAATTAAAGTCAATCAAGTAGGAACTCTAACAGAAACAATTGAAACAATTAATATCGCTAAAAAAAATAAATATAAAAATATTATTTCCCATCGTTCTGGAGATACTGAAGATTCTTTTATAGCTGATCTTTCTGTGGCATTTAATATTGAACAAATCAAAACAGGTTCATTATGTCGTTCTGAACGAATTTCAAAATATAATCAATTATTACGTATTGAAAATGCACTTGGAAAATATTCATCTTATTCAAAATGGAATTAAACATTCATTCATTAACAGTAATAATAAAAATAGAATAGAGAAATACAAAATCAATGGTAATCTTAATTTTTATCTTTGGATATTTGTTAATTACTCTTGAGAATTTTTTTTCTGTGAATAAAGTTATTCCATCTATTTTGATGGCTGTTATTTGTTGGTCTTTAATTATATTTTTAAATATTCCTGTATATGAATATGAATTAGATCAACATTTTATTCTGAAAAAAAATCCTAAACACCTATTATTATTTCATCTAGGAAAAGCATCTGAAATTGTTTTTTTTATCATTGGAGCCATGTCTATTATCGCTGTTATTGAAAAATATTATGGATTTGAGGCTATCAGAGATTTATTTTGCACAAATAATACAAAACGTAAATTTTTATGGATTATAAGTATAGTTTCTTTCTTTTTATCTGCTATAATAGATAATCTTACAGCTACTATGGTTTTAATTTCTATTTTGAAAAAAACAATTCTCGATTACAAAGATCGTTTATATTATTTAGGATTAGTTATTATATCTGCTAATGCAGGAGGAGTTTGGTCTCCAATTGGAGATATAACTACAACGATGTTATGGATTTCTAATAAAGTCACTACAATTTCTCTTATTAAAAAAATATTTATACCATCTGTATTATGTATGATTATTTCCACTTTAATAGCATCTTATATGCCTATTTTTAATGGATACATTCAAATAAAAAAAAACGATTTATCAAAATGTTGTAGAAATAGAGGTTTTTTTATGTTAAAACTAGGTTTATCTCTCATGTTGCTTGTTCCAGTTTTTAAAACTATAATCGGAATCCCTCCGTATATGGGAATGATGTTTTCTTTAGGAATTATGCTTGTTGTAGCATCCAAAAAATATAAATCTATATCTATTTTAGATGATGCATTTAAAAAAGTAGACATATCTAGCATTTTATTTTTCTTGGGAATTTTACTTTCTGTTTCTTCTTTAGAATCTATAGGAAGTTTATATTATTTATCTCATTGGATAAATGAAACAGTTTCTACATGGAAAATTACAACTTTTTTATTTGGATTCATTTCTTCTGTTATAGATAATGTTCCTTTAGTAGCTGCTACTATAACTATGTTTTCTTATTATCCTTTAAATCATGATTTATGGCATTTTATTGCTTATGTTTCTGGAACAGGAGGTAGTATTTTTCTTATAGGATCTGCTGCAGGCGTATCAGCTATGAGCATGGAAAAAATAGATTTTTTTTGGTATTTAAAAAAGATTAGTTGGATTGCTTTAATAGGATATGTATCTGGATTTATTTATCTATTAATTTATCCATTTTTTTCTTTGTAAAAATTCTATAAAATTTCCTCCTATATATGAAAAAGGAAAAAAAACAGATGGTATTATAATTTTAAACCATAATGGGAATGGATAAAAATACATATAAAATAATGTGATGATAAATAAAATAAAACCTGTTAATATAGCATAAGCTTTTTTTGCATTTCGTGCGAAAAAAGCAGTTATCATACTTCCTAATAATGCGCTAGAAGCATAAAAAAAAATTAAAACTATAAAAAATTCAGTAGGAGCTTCAGTTAAAATATACTTGAATTTTTTCAATGGAATAAATTGTATTTTCGTAAACCATTTTTTTACAATTTTCATGGAAAAAAATATTTCCACAATACTTATTAAAACTCCTATAGATATAGACAACATATTTCGGTACATAACATAAAAAATCTATTTTTTTTGTTATTTTGTAAAAATAAACATCAATTTTCAATTTATGAATTCTACTATAAATTGGGTTTCCATAAAAAAATATGAAGATATCTTGTTTTTTTTTGGAGAAGGTATCTCTAAAATAGAGATTAATAGACCATGGTGTCATAACGCATTTCGTGTAGAAACAGTTAATGAAATGATAGATGCTATAAATATATGTAGTATCAGAAGTGATATAGATGTATTAATTATAACTGGATCTGGAGAAAAATCTTTTTGTTCTGGAGGAGATCAAACTACAAGAGGCATGGGAGGGTATTTAGATAAAGATGGAATTCCAAGATTGAATATTTTAGATTTTTACAAAAAAATAAGAGAAATCCCTAAACCAGTTATAGCCATGGTTAATGGATATGCAGTGGGAGGAGGACATGTTCTGCATGTTGTTTGTGATTTAACTATAGCATCTGAAGATGCTGTTTTTAGTCAAGTAGGTCCAAAAGTAGGTTCTTTTGATGGAGGATTTGGATGTTCATATTTAGCCCGTCATATTGGACAAAAAAAAACACGAGAAATGTGGTTTTTATGTAAAAAATACACAGCTAAAGAAGCTTTAGAAATGGGGTTGATTAATAAAGTTGTAAAGAAAAAAGAATTGGAAAAAAAAACTATAGAATGGTGTAGAATTATACAAAAGAGAAGTCCAATGTCTTTAAGAATGATAAAACGTAGTTTAAATGCTGAATTGGATGGTCAACATGGATTGATGCAATTAACAGGAGATGCTACTTTAATGTTTTATTTGATGGAAGAATCTCAAGAAGGGAAAAAAGCTTTTTTAGAAAAAAGATCTCCAAATTTTAAAAAATTTACGAAATTTTTATGAAATTAAAGTATTGGATTACTGCAGCTCGTATTCATACTTTACCTTTATCTTTTTCTGGAATAACTTTGAGTTTTTTTATATCTCAATCTAGGAAAAATGTAAGTTTAATTTCTTATATTTTATGTGTGATTACCGCTTTATTATTGCAAATCTTAGCCAATTTTTCAAATGATTATGGAGACAGCATAACAGGAGTAGATAATTATAAAAGAATAGGTCCTAAAAGAACAATTCAATGTGGTCTAATTTCTTTATCAGAAATGAAAAAAGCTATTTTTATATTTTCTGTATTATCTTTTTTTTCAGGTTTTTTCTTATTTTGTGAAACTCTTTTATGGAAAAATATTTTTATTTTTTTCATCTATTTCATAGGAATTTTTATATGTATATATAGTTCAATAAGATATTCTATTGGATCTCGTCCATATGGATATATAACAGGGATGGGTGATTTATTGGTTATGATTTTTTTTGGTATTTTTTCAGTAGAAGGAAGTTATTTTTTATATACACATACTTTATGTATGGATATATTTCTTCTTTCTTTGTCTATAGGATTTTTGAATGTAGGAGTTTTGAATATAAATAATATGAGAGATTTGGATAATGATTATGAAAATGGAAAATATACTATGTCTGTATGGTTAGGTATAAAATATGCTAAATTATATCATACATTTGTTATATTAATATCAATATTTTTAGGAGGTTTTTTTATTTTTTTAAACCAAAATTCTGTTTATCAATGGATTTTTTTTATTTTTATTGCTATTTTTTTAATATTGCACATTCAAAAAATAATTCTTATAAAGGAAAAAAAATTATTCAATCTAGAATTGAAAAAATTAGTAATACTTACTTTTTTACATGAATTTAGTATAGGAATTGGTTTTATAAATTAAACTATCATACATATGAAAGTTACTTTTCTTTCTCATAGCACATGTATACTAGAAATACATGAAAAAAATATATTAGTAGATCCTTTTTTTTCTGGAAATCCTTCTTTTGATAAAAAGATCAATTTTTTAAAACTTATTCCAAAAATAGATTATATTCTATTGACTCATGCACATTATGATCATGTTTGTGATGTAGAATTATTATCACGTAATTTTCATAATATTTTAGTTATTTCTAATTATGAAATATCTAATTATTTTTATAAAAAAGGAATAAAAACATATGGAATAAATTATGGTTCTTTTATATCATTTCCTTTTGGAAAATTAAAATATACTTGGGCTGCTCATTCCAGTGTTTTTGACGATGGTACTTATGGAGGGAATCCAGGTGGTTTTCTTTTACAGACAGATGAAGGAAATATATATATATCAGGAGATACATCTTTAATATATGAAATGAATCTTATTCCTAATTTTGGGAATTTAAAACTTTCTATTTTACCAATAGGAGGAAGATATACTATGGATATAGAAGAAGCAATTATTGCTTCAGATTTTTTGAAATCTGAAAAGATATTAGGTGTTCATTATAATACTTTTGAAGATATTCGAATTGATCGAGAACAAGCAAAAAAAAGATTTTTTGAAAAAGGAAAAGAATTAATTTTATTGGAAAAAGGAAAGACTATATATGTTTAATGTATGAATAATTTCAAAAAAATGAATTGTTTTTTGAAAAAAAGAATGTTTTTTTTTCAAAAAAAAGTATTTAATTCTAATAGAACATTTCGAAAAAACATTATATGGTTTATTATTTTAACACAAGATAATAAGATAGGAATAGGAGAATGCAATCCAATATTGGATCAATTTGCTTTAAAAAATTTAAAAAAATTTGAAATAGAACTCAAAAATCTTTCTAAGATGATTCTTTTTTTCAAAAGAACAGAAATATGTTTTTATTATAAATATATTTCCTATTCATCTATTCTATTTGGATTAGAACAAGCTTTTTTAAGCTTAAAAAATAAATTTCCTATATTATATCATTCTAAATTTACTTCTGGTATAGAAGGAATTCCTATAAATAGTTTAATGTGGTTGAATTCTTTTAATAAAGATAAAAAATATGCAATGAAAAAAATGGAAAATCAAATTATTGAAGGGTTTTCATTGATAAAAATGAAGGTAAATATGAAATTTATTAATGATCAATATTTTATTTTAAAAGAAATAAAAAGGAAATATCCATTTTTAAAAATACGTATAGATGCAAATGGGTGCTTTGAAAATATTCAAAAAGCTTTCTATTATTTAAATAAATTTTATGACTTGGGTATAATTGATTCCATGGAGCAACCAATATCATCTGGAAATTGGAAGGATATATCAGAAATATGTAAAAAATCAAAATTACCTATAGCATTAGATGAAGAATTAGCAAATATTCATGAATTAAAAAAAAAACGAAATTATTGGATGTTATTAACCCTCATTCTATTATACTAAAACCCAGTATAAATGGTGGTTTTTTTGGATCTGAAGAATGGATACTGGAAGCGACTAAAAGAAAAATAAAATGGTCTATTAGTTCTTCTTTGGAAAGTAACATTGGAATTAATGCTATTGCTCAATGGGCCTTTATAATGCAGAAAAAATATAAGGAATTTAATGTACATGGATTAAGTACAGGATTTTTATATGTAAACAATTGGATTTCTCCTTTAGAAATTAAAGGAGGTTTTATTTGGTATAATCCATCTATAAAATGGAAAATAAAAATGTTATTCAATAAATAAAAAAAATGTGGATTGATTTTTCTTCAAAAGAAAGATTCATCTCTTCTTTTTCTAAAGAAGAAGAAGAAAAAAAAGAAAATGATTGGAAAAAATCTATTTTTTCTTTTTGGAAAAATTGGCACGATAATAAACCTATTATATTATCTATAACTTCCGGAACAACAGGTTTTTCTAAAGTTATCTCTTTACGTAAAAAACATATGTACGAAAGAGCTATAAAAACTGTAGAATTTTTAAAGCTTGAAAAAAAAGGAATTAAAGGATTATTATGTTTATCTCCAGATTCTATAGCTGCTAAAATGTTTTTAGTACGTGCTATTATTTTTAAATGGAAAATATATTGTGTTCCTCCATCATCTAATCCTTTAAAAAATATTAAAGAATATTATTTTGACATTACATCAATGGTTCCTATACAAGTTTTTTTTAGTTTAGAATACTTGAAAAATATTAAAATAATTTTAATAGGAGGATGTTCTATTTCAAGTTTTTTGGAAAAAAAATTGCAAAATATTTCAACAATTTGTTATTCTACTTATGGAATGACAGAAACTTCAGGTCATATAGCTATAAAAAAAATTAATGGTCCCAATAAATCTATTTTTTATGAATCATTTCAAGATGTTATTTTGAGTGTAGACAATAGAAATTGTTTGAGGGTTTATTATATGGATTCATATTTTCAAACCAATGATATTGTTCATATGATATCTAAAAATACATTTATTTGGATAGGTAGATATGATAATGTCATTAACAGTGGAGGAATTAAAATGAGTCCTGAATTAATAGAAAAAGAAATTGGTTCTTTTATTCCTTATGAAAAGCGATTTTTTATAACCTCAATTCCAGATAAAATTTTGGGAGAAAAAGTAATATTAATTATTGAAGGGCCCCCTTTTTCATTACATATTCCAAATTCTATTTTTAATGGTAAAAGAAAATTTTATAAACCAAAAAGTATTTTTTTCATTTCTCATTTTACGGATAATTTATTAGATAAATTTAGAAGAAAAGAAATTATAAGAAGAATAATAAAAACATAAAATATATTATGTTTTCTTATTAATTCTTTGATCAAAAAATATTTTAAGTTCTTTAAAAAAAGTTTGGGTATTCAAATAGTTATTTTTTTGTTCATTTTTTTTAGATAATTGAAATAAATCTTTAGTCATTTTTCCAGATTCTATAAAATCTATACATGCTTTTTCCATGTTATCTGAAAATTCCTTTAAATCTGCATTTTTATCTAAAATAGCACGGTGTTTAAGAGCACGAGTCCAAGAAAAAATAGAAGCGATAGGATTGGTAGATGTTTCTTTTCCTTTCTGATGCAATCTATAATGTCTAGTAATAGTTCCATGAATGGCTTCAGATTCTAAAGTTTTTCCATCTGGAGTAAGCAAAACAGAAGTCATCATTCCTAGTGAACCAAATCCTTGGGCTACACAATCCGATAATACATCTCCATCATAATTTTTGCAAGCCCATATAAATTTTCCATTTGATTTAATTGTTTTTGCTATCATATCATCAATCAAACGATGTTCATAAGTGATCTGTAAGTTTTCAAATTTTGATTTAAATTCATTTTCATATATTTCTTGAAATATTTTCTTAAATTTTTCATCATATGCTTTTAATATAGTATTTTTGGTAGATAAGAATAAAGGCCATTTTTTATATACAGAATAATTAAAACAAGAACGAGCAAATCCATAAATAGACTGATCTGTGTTATACATACCCATAGCAATACCAGGTCCCATAAAATGATGAATTTCATATTTTACTGATTGGTTTTTTTTATCATCCGGAAGAAAAGAAATGTATAATTTTCCTTTTTCTTTAATCATAAAATCTATAGCTTTATATTGATCCGCATAAGCATGTCTAGCAATACATATAGGATGGATCCAATTTGGAATCAAACGAGGAATATTTTTTACTATGATAGGTTCTCTAAAAACAGTTCCGTTAATAATATTTCTAATAGTTCCATTTGGAGATTTCCACATTTTTTTTAAATGAAATTCTTTCATTCTATCTTTATCTGGTGTAATTGTAGCACATTTAATTCCTACATTATATTTTTTTATAGCATAAGCGGCTTCTATAGTAATTTGATCATCTGTCAAATTTCTATTTTCGATTCCTAAATCGAAATAAATAATATTTATATCTAAGTATGGAAAAATAAAATATGTTTTTATATATTTCCATATAATTTTTGCCATTTCATCTCCGTCTATTTCTACTACAGGATTGTGGACTTTGATTTTTTTCATAATGTTTTGAAAAATTTTTATAATAATATAACATGTTTTTTGAAAAAAAAGAAATTCTTATATTTGCGTAACTATTTGTTGGATTTCATTGATATAATACCATACACATCCCTTTGAATTACTCGAAGGGTTTTTATTTTTTGAAAATGGATATAAAAAAATATAAAATACGAATTTGTAATTCATTGTATATCAAGATATAATTTAATATACAGGAAAATTAATTTTCCTTCTTTTACGGAATCTGCTCGTATGATCCAATAAAATCAAAAAAAATAAATGTTAGATTTTTTAACAACTATACTTGAAAATAATAGAAATAAAGGAATTTATCCTAATAAAAAAAAATCTGAAATTTTTGTAAAAAAATTATTTCATACTTTATTTACTCCTAATCAGGATGTTTTGAATGATGTAATTTTTTTAAAAAAAGAATACGAAAAATTAAAAATACTTTTATATGAAATTTTTATTGAATTGAATATAAACAAAAAAAATTCTGACACTCTTACTCGAGTTTTTTTTCAAGAAGTTCCTAATATTTATCAAACGTTGATAATAGATGCTAATGCAATATTAAAATCTGATCCTGCCGCAACAATTATAGAAGAAATTTTTCTTTCTTACCCCGGTTTTTTTGCGACTGCATTATACAGGATTGCACATCAATTATGGATTCAAAAAATTCCAATTATTCCAAGATTGATTACAGAATATGCACACAGTAAAACGGGTGTAGATATTCATGCATCTGCAACAATAGGGGAGGCTTTTGCTATCGATCATGGAACAGGAATCGTTATAGGTTCTAGTACGGAAATAGGAGATAAAGTTAAAATCTATCAAGGTGTAACTTTAGGAGCTATTTATGTAGATAAAAAATTAGCCAATACGAAACGTCATCCTACAATAGAAGATAAAGTTACAATTTATGCTGGAGCGACTGTTTTAGGAGGAGAAACTATAATAGGTCATGATAGTGTACTTGGAGGTAATGTTTGGGTTACAAAAAGTATACCTCCTTTTTCTATAGTATATCAGAAGAACGAAATCAAAATGAGAAATAACAGTCCTTTTCCTGATCCCATTAATTATATGATATAAAAAAAATAAAAAAAATGAAAGTTGATAGCATATTAAAAACTATCGGAAATACGCCTCATATACGTCTTAAAAGATTATTTCCTAATCATCAGATATGGATAAAATTGGAAAAAAATAATCCTGGAGGAAGCATAAAAGATAGAATAGCTTTATCTATGATAGAAGATGCAGAAAAAAAAGGAAAAATTCACAAAGGTGATATTATTATAGAACCAACTTCTGGAAATACAGGAATAGGATTAGCTATGGTTTGTTCTGTAAAGGATTATCGTCTGATTTTAGTGATGCCAGAATCTATGAGTATTGAAAGGAGAAAATTATTTTCTATTTTTGGAGCAAAATTTGTTCTAACTTCAAAAGAACATGGAATGAAAGGAGCAATTCAGAAAGCGGAAGAATTAATCAACACTATTCCAAATTCCTGGATGCCTAAACAATTTGATAATATCTCAAACCCAAATATACATAAAAATACAACGGCAAAAGAAATAATAAACGCTTTTCCTAAAGGAATAGATTATTTCATTACAGGAGTGGGAACTGGAGGTCATATTACCGGAATAGGAGAAATATTAAAAAATCAGTTTCCGAATATAAAAATCTTTTCTGTGGAACCTATAGAATCACCAGTTATATTTGGAGGAACTCCTAATTCTCATTCTTTACAAGGATTAGGTGCAGGTTTTATTCCGTCTATTTTGAATGTAAAAATATTAGATGGTACTTTTTTAGTCTCTAAAGAAGAAGCCTTTCATTATGTTAGAAAAATGGCAAAAAAAGAAGGAATTCTTGTTGGAATATCTACTGGAGCTTCATTGTCTGCTATAGAAAAACAATTATCTAATTTTTCAAAAAAATCCACGATTTTAACAGTAAATTATGATACTGGAGAAAGATATTTATCAGTAGATGATCTTTTTCTAGAAAAAGAAATATGATCAAAAAGTATGAAAAAAAGGAAATTTTTGCAATTCAAGGCTATTAAAAATTTGAAATAGTGTCAATTATTTTATTACATACAAAACTCTAACAAAAAAATTAAAATGTTATCTGAATCAAATAATAAAACATTTTTTAAATTAATACAAGAATCCTCTCCAGAAGAAATGATATGGATGTGTGGTTATATATCTGGATTGTTATTTTCTAAAAAAAAAGATTATAAAGAAATCAAAAAAGAGGAAAAAAAAATTACGTTGGTTTATGGTACAGAAACAGGTAATGCTAAAAACTTAGCTTTTGACCTTTATGAAAAAGCTAAAAAGGAAAAAATTAAAATACAATTGATTAGTTTAGATCAATATTGTTTAAAAAATTTAGAAAAAGAAGATTATTTTTTTATTGTAATGAGTACCCATGGAGAAGGAGAACCTCCTTTTTCTGCAAAATCTTTTTTTGATTTTATTCATCATAACAAGAATCTGTTTTTAAATAACATGAAATACAGTGTACTAGCATTGGGAGACAAATCCTATACTTATTTTTGTAAAGCAGGAGAAGATGTAGATAAACGTTTGCATAATATAGGAGCGACAAGAATTATTCCATTATATAAATGTGACGTAGATTATGAAAATCAAGCATATAAATGGTTTTCAGAAATTTTAAATTTTTTAAAAAAAAAAAATGAAATTTATACAAAAAAAAAAAATCATAAAATATGTGGAAAGATTTTAAAAAACATAATTTTAAATAATCAAGAAAAAGGTTCGAATAAAGAAATTCATCATATTGAAATTTTCGTTTCGAATCAAATAGAATATTCTCCTGGGGACTCTATAGGCGTTTTTCCTGAAAATCCTTCTAAAGAAAGAGATCATATTATAGAATATGTAAAAAAAAATAGAAAAAAAGAATTTGAAAAATATGAATATGAAGAAAAAAATAAAATATCTTATCTTTTGAAAAAAAAATTCAATATTCTTTTTTTATCGGAAAATTTTTTAAAGAAATATTCTTTTTTATCGGAAAAAAAAAATATTTCTTTAAATAAAGAATGGAAACTTATTGATCTTTTAATAAAATTTCCTATGAAAAATGAATATTCTTTAAAAGATTTAATAAAAATTATAGAGCCTATAAAACCTAGACTATATTCTATTTCTTCATCTCCTAAAGCTCATGGAAATGTAATTCATATTACTGTATCTCGTCATCGTTTTCAATTAAATGGAGAAACAGTATATGGTCATTGTTCTGATTTTTTATCTAAACTTAAAATAGGAGATCAATTATCTTTTTTTATTTATAAAAATAAAATATTTAAATTACCTAGTACTGATAAGAATATAATTCTTATTGGACCTGGAACTGGAATTGCTCCTTTTCGTTCTTTTTTATATGAAAGAGAAGTAACAAAAGCTACGGGTAAAAACTGGTTATTTTTTGGAGATCAACATTTTGATACGGATTTTTTATACAAAACAGAAATTTTAAATTGGAAAAAAAAAGGAATTCTTTATCGTGTCATTTGGTCTTTTTCTAGAGATCAAAAAGAAAAAATTTATGTGCAAGATAAAATATGGAGAAATAGAATAGAATTTTTTTCATGGATAAAAAATGGAGCCTATGTTTATGTTTGTGGAAATAAAATTCCTATGAGTGTAGATGTAGAAAAAATGATATCTCGTGTCATAGAAGAAGTAGGAAAATGTGAATCTAAACTTTTTATAAGAAAAATGAAAAAGGAAGGAAGATACTTAAAAGATGTATATTAATTTTTGAGAGTTAAAGAAACAAAAAAAAATTAACTTTTATTTTTATAATGATTACAATCATGTTTTATGAAATTTTTGGTTTAAAAAAATAATTTTTTCCACAATTTTTTTATCCATTTTAAATTTTGATTCTTTAGTCCATCCTGCAATATGTGGTGTAAATATGACTTTATTAGAATGAATAAGATAGAGAAAACTTTTATGAAATTTTTGATTTAAAAAAATATGATTAAAAGAAAAATTTTCATATTCTAATACATCTAAACATGCTCCATATATTTTTCCATTTTTTAATGCTTTTGCTAAATGACTTGTAATTAAACATCCTCCACGAGAAGTATTTATCAAATAAAAAGGTTTGTAAAATCTTTTTATAAAATCATAGTTGATCATTCCTTTTGTTCTTTTTGTATAAGGAACGTGTAAACTTATTACATCTGATTTTTTAAAAATCGTACTCATGTTGACTTGTTTTGCGTAAATATCTCCCACTTTAGGCAATATGTCATAACATAATATTTTAGCATCAAAACCTGAGAGTTTTTTCGCGAAAGATTTTCCTGTATTTCCATATCCAATGATTCCTATTGTTTTTCCCATAATTTCTATTCCTCTATTGGTCTCTCTACTCCATTTTCCTGTAATGATTTGTTGATGTGAATGAATTATATGATTCATCATGCATAAAAGCATTCCTATAGCATGTTCTGCTACCGCATCTTTATTTCCTTCTGGAGAAGAAATTAAAGTGATTCCTTTTTTGATAGCATGATCTTTATCTATATTTTCTGTTCCAGATCCAATACGAGCTATAAATTTTAAGTTTTTAGCTTTTTCAATAAATTCTTTATCTATTTTTAATCTACTTCTCAAAATGACACCATCATATGTAGATAGATTAATTTGATTTGTTGGATCGTTGTAATTTTCATCGCAAATAAATCCTTTTTTTTTTAATTTATATATAATAAAAGGATGATTTTTATCTAAAATTAATATTTTTTTGATCATATCTTACTTATTTATCATTATCTTTTCAATTTTCTAAATTGAAATTTTCATCAACATCTATAATTTCTTTTAAAGAATTTTTTTCCTCTTCTTTTTTTTCTTCACTAATAACGTTTTCTTTTTCTTCTTTAAGATGATGATGGTTTTCATCATTGCAATGATCCCAATGAGATTGATAATTCTTAGGTTTTTGAAACAATAATTTATCATGATAAATCAAATTCATATCTTTATATAAATTTTTCATATAATAAGCCCATATAGGTAAAGCCATATTTGCTCCTTGTCCTAATTTAATGCTATCAAAATGGGAAAATCGATCTTCCCAACCAACCCAAATTCCGGTAGTTAAATTAGGAATCATCCCTATAAACCATCCATCTGAGTTTTCATTTGTTGTTCCTGTTTTTCCAGCTATATCTCCTGTAAGATTGTAAGATTGTAATCTTTTTGCTGTTCCATATTTAACTACTCCTTGCATTAATTTTAACATAATATATCCTACTTCTTCGCTAAAAACTTGTCTTCTACTAAGATCTACATGCTCTTTAATTAAATTTCCATTTTCATTCTCTATTTTTACTAAAATAGAGGGTTTTACATAAGTTCCATAATTTGTAAATGTATTAAATGCTCCTGTCATTTCATATAAAGTCAAATCAGCAGAACCAAGTGCAATAGATGGATGTTCAGGAATTATAGATTCGATTCCCATTTTTTTTGCTAAGCTAATTACTGGACCTGGAGTAATCTTTGAGATTAAACGAGCTGAAATAGTATTCACAGAAAAAGCTAACCCATCTTTTAAAGTAAGAGTCCCTCCGTATTTTCCATTAGAATTTCTAGGACTCCATTTTCCAAAATGGAATTTCTCATTTGAAATTTTTGTACAAGGATTATAATGTAATTCATTAATAGCTGTAGCATATAAAATAGGTTTAAAAACAGAACCAACTTGACGTTGTGTTTGTGCTACATGATCATATTGAAAATAATTAAAATCTATTCCTCCTACCCATGCTTTAATAAATCCAGTAGATGATTCTACTGATAACATTCCTGCTTGTATAATACTTTTTTGATAACGAATAAAATTCCATGGAGATATAAATACTTTTTTGGATCCTTTCCAAGTAAATAATTTGATTAATTGTGGTTTTTTAAATATTTCTATAATTTCTTCTTCTTTGAATCCTTTTTGTTTTAAATCTTGATAAAGAGAGGTCCTGTGCATGGCAGATATGAGTATTTGTTTTGTTTTTTTTTGAGAAATTTTTAAAAATGGAGCATTTTTATTTTTTTTTTGAAAACGATTAAACAAAACTTGTAATTGACTAAGATGTTTTTTTACGGCTTTTTCTGCATAATTTTGCATTTTAGCATCAATTGATGTATATATTTTTAATCCACTAGAATAAAGATTAAGTTTTTTTCCAGTCTTTTCTTCATATTCATCTAAAGCTTCTTGAATTTCTTTTTTTAAAAATTCTCCATAATAAGTAAGTAATTCGAAATCTTTTTTTTGTATTTTAAAATTTATTTTCACAGGTTTTTCCAATTCTTTTTTATATTTATGTATATTCAAAAAATTGTATTTTTTCATTTGATGTAAAACCAAATTTCTTTGTTTTTTTGTTCTATCAGGATAATTTCTAGGATTGTATAAAGAAGGATTTTCTAGCATACCCACTAGGATAGCACATTCTCCTAAATTGAGTTCAGAAACCTTTTTATTGAAATAAGTATGAGCTGCTGTTTCGATTCCTTTTGCATTATACAAGAAATCAAATTTATTATAATACATAGTAATAATTTCTTCTTTTGTATAACGTTTTTCCAATTCAATAGCCATTACCCATTCTAAAAGTTTTTGATGAATTCTTTGAAATTTATTTTTTGCAGATGGTCCTGTAAAAAGAAGTTTAGCCAATTGTTGTGATATAGTACTTCCTCCTCCTTTTTTTCCTAAAGAAAGAATGGCTCTCAGAAAAGATTTAATATCAATACCAGAATGGTATTTAAAACGAATATCTTCTTTTGCAAGAAGTGCATTTACGAGATCTTTTGGAAGTTGTTTATAAGTAACTAAAGTTCTATTTTCGGAAAAAAATTTTCCTAATAATATTCCATTAGAGTCATATACCTCTGATCCTACTTTCATTGCAGGATTTTCTATATCCTGAGTGCTAGGTAAGTTTCCTAAATAACCTTTAAAAGCTGCATAAAAAATAATAATAATGATACTTATTCCTATAATAAATAAAAACCAAAAATAAAAAATAAGTTTATAAAAGAAAGAATTTATTTTTGTACTTTTTTTATACACGAAAAAATTATTTTATTTATGAAAAATGTTTTTGTTATATAGATAGATCTTTAAATGTTAATTCTGTTTTTTGAATAGTATTGATAGTTGATAATTCTTCTAAAGGAGGTGCTATTTTATTTTTTTCTAAAATTTCTTTAATTTTTTTTACTTCTATTCTAAACCAAGTATTGGGGTTTTTAATATAAGAAAACCACATTTTTCGTTTAAAAACATCAATTTTCATACACTGAGCTGCTCCTTTTTCTGTATAAATTTTTCTATTAAAATCTGGAAAATCTTTTATAGCATCTAAGTAAGCATCTAATTCATAATTCAGACAGCATTTTAATTTACCACATTGTCCGGTTAGTTTTTGAATATTTATAGAGAGTTGTTGATATCTTGCTGAATTGGTTGTTACACTTTTAAATTTTTTTAACCAAGTGGAACAACAAAGCTCACGACCACAAGAACCGATTCCACCAATTTTTGCAGCCTCTTGTCTATATCCTATTTGACGCATTTCTATACGTGTATGAAAATAAAAAGCGAATTCTTTAATTAATTTTCTAAAGTCAATTCTATTTTCAGCTGTATAATAAAAGATAGCTTTTCTTCCATCTCCTTGATATTCTACATCACAAATTTTCATAATAAGATTTAGATTTTTTGCAATTTTTTTAGCTTTGAAAAGAGTTGTATTTTCTTTTTTTTTAAAATATTTCCAAATATTTACTTCTTTATATGTTGATTTTCTGTATACCTTTCTAAAAGTTTTTGAATTAATAGTTTGATTTCTTATTTGTAATCTTGCCAATTCTCCAGTTAAATAAACTACTCCTACATCATGTCCTATACCGGATTTAGTTTCTACAGTTACAATATCTCCCTGATCAAGAAATATTTTTTCTTGATTAAGAAAAAATTCTTTTCTATTATTTTTAAATTGTATTTCTACAATATTATATTTTTGGCCTTCAAAAGGAGATTGAATATTAGATAACCAATCCAATACATTAAGTTCGTAACATTTTTTTTTTAAAATACTTTCTTTTTTTTCACATTTATTTAAACAATCAGAGCATGATTTGTTCATTATTTATTATAATAATATTCTAATTTAGAAGAAAAAATAAATGATATTTTTTCCAAAAAAAATTTATATATAAATATATTTCTAAAAAATGAATAAAAAAATTGCAGTATTTCCTGGATCTTTTGATCCCATTACTTTAGGACATTATGATATTATTATTAGGGCTTTAAATTTATTTGATAAAATTGTTATAGCTATAGGGAAAAATTTTGAAAAGAAAAATATGTTTTCTCTTAAAAAGAGAAAAAAGTGGATACAAAAAACTTTTTTAAGTTTATCACATAAAATAGAAATCGATTCATTCAACGGATTAACAATTTCTTTTTGCATAAAAAGAAAAGCTAAATTCTTATTAAGAGGAGTCCGAAATCAATTGGATTTTGAATTTGAAAAAAATATATTTTTGATAAATAAAGAATTATATAAAAAACATATTATTGAAACAGTTTATCTTTTTTCTTCTTATGATAAATCTCATATAAGTTCTTATATTGTGAGAGATGTGATAAAAAATGGAGGAGATTATACGACATTTGTCCCTTCTTCTGTTAGGATATAAATTCATGTATGATCAACCCAATCAAGAATTATTTGTTTTTTTTCTATATTGACATCCATAAGTTTTACTTTTACTTTATCTCCTAAATAATAAGTCTTTCTTTTTTTTTTTCCAATTATACTATAATTATTTGAATTTAAAATATAAGAATCTTCTTTAATATCACGTAATTTTACCATTCCTTCAGTTTGAAACAATAATAAATCAATATAAACACTCCAATCAGTAAATCCTGTAATAATACCATAAAATTCTTTTCCTATAAATTTTTTTATATATTTTACTTGTATGAATTTTAGAAATTCTCTCTCTATATCTATAGCTAAACGTTCTTTATAACTACAATGTTGGGTTTGTTTTTCATAACATTCTATCGTTTTAAGTTTGTATTTATTCCTTTTTTTATTATTATTTAAATAATAATATAACAAACGATGAGCAATTATATCTGAATATCTTCTTATGGGAGAAGTAAAATGAGTATAGTATATGAAAGACAATCCATAATGTCCTATATTTTTTGTAGAATATTTAGCTTTACTCATGGAACGAAGAATTAAATTCTCAATCATATTTTGTTCTGGTTTTCCTTTGATTTGTTTTAATAAATGATTTATAGAAGTTTTTAAATTTTTTAAATCTAAAAAATAACCTAAAGGTTCTATAATTTTTTTAAGAGATAAAATCTTCTGAAAATCAGGTTTATCATGTATCCTGTAAATATATAGTTTATTAGAAGGTATTCCATTCAAATTTAAGCTAACAAATTCTGAAATTTTTCGATTAGTTAATAACATAAATTCTTCAATTAAACGATGAGCATCATTGTTTTTTTCCAAATGTAAAGATGTTGGATTGTTTTTTTCATCTAGATGAAACTTTACCTCCACTTTTTCCAGATAAATTCCTCCATTTTTTAATCGATTTTGAATTAATATTTTAGAAAATGAAAATAATGTGTAAATATCTTCATAATAATCTCCTTTTTTTTGATCTATAATACACTGAACTTCTTCATACGTAAACTTTCGATCAGATCGTATTATGGTTTTTCCAAACCAACTTTTCAATATTTCTCCTTGACTATTTATATTAAAAATATAGGAAAAACTTAATTTATCTTTTTTTGGTTGTAAAGAACAAAGATTATTAGACAATATTTTTGGAAGCATAGGAATAACTTTTCCTACAAAATAAATTGATGTAGCACGTGAATATGCTTCTTTATCTAATAAACTTCCTTCTTTTATATAATGAGAAACATCAGAGATATGTACCCCTATTTCCCAAATATCAGTATTCAATTTTCTAATAGAAAGGGCGTCATCAAAATCTTTTGCATTTAAAGGATCTATAGTAAAAGTATTTACGTTTCGCATATCTTTTCTAAAGCTTAAATCTATAATTTGTTCGGAAAAAATTTTTTCAGCTTCATTTTCCATTTTTTTGGAAAATTTGTAGGACATTTTATATTCTTCTAATAAAGAATAAATTTCTGTTTTGTATTCTCCAGAAGATCCGAATACTTTTATGATTTTTCCCAAAGGATTTCTCAATTTTTGAGGCCATGATATAATTTGAACCAATACCTTATCATTGTGATGATACTTATCCAATTTTTTCATGGAAACTAAAATATCTACATGAATACTATTATTATGTACGATTCCATATTTATCATTAGATTGGATATTCGATTTTTTTAATATTCCAATAAATTGTTTAGTTTTTCTCTTTATGATTTTTAAAACTTCTCCTTCTATTTTCACTCCTTTATAATAAAATCTAATTTTGACTAAATCTCCTTCTAATGCTTGATGGATTTTATTTTTTGGAATAAAAATATCTTTTTGAAATTCCTTTATATGAACAAATGCATACCCATGATTAGTAATATTAATAAATCCTGTAGATAAATTATTGTAATATTTTTTTTTTCTTTCTTTTTTCATGACAAAAACATATTTATCTATTAAAAAGTTAAAAATCTATAATCTAAAAATTTTTAATAAAAAAATCACTGTTTAATTTTTGTTATTAAACTTAGGATATTATTTATTATATTTGCAATGATCCGTTTTTTTACTATATATAAAAAAATAAAAATAACTCTTAAGATGACAGGTAAACGTATATTATATGTTTCTTCGGATTTATTTCCTTTTTCTTCAGAGAATCCGATATCCTTATCTGTGTTAAAAGCCACTAAGTTTATGCAATCAATAGGAAACGATGTACGTATATTTATGCCTCGTTTTGGAGTCATCAATGAAAGAAGACATCAATTACATGAAGTCATTCGTTTATCAGGCATGAATTTAGTGATCAATGATATTGATCAACCTTTATTAATAAAAGTAGCATCCATTCCTGATGCTAGATTACAAGTCTATTTTATAGACAACGAAGAATATTTCAAAAGAAAAGCAATAGATCAAGATGAAAATGAAGTTTTTTTTCTAGATAATGATGAAAGAGCTTTATTTTTTACAAAAGGAGTTTTAGAAACTGTAAAAAGACTAAATTGGAAACCTGATATTATACACATATATGGATGGATAAGTTCTTTGATTCCTTTATATATTAAGAATTTTTATAAAAATGATCCTGTGTATCAAAATGTAAAGATTGTCGTATCTATTTATAATAAACCTTTTAAGGGTTTTTTGAATAAAGATATTATTCGAAAAATAAAATTTGATGGTATCAAATCTAAACAATTAAAATTGTTAGAAAATCCAAATTATTTTAATTTAATCAAATTATGTATGTATTTCTCAGATGCGATTATAAAAGGAGATCTTTTTTTTCCAGAAGAAATAGAAAATTATATAAAAGTGAATAAACTATTAGTATTAAAATATTATCCTGTAGAAGAAATAGAAACCGTTTATCAACAATTTTATAAAGAAACTATTTTAGAACAAATAAATTAAATAGATATTATTTTTATCTAAAATGTGTGGTATAATTGGTTATTTGGGTTATAGAGAAGCTTATCCTATTCTTATTAGTGGATTAAAAAAATTGGAATATAGAGGATATGATAGTTCTGGAATTGCTGTCTTTTTTAAAAATGGATATAATTTATATAAGACAAAGGGTAGAGTTCATGAATTGGAAAAAAAAATTTCTTCATATAGAATTCAAATAAAAGGAACAATGGGAATTGGTCATACAAGATGGGCTACTCATGGTATTCCAGATAACATTAATGCTCATCCTCATGTTTCTAATTCTAATGAATTGATTATGATTCATAATGGAATTATAGAAAATTACTATGCTATTAAAATTATTCTGTTGAAAAATGGATTTACTTTTAAGAGTAAAACGGACACAGAGG
This sequence comes from Blattabacterium cuenoti BPAA, assembly GCF_000348805.1. NCBI lineage: Bacteria > Pseudomonadati > Bacteroidota > Flavobacteriia > Flavobacteriales > Blattabacteriaceae > Blattabacterium > Blattabacterium cuenoti. The sequence continues at coordinate 374,542 of NC_020510.1, read as the reverse complement.
TTCTCGTTAATTTGATTGAGTATCTTAAAAAAGAAAATAAATTATCTTTAAAAGAAGCTGTAAGAATTTCATTAAATGAAATTGTAGGTGCATATTCTATTGCTATAGTAGAAAAATCTCATCCCGAAACAATTATTATTGCAAAATTGGGAAGTCCTTTGTCTTTGGGTATTAATGAAAAAGAATTTTTTGTTTCATCTGATCCCATTTCTTTTATGGATTATACAAAAAATGTTCTTTATTTAAAAGATGGAGAAATGGCAATCCTTAAAAAAGGAAAGGATTTAGACCTTAGAAAGATTGTAGATAACCATCGATTAAATCCAATTATTAAACAACTTAAAATCAATTTAAAAGAAATTGAGAAAGGAAAATATAAATATTTCATGTTGAAAGAAATATATGAACAACCTAAAACAATTTTAGATACTTTACGAGGTCGATTATTAATTCCAGAAAAAATTATTTGTATTGACGGAATTGAATCTAACAAAAATATTTTTATAAATGCTAAATGTATAACTATAGTAGCATGTGGGACCTCGTGGCACGCCAGTTTAATAGGAGAATATTTATTAGAAGAGTTAACACGTATTCGTGTAGAAGTAGAGTACGCTTCTGAATTCAGGTATAGAAATCCTATTATAGGAAAAAAAGATATTGTTATTGTAATTTCTCAATCAGGAGAAACAGCTGATACTTTAGCCGCTTTGAAATTAGCAAAAAAAAAAGGAGCTTTTGTATTTGGAATTTGCAATGTAGTAGGATCATCTATAGCACGAAATGTAGATGCAGGAGCTTATACACATGCCGGTCCTGAAATCAGTGTGGCTTCTACAAAAGCTTTTACGGCACAAATTACAGTTCTTGTTTTATTGGCTTTAATTATAGGAAAATATAGATCTACCATTAATGACCGTTGTTATGAATTTTTATGTAAAGAACTTGGATCTATTCCAGAAAAAGTTGATTATACATTAAAAATGGATGACACTATAAGAAAGATATCTCAAGTATATCATAATGTAAATCATTTTCTTTATTTAGGTAGAGGGATTAATTTTCCGGTAGCTTTAGAAGGGGCTTTAAAATTAAAGGAAATCTCCTATATTCATGCAGAAGGATATCCTGCAGCAGAAATGAAACATGGTCCTATAGCTTTAGTTGATGAAAATATGCCAGTATTTGTTATTGCGACAAAGAAAGGATATTACAACAAAATTATTGGAAATATTCAAGAAATTAAAGCTAGAAAAGGAAAAATTATAGCGATTGTTAACGAAGGGGATATTCAAGTTAATATGTTAGCAGATCATGTGATAAAAATACCGAATATTTCTGAAATACTTAGTCCGTTAATAACTGTTATACCTCTTCAATTATTTGCTTATCAAATAGCCTATATCCGTGGAAAAAATGTGGATAAACCAAGAAATTTAGCAAAATCAGTAACAGTAGAATAGAATAACGATTCTTACATTACGAGTGTAATATTCTTGAATTCAAGTTCTTATTTTAAAATAATTAATTATTTAATTAATTATTAAATTTATTATATAACCGAAACAACGTATAGGTCGTTTTTTATTAAACTTTTAGTTTTTTATAATATATTTTTCTAAAGCCATAGCCATAGAAGGAAATTCCGGTGTGGGGACTTTTATATCAATTTTTAATCCTGCTTTATAAGCAGCATCTAATGTATTTTTACCAAAGGTAGCAATTTTAATATTGTTCTGATCAAAATTAGGAAAATTATCAAATAAAGATTTGATTTCTGCTGGACTAAAAAAAACTAAAATATCATAGTATATATGTTTTAAATCAGATAAATCACTAGAAGTTGTTTTATATAAAATAGCTCTTTTCCAAAAAATGTTTTGTTTATTTAACATATCAGGAATTTCTGGTTTCAGTATATCCGAAGAAGGTAAAAGGAATTTCTCTTGGAAATGTTTTTGAATATAAGGGAGTATATCTTTGAATGATTTATTTCCAATATGAATTTTTCTTTTTCGAAAAACAATATATTTTTGCAAATAGTAAGCTATAGTTTCTGTTTGACAAATATATCTCATAGAAACAGGAACTTTAAAACGCATTGATTCTGCTAGTCTGAAATAGTGATCTACAGATTTTTTACTAATAAAAAGAACCACGGTAAAATCAGAAAAGTTTATTTTCTGTTTTCTTACATCACTGGATGATGCTCCTTTTACTTCTATAAAAGACCTAAAATCAATATTTATATTTTTATTTTTACTAAGTTTTATATATGGGGCATTAGATCCACCACTAAGAGGTTGTGAAATCAGAATATTATTTATCTTCATCCTTTTTTATACAATAGAGTTAATTTTTTGATTTTTAAAAAAATTGCAAATGTGTACGAAAAAGTTTAAAAAGGCACAGAGCGGAATCGAACCGCTATAAAAGGTTTTGCAGACCCATGCCTTTCCATTCGGCCACAGTGCCATAAATAAACGAGAATCAATCATCTAAAATAATGCATACTCTATCTACATTTCCTTGTAACGGAGGATTTTCCTTACAAATTTTTATTTTTGTATTTTTTATTAAAGGTTTTTTATATTCTTTTATCCTTTGAATTATTCTTTGTGCTAAATGTTCAATTAATTTAGAATTAATATTCATTTCTTTTTTGACAATAGAATACAAATCTACATAATTAATAGTTTTGGATAAATCATCATTAGTAGATGCTTGATGAAAATCAAATTCAACTTCTAAATAAATCGTATAATGAGATCCAACATATTCCTCTTCTGGCATGCATCCATGAAATCCAAATAGTTTAATATTTTCTAATACAATTTTTCCCAAAAAAAAATATTATTTATTTAGTTTAATATTTTCTAATACAATTTTTCCCAAAAAAAAATATTATTTATTTTTTTGCTTTTTTGTAATTTTCTTCTACTTTTATCCAATTCACTATTTTCCAAAAAGAAGAAATGTAATCTAAACGACGATTTTGATATTGTAAATAATAAGCATGTTCCCAAATATCCAATCCTAATATTGGAATTCCTTCACAACCCATTCTATACATAAGAGGATTATCTTGATTTTTTGTAGAACAAATTGTTAATTTATCATCTTTTATACATAACCAAGTCCATCCAGAACCAAAATGGTTAGCTGATACCTTAGAAAAATCGTCTTTAAAAGAATCAAAAGAATCAAAGTTTTTTTGAATAATTTCATTGAAATTTCTACTTGGATGAGTATATTTTGTATGAGGAATTAATATTTCCCAAAAAAGATTATGATTATAAAAACCTCCTCCATTATTCCGTATTATTGGAGATTCAATATGAGCTCTTTTTAAGATTTCTATTATGGATAAATTTATCATGCTTGTATTTGAAATAGCCTTATTTAAGTTATTTGTATAAGTAGCATGATGTTTATTGTAATGAATATCCATTGTTTTTCTATCTATATAAGGTTCAAAATCTTTATATGAATAAGGTAATTTTGGAAGTTTAAATGACATAGTTATTTTTTTTAAATATGTTTTATTAAGAAAACAAATATAATCAAAAACCTTGGTTTTTATATTATTATTGCATTTATTCCGGGAAGTGTTTTATTTTTTAAACAATCTAACATTGCTCCTCCTCCAGTAGATAAATAACTTATTTTTTTATCACAATTTTCCATTTTTAGTGAAGCAATAGAATCTCCTCCTCCTACTAAAGAGAACGCACCTTTTTCAGTTGCATTTGCAATTGCTCTTGCTATGGATTTAGTTCCTAAAGAAAAATTTGAAAATTCGAAAACACCTACAGGGCCATTCCATAAAATAGTTTTTGATTTTTCTATAATGTTGCAAAAATTTTTTATAGAAAGAGGGCCTATATCTAATCCCATCCATCCATTTGGAATAGAATGAATAGGTACAATTTTAGTATTGGCTTCATTTTTAAATGAATCAGCTATTACCACATCTTTTGGAAGATGGATGATACTAATTTTATTTTTATATTTTTGAAAAAAATTTTTTAATGTTTTTTCAATCGTTTGATCCTTTTCAATCGTAGAATTTCCTATTCTTCCTCCTTTTATTTTTATAAAAGGATAAGACATTCCACCACCTATTAGAATAGAATCTGCGAAATCAACGAAACTTTCAACAAGTTTTATTTTAGAAGAAATTTTTGCTCCTCCTAATAAAACAGTAATAGGTCTTTTTCCTTTTCCATATAAAAACTGATCTAAATATTGAATTTCTTTTTTCATAAGAAGACCAATACATTTTTTATTTCCAAAAAACCTTGGAAGAATAGTTATGGAAGTATGAAACCGATGAACTACTCCAAAAGCATCGTTAACATAGATATCTCCTAATTTTGATAATTCATAAGCGAAATTTATGTCTTCTTTCTCTTCTTCTTTATAAAAACGTAGATTTTCCAATAACAAAATTTCACCATGTTTTAATTCATGAACTTTATTTATTACAGCTTCTCCTATACAATCTTCGAAAAAAAAAACATTGATTTTTAGTTGTTGATATAAATAATCAGCTAAAAATTTTAAAGAATAAGTTTTAGTAGGGATTCCTTTTGGCCTTCCAAAATGAGAAATAAGAACGATTTTTCCTTTCTCAGAAATAATTTTTTGAATAGTAGGAATACTATATTGAATACGTGTATCATCTATTATTTTTTGAAATTTGTTTACAGGAACATTAAAATCTACCCTTATTAGAGCTGTTTGATTTTCGAAATTGAAATCGTCAACAGTTTTTATTTTTTTCATCATTTAAGAAAGACATTTTTTATAAAGCATTAAATGATATGATCAACATGCCACAATATATTAAAAATAATAAAAATTTTCAAATTTTTGATGTATATTTATTTTTGTTTTTTTTGCGAAAAAATGGAATGTTAATAGCAATAGGATCTGATCATACGGGTGTACATTATAAATATGCAATCAACAATTTTTTGATGAAACAAGGTCACAAAATCAAAGATTTTGGATTTTCCGAATATGGAAAACAAGTTGATTATCCTGACTTTGTTCATCCTACAGCGGAATTTGTCAATCAAGGAAAAGCTAATTTCGGAATCATTATATGTGGAAGCGGAAATGGAGCAGCTATGACGGCTAATAAATATAAAAAAATTCGTGCCGCTTTAGTATGGAAAAAAGAAATAGCTGTTTTAGCAAGAAAACATAATAATGCTAATATCATTAGTTTTCCAGCACGTTTTATAAATCAAAATGAAATTATAGAAATTGTAGAAATATTTTTGAAAACAAATTTTGAAGGTGGAAGGCATAAAATAAGGATAAAAAAAATACCTATAAATCCTCAGTAGCTCAGTTGGTTAGAGCACCTGACTGTTAATCAGGGTGTCGCTGGTTCGAATCCAGCCTGAGGAGTCATCGGGGTGTAGCTCAGTCGGTTAGAGTACACGTCTGGGGGGCGTGTGTTTGCTGGTTCAAATCCAGTCACCCCGATTTTTTTTTTCATAAAATAAAATTGGAAACAATCTGGATTGCTTTTTTTTTTGTTTGATATAAATCAAAATTGAATAAAACAAAATCAAATAATTTTGCATAACTATTTTCTTTTCTTGCCTTATTTAAACGGATATTTATGTTCGTTTTATTGTTTTTTTCATCATAAGATCTTGTAAACAATCTTTTTTTTAAAATTTTTATAGAATTTACCATTATAAATATGGATAAGGAATTGTTGGGATATTGTTTTTTTAAATTTAATCCTCCTTTTACATCTATATCGAATAAAACATGTCGATTTGATTTCAAAATTTTTGAAATTTCGTTTTTTAAAGTTCCATAAAATAATTGAGGATAAACCTCTTCCCATTCTGCGAATTGATGTGTTTTGATTTTGGAAATAAAAGAGTTCACAGATAAAAAATAATAATCTTTTCCATGTTTTTCATTGTTTCGAATAGATCGTGTAGTACATGAAACAGAAAATTTTAATTCCGGAAATCTTGAAAGTAAACAATGCGAAATAGTGGTTTTTCCAGATCCAGAAGGACCTGATAAAATAATCATTTTTCCTTTTTTCATTATATTTTATCTAACTTTGTTCCATTATGGAAAATTAAGCTTTTGTAAAAAAAATTCGTATAAAATGAAATTAGGAATAATTGGAGTAACAGGTATGGTAGGTCGTGTAATGATTCATCTTTTAGAAAAAAGAAATTTTCCATTAAAAAAGCTGTATTTGTCCGCTTCTAATAAATCTGTTGGTAAAGAATTTTTGTTTAAAAAAAAGATATATAAAGTCATTAGTATATATGATTTATTTTTGAAAAGACCTGATATTGTTTTATTTTCAGCAGGATCTGATATATCAAAAAAATGGGCCCCAAAATTTTCAGGTATAGGATCTATTGTTATTGATAATTCTTCTGCATGGAGAATGGATTCAGAAAAAAAGTTAATTGTTCCTGAAATTAATGCTTCTTGTTTGTGTAAAAAAGATAAAATTATTGCAAACCCAAATTGTTCTACAATACAATTAGTTATGGTTTTATTTCCTTTACACATGAAATATGAAATTAGTAGAATTATTATTTCAACTTATCAATCAGTCACAGGAACTGGAAAACAGGCTTTAGATCAGCTATGTAAAGAACAAAAAGGACATTCTTCTCTCAAAGTGTATCCATATCCTATTTATCAAAATGTTTTACCTCATTGTGATCAATTTACAGAAAATAAATACACAATAGAAGAGATGAAACTGATAAATGAAACCAAAAAAATAATGAATGATTATAATATAGGAATAACAGCAACATCCGTTCGTGTTCCTGTTATAGGAGGACATTCAGAGAGTGTTAATATTACATTTAGAAAAAAACCTAATATAGATTGTATCTATAAAATTTTATTAAAAACAAAAGGAATAATAGTTCAGGATAATCCAAAAAAAAATATTTATCCAATGCCATTATATGCTCATAAAAAAGATGAAGTTTTTGTAGGTAGAATTCGAAAAGATTTTTCATTTCAAAATTCTATCAATCTTTGGATAGTGGCAGACAATCTTCATAAAGGAGCAGCTACCAATGCAATTCAAATTGCAGAATTTTTAATAAAAAAAAAACATATTTAATTTTTTTTCAAAACTTTTTCAATAATAATAGTATATTCTCCTAATATTTTTTTTATATTTTTATAATATAGAATCATTTTTTCTATGTTCCCTCTTGAGATATTTTGAAAATATTTGGATATTTCTTTACATATAGCAATATTTCTTTTTGATCCAAAAAAATATTTTATGTCATTTAATGTTTGTAATAATCTATGAGGAGATTCATATAATATAACAGTTCTATTTTCTTTAGATAAATTTTCTAGTTTAATTTTTCTTTTTTTTTTTGGTAAAAATCCTATAAAAGTAAATTCATTAGTAGATATACCTGAACAAACTAATGCTGGAACAAAAGCTGTAGGTCCAGGTAAACATTCTATATAGATAGAAGCTTTAATACAAGATCTAATGAGTAAAAAACCTGGATCAGATATACTTGGAGTTCCTGCATTAGATATTAACGCTAATTTTTTTCCTTCTTTTATTTTTGTTATAAGATAAGGAACTATTTTATGTTCATTGTAAATATGATATTTATTTATATTGTTCTTGATATGATAAAAATCTAATAGTTTTTTGGAAACTTTATAATTTTCTACTAAAATCAAATCTACCTCTTTTAAGATTCGTAAGCTCCTGAAAGTGAAATCCTCTAGATTTCCTATAGGAGTGGGCACAATATATAACATATATAAGATATCAAACATTTTTGATGTAAAAAAAAAGATATAATAAATCTATTATTTTAAAAATAAAAAACCATAACTTCTGTCATGGAGTTTTTGAAATTATGTTGGAATAATTCTTATTAATTTTTGTCAATTTATAAGAATTGTTTGATTTAAAATAATTAAACTAGATTATGTTAAATACTTTTTGAAACTGAAAATTTCTTCATAATAAATAATTTTGAGTTTATGCATTAATTGATGTTGATGAAATCAATAATAATGATAGGAAAACAATATATATTTAAAAGTCGTTTAGTATCTGGAGATATAATATTTAAATATGATTTAAATGGTTTTTTAAGAGAAGTTATTTTTCCTGAAAAACTTTCTTTACCGCATTATGTATGGATAGGAAAGTATTTACCTTATAATGAATCTATTATAACTAAAATGAAAAAATCTAGAGCCGCTTTTTCAATAGAAGAAATTCCTGCTGATTTATCTTTTGATCGTTTTTGGACAGATTACAGATATAAAGTAGGAAAAAAAAAAATGGCTGAAAATATATGGAATCGAATGTCTTTATCTGATAGAGTTAAAGCCTTATCTTATATTCCTAAATATTTAGATCATATCAAGCGTACAGGACATGATCAAGCTTATCCAACAACTTATTTAAATCAAAGGTATTTTGATACTTAGTTTAACTAATTTTTTAGTTTATTTGATCTTCATTTTTCATTATAATGTTAATAGCTTTTTCTAAATTTAATGAATTATTAAAAAAAATTTTTTCATCAATTGGAATTGATTTATTATTATATTTAATATAAATATTAAATTTATTAATCTTTAATAAAACTTCTTTTTTATCAAGTATGCCCAATGATTTGGGTAATTCAATAATTTTCAAAGCTTCTGTTAAAGAAATTTCTTCTATTTTTTGCTTATTTAATAAAGGATAAAATTTTGGTTTATCTTCATTATTAAATTCACCCATTTGAACAACAGGTCCATATTTTGCTATTCTTACAAAAATTTTTTTATTAGATTTCGGATCCTTTCCAAGAAAACGTTTTTTATGAATTTTATTTACATTATTTTTAACAGATTGTATTTCTTTATCAAATTCATTATAAAAATCTTCAAGGATCTTGATCCAAGATTGTTTACCTTTGGCTATATCATCAAAATTTTTTTCTAAACTTGCAGTAAAACTGTAATTTATTATTCTATAAAAATTTTTTTTCAAGAAATCAGTAGTTAAAATTCCTATTTCTGTAGGAAAGAATTTATTTTTTTCTATTTCAGTAAATTCATCATTTTTTTTAGTAATTAAATTTCCTTTTAAAAGAAAGATTTCACGTATTTCTATTTTTTTTGAAATCTTTTGTACACTGACATAATTTCTTTTTTGAATGGTGTAAATTGTGGGAACATAAGTAGAAGGTCTTCCAATACCTAATTGTTCCAGTTTCTTTACTAAACTAGCTTCAGTATATCTACGTAAATGATTTTGAAAAACTTGCTGAGCGGTAATTTCTTTTCTTTCTAGAAAAGAACCTTTTTTGATTGTATCGAAATGAAATTTTTTTTCTTTTTTGAAAATTTTCATAAATCCATCAAATAAAACAGTTTTTTTTGTACAAATAAAAAAACATTCTAAATGAGAAGATTGAATGTAAATATCTTTTTTTTCAAAAATAGCATCTGTCATTTGTCCTATGATCGTTCGTTCCCATATTAGTTTATAAAGACGTTTTTGAAATACATCTAAAGGATTTAGATAATTTTCTTCAAAATTAATAATAGTAGGATGAATCGCACTGTGAGCTTCTTGAGAGAATTTTTTTTTTTTATATATTTTTTTTTTATAGATAAATATTTTGTTCCATATAAAGAAAGTATATAATTTTTAATATCTAATAATATAGTTTTTGATAAACTTGTACTATCTGTTCGAATATATGTAATAAATCCTTTTTCATATAATTTTTGAGCTAATAGCATTGTTTTGGATATAGAATAATTTAGCTTGTGACAAGCTTCCTGTTGTAAAGAAGAAGTAGTAAATGGAAGTGGTGGACTTTTTTTTTCTTGTTTTATAGTAGTTTTTTTTACTGTAAAAGTGCTATTGATACATGATGACAAAATATTTTTCATTTCCTTTTTATTTTCTATCTTTTTTTCCAATTTAGCATTGAGAATAATTTTTTGTTCAGAATTAGTGAAAATTCCATTTATTTGATAAACTGGATAAGGAATAAAATCTTGAATTTTTTTTTCTTGTTCTACTATTAATCTTACAGCAACAGATTGAACTCTACCTGCAGAAAGACCTGTCTTTATTTTTTTCCATAAAATAGGAGATAATTGAAATCCTACTAATCGATCTATAATTCTTCTAGTTTGTTGAGCATAAACTAAGTTATAATCAATTAATCTTGGGTTTTTTATAGCATGTAAAATTGCTTTTTTTGTAATTTCGTGAAAAACTATTCTTCTGTATTTTTTATCAGGAATATTAAAGATTTTATAAATTTGATAGGCAATAGCCTCTCCTTCACGGTCTTCATCAGAAGCCAACCAAATAATTTCGTAATTTTTTATTAATTTTTTAAGATTTTGAACAATTTGTTTTTTTTTAGGTAATATTACATAATTTGGTTTAAAATTTTCTTGAATTTTAACTCCTATTTCTTTTTCTGGTAAATCTATAATATGTCCATAACTAGATACTACACAATAATTTTTTCCTAAAAACGTTTGTATTGTATGAGCTTTAGTTGGAGATTCTACAATCACCAAATTTTTTTTCATATAATTTTTTGAATTTTGAATTTATTGATTTCTTTCTATAATAAAATTTACCATTATTTTTAATGCCTCTTTCATTACTCCTTCTGGATAAAGTTCTAAAATTTTTAATGCATTATCACGAAATTTAATCATTTTTTGAGTGGCATATTCTAATCCTCCATATTTTTTTACATAACTGATAATTTGATGTCTTTTTTTTTCATCATAATGTTTTATGTAATTTAATATATGTTTTTGATCTTTTTTAGAAGCTTTTTGAATAGTATGAATAAGTGGAAGTGTTATTTTTTTTTCTCTTAAATCTATTCCAACAGGTTTCCCCGTAATTTTTACATTTTTTTCTTCGTAATCAAATAAATCATCTTTGATTTGAAAGGCTATACCTGTAAAAATTCCAAATTTTCTCATTTTTAGAGCTGTTTCCTCATCTGTATTAACTGAACGAGCTCCTGCTTCACAAGAAGTAGCAATTAAACTTGCTGTTTTATGATAAATAATTTGATTATAAATTTTTTCAGTAATGTTTAATTTTTTGGATTTCTCTATTTGTAATAACTCTCCTTTACTCATATCTCTTATAGTTTTACATATAATTTTAAGTAAATCATAGTAATTATTATTTGTTGCAATTAAGAGACTTTTAGAAAGTAAGTAATCTCCAATTAAAACAGCTATTTTATTTTTCCATATAGCATTTATGGAAAAAGATCCACGACGTAAAAAACTATTATCAATAACATCATCATGTACAAGCGTAGCTGTATGGATGAGCTCGATTAAACAAGCAGTGTGATATGTTTTTTTTTCTATTTTCCCCAACATTTTAGCTATTAAGAAAACAAATATAGGACGAATTAATTTTCCCTTTCTGTGAAGAATATAATGAGTTATTTTATCTATAACGGAAATATTGTTACTTTGAATGATATTTTGAAATTGTTTTTCAAATTCTTCTATTTCTTTTTTTATAGTAGTTTTTATTTTTTCTAAAATAATATTCATAATATTATTTAGTTAGTATATGATTTTTATAATATTAACATAGCATCTCCATAAGAATAAAATCTGTATTCTTTTTCTATTGCAATTTGATACGCTTTCATTATTAAATCAAAACCAGTAAAAGCTGTTGTCATCATAAGTAAAGTGGATTTTGGCATATGAAAATTTGTAATCATAGAATTGGCTATATTAAAATTATAAGGAGGAAAAATAAATTTATTGGTCCATCCATAAAATGGATTTAATTTTTTGCTGGAAGAAACAGAGCTTTCAATAGCTCTCATAGAAGAGGTACCTACTGCACAAATTCTTTTTTTTCTTTGTATAGCAAAATTTACTATTTTACATGTGTTTTCATTTATAAAACATTTCTCAGAATCCATTTTATGTTTTGATATATCTTCTACATCTACTGGTAAAAAACTTCCTAGTCCCAAGTGTAAAGTAACTTCCACTAAGTGAATTCCTTTTATTTCCAATTTTTTGAGCAAATGTTTTGAAAAATGTAATCCTGCTGTAGGTGCAGCTACAGATCCTTCTTTTTTTGCGTATACAGTTTGATAACGTTTCTCATCATTTTTTTCCGGTTGTCTATTAATATATTTGGGTAAAGGAGTTTTTCCTAATTCTTTTATTTTATTTATAAGTCCCTCATGAGATCCATTAAAATTAAGTTGTAAAATTCTTCCTCTAGAAGTAGTGTTATCTATAACTTCTCCTGTCAATTCAGATCCAAAACTTAATTTATTTCCTACTCTTACTTTTCTTGCAGGATCAACTAATACATCCCATGTTCTATCTTTTGGATCTAACTCTCTAAGTAAAAAAACTTCTATTTTAGCTTCTGTTTTTTCTTTATTGCCAAATAATCTTGCTGGAAAAACTTTAGTATTATTAAGAATTAAAATATCTCCTTCTTCAAAATATTCATGTAAGTTTTTAAAAATTTTGTGTTCTATTTTTTGATTTTTTCTATGAATAACCATTAATTTGGATTCATCTCTTTCTTGTGAAGGAAATTTAGCGAGGAGATTTGTAGGAGATTCAAAATCAAAATCTGAAGTTTTCATGTTAATGGATTGGAAAATTTATACATTTTATTATTATATTATATATAAAATTAGATTATTTTTTTTCTAACAGAAAAATATATATACATTTGTTTTTGTTTAAAACTTTTTTTTTGGTGAAAAAAAATGTATACTTGCTATAATAATGTTTATTGTTCTTTGCATAGCATAACAGCATAAAGAAGCTTCTAGACCTGATATTTCAGGATTTTTTAATAAAACGTATTTGGTATTAATTTTTTTTACAACGGAGAGTTTGATCCTGGCTCAGGATGAACGCTAGCGGCGGGCTTAACACATGCAAGTCGAGGGGCAGCATAAAATCTATATTTATATAGGTTTTGATGGCGACCGGCGTACGGGTGCGTAACACGTACGTAACCTACCTTTTGCTAGAAAATAGCCTGAGGAAACTTAGATTAATATTCTATAGCATAATAAAATCGCATGGTTTTGTTATTAAAGCAGAAATGTGGCAAAAGATGGGCGTGCGTCCGATTAGTTAGTTGGTAAGGTAAAAGCTTACCAAGGCAATGATCGGTAGGGGGCCTGAGAGGGCGATCCCCCACACTGGTACTGAGACACGGACCAGACTCCTACGGGAGGCAGCAGTGAGGAATATTGGTCAATGGAGGAAACTCTGAACCAGCCACGCCGCGTGCAGGAAGAATGCCTTACGGGTTGTAAACTGCTTTTGTTTAGGAATAAAAATTCTTACGTGATAAGAATTGTGAATGTACTATACGAATAAGTGTCGGCAAACTCCGTGCCAGCAGCCGCGGTAATACGGAGGACACAAGCGTTATCCGGATTTATTGGGTTTAAAGGGTGCGTAGGCGGTTTATTAAGTCAGTAGTGAAATATTGCAGCTTAACTGTTAAAATGGCTATTGATACTGATAGACTTGAGTGAGATTGGAGTAGCTGGAATGTGTGGTGTAGCGGTGAAATGCATAGATATCACACAGAACACCGATCGCGAAAGCAGGTTACTAAGTCTATACTGACGCTGAGGCACGAAAGCGTGGGGAGCAAACAGGATTAGATACCCTGGTAGTCCACGCTGTAAACGATGATCACTAGTTGTTGGATTTATTTTTCAGTGACTAAGCGAAAGTGATAAGTGATCCACCTGGGGAGTACGGTCGCAAGGCTGAAACTCAAAGGAATTGACGGGGGCCCGCACAAGCGGTGGAGCATGTGGTTTAATTCGATGATACGCGAGGAACCTTACCAAGGTTTAAATGTACTACGAATAAGCTAGAAATAGTTTAGTCTTCGGACGGAGTACAAGATGCTGCATGGTTGTCGTCAGCTCGTGCCGTGAGGTGTTGGGTTAAGTCCCTCAACGAGCGCAACCCTCATTGTTAGTTGCCAGCGAATAATGTCGGGGACTCTAACAAGACTGCCGACGTAAGTCGAGAGGAAGGTGGGGATGACGTCAAATCATCACGGCTCTTATACCTTGGGCTACACACGTGCTACAATGGTCGGTACAAAGGGTTGCTACTGGGCAATCAGATGCTAATCTCTAAAAGCCGATCTCAGTTCGGATTGGAGTCTGCAACTCGACTCTATGAAGTTGGAATCGCTAGTAATCGCATATCAGCCATGATGCGGTGAATACGTTCCCGGGCCTTGTACACACCGCCCGTCAAGCCATGGAAGTCGGGGGGACCTGAAATCGGTGACCATAAAAGGAGCTGCTTAAGGTAAAATCGATAACTGGGGCTAAGTCGTAACAAGGTAGCCGTACCGGAAGGTGCGGCTGGAACATCTCTTTTTTTAGAGTTTTTTTTATTAAAAGTCTAGAAAAAATTAGGCTAGAAGTTTTCTAATATAAAAACAAGGAGATTGATTATTAATTTTTTTTATATAATCAGTCTCGTAGCTCAGATGGTTAGAGCGCTACACTGATAATGTAGAGGTCCGCGGTTCAATTCCGCGCGAGACTATTTTTGTTTGAGCTTGGGGAATTAGCTCAGTTGGCTAGAGCGCTTGCTTTGCACGCAGGAGGTCATCGGTTCGACCCCGATATTCTCCATTTTTTTTAAGAAAGTTCTTTGACATACATAATATACAATACAATTAATAGAGAAATAAAAAAGCGAATAAAGAGCGTATGGTGGATGCCTTGGCTCTGAGAGGCGAAGAAGGACGTGATAAGCTGCGATAAGCTGCGGGAATTGGCACATACAAATTGATCCGCAGATTTCCGAATGGGGGAACCTATCATATTTAATATGATATTACTTTTATGTAAGGCGAACCTAGAGAACTGAAACATCTAAGTATCTAGAGGAAGAGAAAACAATAGTGATTCTGTTAGTAGTGGCGAGCGAAAGCGGAATAGCCCAAACCATTATGGTCTAGGCTATAGTGGGGTTGTAGGTTCTACAATAAAAAAATTATTTTTTTATAGCAGAATGATTTGGAAAAATCAATCATAGAAGGTGATAATCCTGTATGCAAAATGGAAAAATTTTATAAGTAGGGACCTGAATAGGACGGGACACGGGAAATCTTGTCTGAATCTGCCGGGACCATCCGGTAAGGCTAAATACTACTCAGAGACCGATAGTGAACTAGTACCGTGAGGGAAAGGTGAAAAGTACTTCGAATAGAAGGGTGAAATAGATCCTGAAACCATACGCTTACAAACTGTCGGAGCTTTTTTTATAGAGTGACGACGTGCCTTTTGCATAATGAACCTACGAGTTAATTTTTCCGGCAAGGTTAAGTAGTTTAGCTATGGAGCCGTAGCGAAAGCAAGTCTGAATAGGGCGTATAGTCGGAGGAATTAGACGCGAAACCGAGTGATCTATCCATGGGCAGGTTGAAGCTGTGGTAACACATAGTGGAGGACCGAACCGGTTGACGTTGAAAAGTCTTCGGATGACCTGTGGATAGGGGTGAAAGGCCAATCAAACTCGGAGATAGCTCGTACTCCCCGAAATGCATTTAGGTGCAGCATCGTGTTAAGTAATACAGAGGTAGAGCTACTGATTGGATGAAGGGGTTTCATCACCTACTAATTCCTGACAAACTCCGAATGCTGTTATTATGTTTCACGGTAGTGAGGGCATGGGTGCTAAGGTCCATGTCCAAGAGGGAAACAACCCAGACCATCAGTTAAGGCCCCTAAGTATATATTAAGTTGATAAAACGAGGTTTAGTTACTCAGACAGCTAGGATGTTAGCTTGGAAGCAGCTATTCATTTAAAGAGTGCGTAACAGCTCACTAGTCGAGTGACTGAGCATGGATAATAATCGGGCATAAAATATATCGCCGAAACTATGGGATTGATTCATGAATTTAATCAATCGGTAGGGGAGCATTGTAATAGCACAGAAGCTACATCGTAAGATATAGTGGAGCTTTTACAAAAGAAAATGTAGGTATAAGTAACGATAATGCGGATGAGAAAACCGCACACCGAAAAACTAAGGATTCCTCAGCCATGTTAATCAGCTGAGGGTTAGTCGGTCCCTAAGATGAAATCGAAAGGTGTAGTCGATGGAAAACCGGTTAATATTCCGGTACTTGCTTTTATTGCGATAGGGGGGACGAAGAAATGAAACTGTCGCGTACGGACGGATGTGTACGTTAAAGTAGCTAGGTATAGAATATATTGGAAAATCCGTATGTTTTGCTAATCTACGATAGTACCACAAACCTTCGGGTAAGTGGATAGTGCAGGTAAGAGCTTCCAAGAAAAGCCTCTAAGCTTCAGATAAAAGTAACCCGTACCAAAACCGACACAGGTAGTTGAGGAGAGAATCCTAAGGTGCTCGAGTGATTCACGGCTAAGGAACTAGGCAAAATGAACCTGTAACTTCGGGAGAAAGGTAGCCTTCTTTTGTAAGAAGGTCGCAGCGAAGAGATCCAGGCGACTGTTTATCAAAAACATAGGACTCTGCTAAATTGAAAAATGATGTATAGGGTCTGACACCTGCCCAGTACTGGAAGGTTAAAGAAAAAGGTTAGCTTCGGCAAAGCTTTTGACTGAAGCCCCAGTAAACGGCGGCCGTAACTATAACGGTCCTAAGGTAGCGAAATTCCTTGTCGGGTAAGTTCCGACCTGCACGAATGGTGTAACGATCTGGAAACTGTCTCAGCCGTGAGCTCGGTGAAATTGTAATATCGGTGAAGATGCCGATTACTCGCAATGGGACGAAAAGACCCCGTGAACCTTTACTATAGCTTCGTATTGGTTTCGATTAGAAAATGTGTAGGATAGGTGGGAAACTTTGAAGCGTTGTCGCTAGACAACGTGGAGTTGTCCTTGAAATACCACCCTTTTTTTAGTTGAAATCTAACTCAATTTCAAAAAAAATTTAGGACATTGCGTGGTGGGTAGTTTGACTGGGGTGGTCGCCTCCAAAAAGGTAACGGAGGCTCCCAAAGGTACCCTCAACACGTTTGGTAATCGTGTGTAGAGTGTAATGGCATAAGGGTGCTTGACTGTGAGACTTACAAGTCGATCAGGTACGAAAGTAGGGCATAGTGATCCGGTGGTTCCGTATGGAAGGGCCATCGCTCAAAGGATAAAAGGTACTCCGGGGATAACAGGCTAGTCTCCCCCAAGAGCTCACATCGACGGGGAGGTTCGGCACCTCGATGTCGGCTCGTCACATCCTGGGGCTGTAGAAGGTCCCAAGGGTTGGGCTGTTCGCCCATTAAAGTGGCACGCGAGCTGGGTTCAGAACGTCGTGAGACAGTTCGGTCTCTATCTATTGCGAGCGTTAGAAGCTTGAGTGGACCTGATTCTAGTACGAGAGGACCGAATTGGACGAACCTCTGGTGTATCAGTTGTATCGCCAGGTGCATTGCTGAGTAGCTATGTTCGGAAGAGATAAGCACTGAAAGCATATAAGTGCGAAACTCTCCACAAGATTAGGCTTCTTTTAAGGGTCGTTGAAGATGACAACGTTGATAGGCTACAAGTGTAAAGATAGTAATATCATAGCTGAGTAGTACTAATTACCCGTAAGCTTTTAATTTCTCTTTATGATGGATGTATATTATGTTATGTCTTATATATATATAATTTTTTTTTGGGTGGTTATAGCAATGTGGCTCCACCTCTTCCCATACCGAACAGAGAAGTGAAACACATTAGCGCTGATGGTACTAGTTAATTCTGGGAGAGTAAGTCGCTGCCCTTTTTTAAATTATAACAAACTTTCCAAATATAAATCACGTTTAGTATCTGCACGAAGAATACTTTCACTCCTATAATAATAAAGGCTTTTCAATCCTATTTTCCAAGCTTCAAGATGGACCCTATTTATATATTTTGCTGGAGCATTCTGATGAAAAGAAAGATTAATGCTTTGTCCTTGATCAATATATTTTTGTCGTATGCTAGCTTGTTTAATTAATTCTAATTGATTAATTTCTTTGAAACATCTGAAAACATTTTTTTGTTCTTCACTAAGAGCAGTTAATCCAAGACAGGATCCTTTTTCATTAGCTATTTGTTCCCAAACTTCCGGGAGATTATGTCCATTCTTTATAAGAATTTTTTCCAAATAAGGATTTTTACGAATATGCATTCCTTTTGAATCATCATCTACATATATGTTTGCAGCCAAAGGTTCCACACCTTGAGAAAGACCTCCCGCTAATTTAGCAGAGCTTCTATTAGGGGCCATTGCCATTAAAGTTAAATTTCTTCTCCCAGTTCCTATGTTCCATTCAGATTCTCCGTATTCTTTAGCCAAATATTTAGTAGCTTTTTTAGATTCTAGTTGTATATACCTAAATATATTATGTGTTAATATTTTAGATTTAACAGATATAAAAGGAATCATATTAGATTGTAAATACGAATGCCAGCCTAGAGTTCCCAAACCTAAAGCTCTACTTTTTTCTGCAAAACGAACAGCGTCCTCTATTCCCCGTATATGTTTTCCTTTGTCAATGAATTCTTGCATAACCGCATCAAGAAATAAAATGGCATAAAAAACAACATTTGTATTTTTCCATTCTATATATCTATATAAATTCAGAGAAGATAGACAACATACAAGAGTATGATTTTCATCTGTTGGCAACATAATTTCGGAACAAAGATTACTGTGATGGATTTTTAATCCATGTTTCTTCCAATTTTCTGGTATATTTTTATTAGCATTTTCTTGAAAAAAAAGATATGGTTCTCCAGTTTGAACACGTTCTTTGAGAGTATCAATCCACAAAGCTCGTTCTTTTCCATTTTTTTCTAATACTTTTTTCATAAAAGAATTAGAAATTATTACTCCTTGATGAACATTATGACATTGACGATTAATATCTCCTTTAGGTTCTCTGATTTTTAAGAATTCTGGATATTCTTTATGTTCTATGTCTAAATAAATAGCTACAGCACCTCTACGTGTTTTTCCTTGTTTGCTAGCTACTATAGTACTATCATATGATTTAATAAAAGGAATAATTCCATCGGAAGTTCCTAATGTTCCATTTTTTATGGAATTTCCTATAGGTCTGACTAAACTAAAGTCATATGATGTTCCTCCACCATGTTTGCTTAATATAGACATTTCTAAATTTTTTCTATATATTTCGTACATACTATCCCCAATTCTTCCAGAAAAACAACTAATGGGTAACCCTTTTTTTGTTCCAAGATTTACCATAACTGGAGTAGAAGGAATAAGCCATCCTCTCCAAAAAATATTAAAGAATTCTTCTTCTATTTTCGGTTTTTTTAAAATTCTTGCTGCATTTTGTGACAATCTCTTATATGCCTCAAAAGGAGATTCTCTATCTAACAAATATCCACCTTTAATTGTAGTTAAATATAATTCATTATTAGCCCAAACGGGAAAATCTTTTCCTACTTTCCATCCTTCTTTTTCTGCAATAGGGTGTGTTTCCATTATTTTAGAACTATTTATTTTTTTCTTTTTCTATTTGTTCTTTTAGTTTAGCTAATCCAGCTATATCACCTAGAGTGGATCTTTCAAATTTTCTATTTCTCACACGTTGTTCTTTTTTTTGATCTTTATCACGATAAACAGACGTATGAGAAATCACAATTTTTTTAGTTTCTTTATTAAATTCAATTATTTTAAAATCAGCCTTTTCTCCTTTTTTTAGAGTAGATCTATTTTTTTTCTCTAAAAAACGTAGTGGAGCAAAAGCTTCTATTTTTTGATCTTCTGTAAATTTCACAGAAGCTCCCTTTTCAAATAAGTTTGATATGATTCCATTGTGAATGCTTCCAACAGAATAAATTTTTTCATATTTTTCCCATGGATTTTCTGATAATTGTTTATGTCCTAAATTGAATCGTCTTGCTTGAGTATCTATAGAAAGTACAATAACTTTCAATTTATCACTGATACTGCAAAATTCAGAAGGATGT
The DNA here is from genome assembly GCF_000348805.1 of Blattabacterium cuenoti BPAA. NCBI lineage: Bacteria > Pseudomonadati > Bacteroidota > Flavobacteriia > Flavobacteriales > Blattabacteriaceae > Blattabacterium > Blattabacterium cuenoti. The sequence goes on along the minus strand of NC_020510.1, from coordinate 354,487 downwards.
TTTATTTTTTTAATCCATGAAAGATCATTAGTATAAATAACTCCAGAGATTCCTTGTTCCAATTCAATGAAAACACCAAAATTTGTAAATTTTTTTACAGTTCCAATATGTTCTGATCCTATAAAATATTTCTCTTGGATGTTAATCCAAGGATCTGGTGTTAATTGTTTGACGCTTAAAGACATTTTTCTTTCCTGACGATCTATGGTTAATATTACCGCCTCCAATTCATCCCCTATTTGTACAAAATCTTGAGTAGAAGATAAATCTGTAGACCAAGACATTTCACTAATATGCAATAATGCTTCTACACCTGGAATAATTTCAATAAATGCTCCATAATCAGCTAAAACACTTACTTTTCCTTTTATTTTACTTCCTACTTTTAAATTTTTATCTAAAGAATTCCAAGGATGAGGTTGCAATTGTTTTAATCCCAATTGTACACGATTTTTTTCTTTATCTACACCTAATACAACAAATTTTAATTCTTGTTCTAATTGAACTATCTCTGTAGGATGGTTAATATGTGGCCAACTCATATCGGTAATATGAAGCAAAGCATCTACCCCTCCTAAATCTACAAAGGCTCCATAAGGGAGAATGTTCTTGATTTTTCCTTCTAATACTTGACCTTTATCTAATTTTGAGATCATTTCTTTTCTTTGTTCTTCAATATCTCTTTCTATTAATACTTTATGAGAAACAACAACATTTTTCGTTTTTTGATTGATTTTAACTACTTTTATTTCCATAGTTTTTCCTACATAAGTATCATAATCCCGAACAGGTTTCACATTAATATGTGATCCAGGCAAAAAACATTCTATATCAAATATTTCAACAATTAACCCTCCTTTTGTTCTGGCTGCAACATAACCTAATATTACCTCTGATTTTTCATATGCTTGATTAATACGTTGCCAATTCCTTAACATTTTTGCTTTTTGATACGAAAGGATACATTGTCCTTTATAATCAATCTTTACAACCATAACTTCTATTTCACTGCCAACTTGAATGTTCAAGTTTTCTCTAAATTCACTTATAGGAATGGCTCCTTCTGCTTTAAATCCAATATCTACAATAATCATTGTATCCGAAATATGTGTTACAATTCCTTGATATATTTCTAATTCTTGAATATCTGGTAAAGTTTTTGTATATATTTCTTCCAATTTTTTTCTTTTTTCTTGTATCTCATTACTGAAATGGGTTTCGTATTTCGTCCAATCGAAACTTATTTTTATATTTTTCTGATCGTTCTGTTTTTCATTTTTGATTTCATATGAAGGGGGTGTTTTTCTTTTTATTTCTCCGGTTTGATTAGACATAATTTTTATTATTTTTTCACTTATTTTCTATCCATAATAAAACACAATATATGGACAGAGAAACTAGAGTAGTTTGAGTGTTCTCGTTTATTTATTTTATTTAATTAATAAAAAAACAGGTAATACAAAACTAATAATTTTTCAGTAACTTTTTCTACTATCTACTAATTAAAATAAAATGTACCTTATTGTTGATACTGAAACAACAGGATTGCCTAGATCTTATAATTTTCCAATTACTCATATAGATAATTGGCCAAGAATTGTACAAATCTCATGGCAAAGTCATAATGTTGTAGGAGATTTAATAGAATTTAAAAATTTTATTATAAAGCCAGATAATTATGATATTCCTTTTAATGCTTTTAAGATTCATGGAATAACTAATGAAAAAGCAGAAAAATATGGATTTGATTTAAATTTTGTTTTACATGAATTTCAAAAATCTATTGATCAATCTCAATGTTTAATTGGACACAATTTAAAATTTGATATAAAAGTTATTGAATGTGAATTTTTTCGAAAAAAAATCTCTATTTCTTTTAAAAAGAAAAAAATATTAGATACTAAAGAAATTTCTGTTTCTTATTGCAAATTATTAGGAAGTGGAAAAAAATTTAAATGGCCTACATTATCTGAATTATATCAAAAACTTTTTGGAGAGAAAATCCAAAATTTGCATAATGCAGCCAATGATGTAAAAGCTACAGCACGTTCTTTTTTGGAATTATTACGAATTGGAATAATCTCACATCAAGAGATAGGGGTTAAAGAAGATATTCTATTGAGTTTTAGAAAAAAACATATAAAAAAAATTTCTTCTTCTATGGTTTTTCTTCAAGAAGATTGTTCTCCTTGCTTAGAGAAGAAAGAAAAAAATTTTTTTAAAAATGATAATACATTAGATGATTCATTAAATGAAAAATTGAAAAAAAAAAAATATTCTCACATTCATAATCATACTTATTTTTCTATTCTTCATTCAACTATAGACATTCAATCCTTAGTAAGAAGAGCTTTGCATTTGAATATGCCAGCTGTAGGAATAACAGATTATGGAAATATGATGGGATCTTTTCATTTTTTAAATGCTATTCATTCTATAAATAAAAAATATTATCCAGAAAAATCAATTAAAGGAATCGTAGGTTGTGAAGTGTTTATTTCAGATAATTATTTACAAAAAAAATTTACGAAAGAAGAACCGGATCAACGATATCAACAAGTTCTCTTATCTAAAAATAAAAAAGGTTATCATAATTTAACAAAACTTTGTTCATTGGGTTTTACAGAAGGTTTTTATGCTGGATTTCCTAGAATTGGAAAAAAGTTGATAGAAAAATACAAGGAAAATTTAATTGCTCTTACTGGAGACTTGAATGCAGAAATTCCATATACTATTCTGAATTATGGTGAAAGAAAAGCAGAAAGAGTTTTTTTGTGGTGGAAGGATCTTTTTGGTGATGATTTCTACATAGAATTATTTCGTCATGGATTAGAAGCAGAAGATTATGTCAATAATATTTTACTGAAATTTTCAAAAAAATATCATGTAAAATATATTATACAAAATAATACTTTTTATTTAGATAAAAAAGAAGCAAATGCTCATGATATTTTACTTTGTGTAAAAAACGGAGAAAAACAATTAACTCCTATAGGAAAAGGAAGAGGTTATAGATTTGGTTTTCCAAATCATGAATTTTATTTTAAGAGCACAGAAGAAATGAAAAAAATATTTTTCGATCTTCCAGAATCTTTTGATTTTCTGGAGGAATTGATTAATAAAATTGAATCCTATCATCTTTTTCACAAAACGTTACTCCCAAAATTTCAGATTCCAAAATTTTTTGAAGATCCTATAGACAAAATAGATGGGGGAAATAGAGGGGAGAATCGTTTTTTACGAAAAATAACTTTTGACGGAGCCAAAAATCGTTATAAAAATATTACAAAAAAAATTCAAGAAAGAATTCTTTTTGAATTAAAAACAATAGAAAAAATAGGCTATCCTGGTTATTTTCTCATTGTTCATAATTTCATATCTCAAGCTAGAAAAATGAATATTTCAGTGGGTCCTGGAAGAGGATCTGTCGCAGGATCTATTGTTGCTTATTGCATAGGAATAACCAATATAGATCCCATGATTTATAATCTTCTTTTCGAAAGATTTTTAAATCCAGACAGAATCTCTTTGCCAGATATTGATATTGATTTTGATGACAGAGGACGTGAAAAAATTATTGAATGGGTTGTTCAAAAATATGGAAAAAATCAAGTAGCACAAATTATAACATATGCTACTATGGGGGCTAAATCATCCATAAGAGATACTGGACGTGTATTGAATTTGTCTCTAAAAAAAACAGATTGTATGGCAAAAATGGTTCCTAATATGTTCTCATTAAAAACAATTTTATATGATAATAAAAATATACCAGAAAAAATCATAAATAAAGAAGAAATGAGTAATGTACAAAAATTGAGAAAAATGGCGAAAGATCAATCCACATTGGAGGGAAAAGTTTTGCGACAAGCAGAAATTTTAGAAGGAACTATAAGAAGTACAGGAGTACATGCTTGTGGAATCATAATTAGTCCAGATAAGATTCAGGAACATATTCCAGTATCTGTGTCAAAAGAATCTGATTTATTGCTTACGCAATTTGATAATCATGTGGTAGAACATGCTGGATTATTAAAAATGGATTTTTTGGGATTAAAAACTCTTACTATTATTAAAGATGCTATAAATCTTATTGAGAAAAGAGGTAAAAAAATGAATTTTACAGAAAATTCATTTCCTTTAAAAGATGAGAAAACTTATCATCTTTTTCAAAAAGGAGAAACTGTAGCCGTTTTTCAATATGAATCTCCAGGAATGCAAAAATATTTACGTAGACTAAAACCTGATAAATTCGATGATTTAATCGCAATGACAGCATTGTATAGACCAGGTCCTTTACAATACATTCCTAATTTTATATCAAGAAAACATGGAAAAGAAGCTATCACCTATGATTTACCGGAAATGGAGGAATTTTTAAAAGAAACTTATGGAATAACAATATATCAAGAACAAGTCATGTTGATAGCCCAAAAAATCGCAGATTTTACCAAAGGAGAAGCGGATATATTGAGAATATCTATGGGGAAAAAAAAAAAAGAAAAACTCAATACAATGAGAAATTTGTTTCTTAATCAAGCTATGAAAAAAGGTTATCCTAAAAATATATTAGAAAAAATATGGAAAGATTGGGAATATTTCTCTTGTTATGCTTTTAATAAATCTCATGCTACATGTTATGCCTATATCGCCTTTCAAACTGCTTATTTAAAAGCACATTTTCCGTGTGAATATATGGCTTCTGTATTAAGTAATAATATGCATCATATTAAACAGCTTACTTTTTTGATAGAAGAGTGTAAAAAAATGAATATATCTGTAATTACTCCAGATATAAATGAAAGTAATTCTTCTTTTAAAGTCACTGGTTCTAATTGTATTAGATTTGGTCTTGCAGGAATCAAAGGAGTTGGAAAAAATGCTGTAAAAATTCTTTTTCAAGAAAGAAAAAAAAACGGTCCCTATACTTCTATTTTTAATTTGGTTAAAAGAGTAGATTTACGTGTAGTGAATAAAAAAACTTTAGAAAGTTTAATTTTATCCGGATCTTTAGATAGTTTTCATATTGATAGAGAACAATATTTTCAGATTGAATCTGATGATCAATTAAACACTTTAGAAAAAATTATTAGATTTGGATCCAAACTACGAAAAACAAAGAATAAGATAGAGGAACCTATTATTATGAAATGTGATTTATGGAGTAATACATACAAGTTATCCAAAGAGAAAGAAGTGTTGGGTGTTTATGCTTCTGCACATCCTTTGGATGATTTTTGTTATGAAATGAAATATTTTACGAATATTTCTTTAGAAAAATTAAATAATAATGAATCTTTTTTTATAGGAAAAAAAATGTATGTATGTGGAATTTTATCCCAAATAGAAAAAAAAATATATATAAAAAATGGAATCAAATATGGAATTTTTTTATTAGAAGATTATAATTCTTCTAAAGAATTCAGAATTTACGGACAACAATATTTGAAATATGAACCCCTTTTGATTCAGAATAATCCGTTGCATTTATGTTTTTCTATTGATTCATCAAAATATAAAAAATATAAAATCAATATTTTACATATAGAAAACTTACAAAATGTTTTAAAAAAATTAGTACATAAACTGATTATAAAAATCAATATAAACAATTTAAATAGTGTATTTATAAATAGTATAGAAAAACTTTTTTCTCAACAACAAATAGGAAATAAAAAATTGAATATAATTCTTTATGATAAAGTAGATCAAGTTTTTTTAAATTTCGAATCTATCAAGTATGAAATTAACATTAATTCAAGTTTTTTAAAAAAATTGGAAGAAATAAAAGGGGTAGATTTTTTTTTAAACTAAGACTCAAAAAGATAAATATAAAATAAAGACTAAAATTAATTAAAAAGACTTTCCAAAATTTGTATTTTGGATACAGATAAAGTAAAATATATTTATTATATGAAGCATTATTCATACTACAACCAGTCGGGACAATGCATTTATTTTTTTTCTTAGTTTTTATTTGAGGGCTTCTTATAAACAAAGATGAAAATAAAAGTTAGAGTATCTCATGAAGAGGATACAAAATATGCATTCTTAATTTGTAAAAAAATTGAAGAATCAGCAAAAATTAGGGGGACTGGAATTGCAAAAAAAGATCCAGAGTATATTAAATTAATAATCATTCATGGAAATGCGGTAATTGCTTTTTGTGACGGAAAATTAGCAGGGTTTAGTTACCTTGAAACTTTTCAGAATGAAGAATTTGTTGTAAATTCCGGTTTAATTGTTTTTCCTGAATTTAGAAAACAAGGATTGGCAAAAATTATTAAATTTGAAATTTTTAAACTTTCCAGAAAAAAATTTCCAAATTCTAAAATTTTTAGTATCACAACAAGTAATCCAGTTATTAAAATCAATACAAAATTGGGGTTTAAACCTGTTTCTTTTAGTGAATTAACTCATTCAGAAGAATTTTGGAAAGGATGTCAAAGTTGTGCAAATTTTGATATATTAGCCAGAAATCAAAAAAAAATGTGTTTATGTACAGGTCTTTTATACAATCCGAATACGGATAATAATAAAAAAAAAGATAAAAATTATTTATCTACTGGAGATAAAATTGTTTTAGCTTATAGTGGCGGATTAGACACCTCTTATTGTTTAAAATATTTGATACAGGAAAAATATGAAGTTCATACAGTTATTATTAATACGGGAGGTTTTAAAAAGGATGAATTAGATCAAATTGAAAAAAGAGCTTTAAGCATTGGATCTCAATCTCACAAAACTATTGACGCCATAGAAGAATATTATCAGAATTGTATCAAGTATCTTATATTTGGAAATATTCTTAAGAATAATACTTATCCACTTTCAGCAAGTTCCGAAAGAATTTTTCAGGCTATTAAAATAGCACAATATGCTACTTATATTCAAGCGAAAGCAATTGCACATGGAAGCACAGGAGCAGGAAACGATCAAATCAGATTTGATATAGCTTTTCAAATTATTTGTCCAGAAAAAATAACTCTTTCTCCTATAAGAGAGATGAAAGTCTCTAGAAAAGAAGAAATTGAATATTTGAAAAATAAAGGAGTTTTTATTTGTTGGGATCAAGCTAAATATTCTATCAACAAAGGAATTTGGGGAACTAGTATAGGAGGAAAGGAAACTCTTACTTCTGATCACGACTTCCCGGAAGAGGCTTATCCGACAAAATTAAAAAGAAAAAAAAGTGAAAACTTAGAATTAGAATTTGAAAAGGGGGAATTGGTCAGTGTGAATCAAGAAAAAGGAAAAGCTACAAAAAACATAATAAAAATTGAAGAAATAGCTTCAGAATTTGCTATAGGAAGAGGAATCCATATAGGAGACACTATTTTGGGGATTAAAGGAAGAATAGCATTCGAAGCTCCAGCTGCTATTATTATTATCAAAGCTCATCATTTGTTGGAAAAACATATTCTTACGAAATGGCAACTTTATTGGAAAGAACAATTATCCAATTGGTATGGAATGTTACTTCATGAAGCTCAATATTTAGATCCTGTCATGCGTGATATAGAAAAATTTTTAAAAAGTACACAAGAAAGATTAACCGGAACTGTAGATATCATTCTTTATCCTTATAGATTTCATTTAGTAGGAATCAAATCTAAATTTGATTTAATGACATCTTCTAACATGGCTGCTCAATATGGAGAAATGAATTATGCTTGGACAGCAGAAGATGTGAAGGGTTTTACTAAAATTTTTGGCAATCAAATGAAAATGTATCATAATTTAAAAAAAAAGAAGAATGATTGAAATAGGTATTATAGGAGGAGCTGGATACACTGCTGGAGAATTGATTCGATTGATGATTCATCATCCAAAAATTAGGATTAAGAATATAGTTAGTAAAAGTCATACAGGAGAATTGATTCATTTAATTCATCAAGATTTATTAGGAGAAATAGAAATCAAAAATAGAAGGTTTATCCATGATTTAAGCAAAGAAATAGATATTGTATTTCTTTGTTCTGGACATGGAGAATCTAGAAAAGAATTGCATCATATATCAGAAAATATAAAAGTGATTGATTTGAGTCAAGATTTTAGAATCAAAATTCAATCCATTTTTAACAATAGAAATTTTGTTTATGGATTACCAGAATTACAAAAAGAAACAATCAAAAAATCAAACAATATAGCCAATCCTGGATGTTTTGCCACAGCCATTTTATTAGCTATTTTACCATTAGCTAAAAATCAATTATTAAAAAAAGATATTCATATTAGTGCCATTACAGGTTCTACAGGATCCGGAAGAAAATTAAGTGACACCAATCATTTTAGTTGGAGAACTAATAATATTTCTGCTTATAAAATTTTTAAACATCAACATTTGCAGGAAATTGAACAAACCATTCATCAAGTACAAAACAATTTTGTTTCTAAAATTTATTTTGTTCCTTACAGAGGAAATTTCTCTAGAGGAATTATAACTACTTTATATACTTATTCTATTCTTTCTTTGAAAGAAAATCAAGAAATCTATAAAGAATATTATACAAATCATCCATTTGTAATGATTTCTGATATTAACATTGATATTAAACAAGTGATCAATACCAATAAATGTATTTTATATCTTATTCAGGATAAAAATCAACTGATTGTTATAAGCATCATTGATAATCTCATAAAAGGAGCTTCTGGTCAAGCCATACAAAATATGAATCTTATGTTTGGGTTTGATGAAACTTGTGGTTTAAGATTAAAATCCGTTCGTTTTTAAAAATGAAATTATTTGACGTTTATCCTATTTTAGATATAGAATTGAGTAAGAGTAAAGGATCTTATGTTTTTGATGTACAAGGGAATATGTATTTAGATTTTTATGGAGGACATGCTGTGATTTCCATTGGACATTCGCATCCACATTATGTGGAAGCTTTAATTGAACAAATTCATAAAATATCCTATTATTCTAATAGCGTTTATATTTCTCAAAAAAATAAATTAGCTTCTCTACTTGGAAATATTTCAGGATATAAAGATTATTCATTGTTTATATGTAATTCTGGCACAGAATCTAATGAAAATGCATTGAAAATAGCTTCTTTTTATACAGGAAAAAAAAAAGTGATTGCTTTTAAAGGTTCTTTTCATGGAAGAACAAGTGGAAGTCTATCTGTAACGGATAACTACAAATTGATATCCCCTTTTAATGCTCAACATGAAACGATATTTATCAATTATCAAGATTTTGATTCTTTAGAAGAAAAATTAAGAAATCAAGATATTTGTGCTGTAATTACTGAAGGAATACAAGGTGTATCTGGAATTATAGATCCCGGTTTAGATTTTTTTTATCAAGTAGAAAGTTTTTGCAAAAAATACAATACAATATTGATTCTAGATGAGGTACAAAGTGGATATGGAAGAACAGGTACTTTTTTTTCTCACCAATTGTATCCTATAAAACCAGATTTGATTACTGTAGCTAAAGGAATGGGAAATGGATTTCCTATAGGAGGAGTACTCATACATCCTAAATTTCAACCATATTATGGAATGTTAGGAACAACTTTCGGAGGAAATCATTTAGCTTGTACAGCTGGTATTGCTGTATTGGAAATTCTTAAAAAAGAAAAATTAATTGAAAATGCAAAAAAAATGGGAAAAATATTCTTAAAAGAATTACGGATCATTTCTGAAATTAAAGAAATTAGGGGAAGAGGACTGATGATCGGGTTAGAATTTGATTTTCCCATTCTGGATTTGAAAAATGTTTTAGTTTATAAAGAAAAAGTCTTTGTGGGAACATCTAATAATCCATATGTTTTGCGATTACTTCCTCCATTAAATATTAATGAAAATCATATAAAATTATTCCTGAAAAAGTTAAAGAACGCCTTAGCGTATCTATATGGAAAATAGTAAAAAAAAAATAAAAAAAGCGATACTTGTATTAGAAGACGGAACTCGGTATGAAGCTGATCATTTTGGAGCACCAGTATCTTCTTCTGGAGAAGTTGTATTTAATACGGCTATGACCGGTTATCCAGAAAGTATAACAGATCCCTCTTACAAGGGGCAAATATTGACTTATACTTATCCCATAATAGGAAATTATGGAATTCCATCTTCTTCTAGTAAAGAATCTATTTCTGAATTTTATGAATCTGATAGGATTCAAGTATCCGGACTTATTATTTCTTATTATTCTAATCGTCCGTATCATTGGAATATGAATCAATCTCTATCGAATTGGTTGTATAAAAATGGGATTCCTGGAATCTATGGGATAGATACTAGATTCATTGCAAAAAAACTTAGAAAAAGTGGAGGATCCATGTTAGGTAAAATTTTAATGAAAAATGAAGATCTTCCTTTTTATGATCCGAATCAGGATAATCTTTCTGAAAAAGTATCGATACATGAAAAAATTGTGTATGGAAATGGAAAATACAAAATATTACTTGTAGATTTTGGGTTAAAGAATAATATTTTACGTTGTCTTTTACGAAGAGATTGTTCTATTATCAGAGTTCCATGGGATTATGATTTTACAAAAGAAGAATATGATGGATTGGTTCTTTCTAATGGACCTGGAAATCCTAAAGTTTATAAAAAACCGATACATTATATTCGTAGAGCTTTGAAGAAAGAACAACCTATATTTGGAATATGTTTGGGAAATCAACTTTTAGGGATAGCAGCAGGAGGAGATACTTATAAATTAAAATATGCACATAGAAGTCATAATCAACCAGTTTTTTCATTAAAAACAGGAAAAAGTTTTATTACATCACAAAATCATGGATATGTTTTGGATGCAAGAAATCTTTCTATAGAATGGAAAATATTTTTTAAAAATTTAAATGATGAAACTTGCGAAGGGATCATTCATAATGATAAACCTTTTTTTTCGGTCCAGTTTCATCCAGAAGCTTCAAGTGGGCCTCAAGATACCGAATTTTTATTCGATGTTTTTATAGATTCAATTAAAAAAAGTAAATATAATTAACGAATCTTTCAAAATTAGTATGAAAATAGATAAAGTACTCATCCTGGGATCAGGTGCATTAAAAATAGGAGAAGCTGGTGAATTTGATTATTCTGGAACACAAGCATTAAAAGCCCTTAAAGAGGAGGGTATTTATACTATATTGATGAATCCAAATATTGCCACAGTTCAAACTTCGAAAGAAATTGCTGATAAAGTTTATTTTCTTCCTTTGACTTTATTTTTTATTAAACGTGTAATAGACAAGGAAAGACCACAAGGAATTTTACTATCTTTTGGTGGACAGACTGCATTGAATTGTGGAATTCAGCTTTTTCAAGAAGGGATTATAGAAAAATATAAAATTCAAGTTTTAGGAACATCTATTGAATCTATTATTCACAGTGAAGATAGAAACTTATTTAGAAATAGGTTAACTCATATTAACATCAAGACGGCAAAAAGTTTTGTGGTCTATTCTATGGATGATGCCGTTTCCTATTCTTTAGAAATAGGATTTCCTATTATCATTAGATCCGCTTATACCCTTGGAGGGTTAGGGAGTGGTTTTGCTAAAAATGTTCATGATTTAAAAAAGATAGTAAGTAAGGCTTTTTCTTACTCTTCTCAAATTGTTGTAGAAGAATATTTAGAAGGATGGAAAGAGATTGAATATGAAATAGTTAGAGATCAATATGATAATTGTATTTCTGTATGCAATATGGAAAATTTTGATCCCATAGGAATTCACACAGGAGAAAGTATTGTTGTAGCACCGTCACAAACCTTAACAAATTCTGAATATTATAATTTAAGAAAATTAGCAATACATATAGCTAGAGATTTTCATATAGTAGGAGAATGTAATGTTCAGTTTGCGTTAGATCCTAGTTCAGAAGATTATCGTGTTATTGAAGTGAATGCACGTCTTTCTCGCTCTAGTGCTCTTGCTTCTAAAGCAACAGGTTATCCTTTAGCTTTTATTGCCGCTAAATTATCTTTAGGATACGGATTGCACGAATTAAAAAATTCTGTAACTAAAAATACTTCTGCTTTTTTTGAACCTGCGTTGGATTATGTAGTATGTAAAATTCCTAGATGGGATCTAAAGAAATTTTATGGTGTTTCCAATAGGATTGGAAGTAGTATGAAAAGTGTAGGAGAAGTTATGGCAATTGGTGGTTCTTTTGAAGAAGCCTTACAAAAAGGAATTCGGATGTTAGATATAGAGATGCAAGGTTTCATTAATATTATGAATAAAAAAAAATTGAAATCTGCTAAATTTCTGAAAGAATCTCTAAAAAAACCTACAGATCAAAGAATTTTCTTTTTAGAAGAAGCTTTAGAAGAAGGTCTTTCTATAAAAGAAATACATCATTTGACAAAGATCGACCCATGGTTTTTATACCAACTTGATAATATTTTTCAAACAAAAAAAAATATAGATCGTTTTGAGAATTTTATGGATCTTCCGGAAGAATTGTTACGAAAAGCCAAAAAAGAAGGGTTCTCTGATATACAAATAGCTAGTATTTTTTATAAAAAAAATAGAAATCACAATATTTCTAATTTAGAAAAAAAAATCAGAGAACATAGAAAAGCGAAAAACATAGTTCCACATGTAAGACAAATTGATACTTTAGCTTCTGAATATCCAGCACATACAAATTATTTATATTTAACATATCATGCCATTCAACATGATATTCTTTATGAAAAAGATGAAAAATCTGTTATTACATTAGGATCTGGTGTTTATAGAATTGGAAGTAGTGTAGAATTCGATTGGTGTTGTGTCAATGCATTAAATACGATTCATAAAGAATCTTACAGATCTATAATGATAAATTATAATCCAGAAACTGTCAGCACTGATTTTGATCTATGTGATAGATTATATTTTGAAGAACTGACTTTAGAACGTGTATTAGATATTATTGAATTAGAAAAACCTAAAGGAACAATTGTATCTATGGGAGGACAAATTCCTAATAATTTAGTTTTAAAACTTTATGAAAAAAAGGTGAAAATTTTAGGGACCTCTCCTGTTTCCATAGACAAAGTGGAGAATAGATATAAATTTTCTAATGCGATGGATCATTTAAAAATTAAACAACCAAAATGGAAAGAATTATCCGATTTTGATGCCATTCATCAATTTATAAAAGAAGTAGATTTTCCTATATTGGTTAGACCTTCTTACGTTCTTTCTGGAGCGGATATGAATGTGATTTCTAATCTAGAGGAACTGCAGCATTATCTTCGTGAAAAAGTATCTATATCTTCTGAATATCCATTAATTATTACAGAATTTATTAAAAATGCTAAAGAGATTGAATTAGATGCCGTTTCTCAAAACGGAGAAATTTTGTATTATGCTATATCAGAACACGTAGAATTTGCAGGAGTACATTCAGGAGATGCAACACTGGTATATCCTCCACATAATCTATATTTATCTACATTGAAAGAAATCATTCGTATATCTGAAAAAATATCCAAATATTTTAACATATCTGGTCCTTTCAATATTCAATTTTTATCTAAAGATAATGAAATAAAAGTAATTGAATGCAATTTGAGAGCTTCCAGAAGTTTTCCTTTTGTATCAAAAGTCTCTCATTTTAATATGATTGAATTAGCAACTCAAGTTCTCCTTGGAAAGAAGAGAAAGAAATTAGAACCTAATTTTTTTATTACCAATTACTTGGGTGTAAAAGCTTCTCAATTTTCTTTTTCCCGTTTGCAAGATGCCGATCCTATTTTGGGTGTAGATATGGCTTCCACAGGAGAAGTGGGATGTTTAGGGGATACTTTTGATGAGGCGCTTTTAAAATCTATGCTTTCTGTTGGTTTCACCGTTCCCAAAAAAAATATATTGATATCTGGAGGACCTATTGAATCTAAATTAGATCTTTTAGAAGTAACAAAACTTTTGTATCAAAAAGGATATATATTGTTTGCGACAGAAGGGACTAATAGTTTTTTATCTCATAATGGAATTCCTTCAATCAAAGTTTATTGGCCTAACGTAAAAAAATATTCAAATGTTATTGAGTTAATAAAAAATAGAAAATTGGATCTTATTATTAATATTCCAAAGAATTTAAGTAAATCAGAATTGAATAATGATTACGCTATTAGACGTTATGCCGTAGATTTTAATATTCCTCTACTCACTAATGCGCGTTTAGCAAAAGCTTTTATACAAGCATTTTGTAATTTATCTATAGATCAATTATTAATTAAAGCTTGGGATGAATATTGAATATAAATAAGTTTATGAAAAGATTTTTTAGCGTAGAAGATGTTATAGATGTACATGATCTCATTAAAGATGCTCTACTTTTGAAAAAAAATCCATATGATTTTCATCATATTGGAAGAAATAAAACAATCGGATTGGTTTTTTTTAATCCTAGTTTGCGTACAAGAATTAGTTGTCAAAAAGCGGCTTTTAACTTAGGATGTCATACTTGGGTATTAGATGTTCATAAAGATTCTTGGACAATTGAAATGAATGATGGGAATGTTATGAATTTTACACAAGAACATCTTAAAGAAGCTATTTCTGTAATGAGTATGTATTGTGATATTCTTGCAGTAAGAACTTTTCCGAATCTTTTCGATAGAGATTATGATGATCAAGAAATTATTTTTAATAAAATATTAAATTATTCCAGAGTTCCAGTAGTAAATATGGAAAGTGCAACCTTGCATCCTTTACAATCTTTGGCAGATGTGATGACTATTGCAGAATTTACATCCTTTTTTAGAAAAAGATGTAAAGTAGTATTAAGTTGGGCTCCTCATGTAAAATCATTACCTCATTCCGTTGCGAATTCTTTTTCTCAATGGGTATCAAAAATAAAACAGATAGATTTTACGATTACATGTCCAGAAAGATACAATTTACATAAAAGATTTTCTAATGGAGCTTATACTACACATCATCAAAATGAAGCATTTATAAATGCAGATTTTATTTATGCTAAAAATTGGAGTAGTTATTTAGATTATGGAAAAATTCTTTGTAAAAATTCCGATTGGATGATTACTGAAAAGAAAATGAAACTAACCAATCAAGCTAAATTTATGCACTGTTTACCTGTAAGAAGAAATGTGGTAGTGGAAGATGCGGTTTTAGATAGTAGTAAATATTCTATTGTGTTGCAACAAGCAAAAAATAGAATTTACGCTTCGCAAATAATTTTTTTAAGAATGTTACAATCTTTATCATGAAAATCCATATAGTCAAAATTGGAGGTCATTTGATTAATGATCCTAAATCTCTTCATGATTCTTTGGAAGCTTTTTGTAAACTACAAGGATATAAAGTACTGATTCATGGAGGAGGAAGAAAAGCAGATTTGATTTCAAACAAAATGGGTCTTTTTCCAAAAATGATAAAAGGGAGAAGAGTAACAGATAAAGAAACTTTGGATATAGTCGTTATGACTTATGCAGGAATAATCAATAAAAATATTGTGGCGAGATTACAGTCTTATCATTGTAATGCTTTAGGATTGTGTGGAGCAGATGGGAATTGTATCCAATCATATTTACGTAAAATGGTAAATATTGATTATGGATATGTGGGAGATATAAATGTAAAAAGTGTGAATACACATTTAATAAAATTTTTGTTAAAAAATAATATCACTCCTGTATTATGTTCCATCACACATAATGGAACAGGAAATTTACTCAACACGAATGCAGATACAATAGCTGCCTATATAGCGATGTCCTTAGCTCAAGAATGTGAAGTAGAGTTACATTTTTGTTTTGAAAGAAAAGGAGTTTTACGAAATGTACAGGATTCGGAGTCTTATTTAAAAAAAATAAATTTTCATTTATTTCAAAAAATGAAACAAAGTCATACCATAACAAATGGGATGATTCCTAAATTGGAAAATGCTTTTTTTGCATTCCAAAATGGAGTCTCTAAGGTTAGTATAGGCCTACCGATCCATTTATTAAATGATCTTAATAAGACGATCTTATGTCTGTAGTTGATTTACAAGTTTTAAAGGAAGAAGCCATTCAACTTCTAATTCAGATCATCAATACACCTTCCATATCTGAACAAGAAAATAAGGTCTCTTTTCTGATAGAGGATTATCTTCATAAATATGGATTTCATGTGAAAAGAAAATTTAACAATATATGGACAGAAAATCATAATTTTTATAAAAAAAATATGCAAAAAACCATATTATTAAATTCTCATCATGATACGGTAAACCCAGGAAAAAGTTGGATCACAGATCCTTTTACTGCTATTCAACAAGAAGATAAATTAATCGGATTAGGAAGTAATGATGCTGGAGCTTCTGTTGTTTCATTGATATCTACTTTTATATATTTAAGTACTTTATCAAAGTTGTCTTATAAATTAGTACTTTCTATTACTGCAGAAGAAGAAATATCTGGTTCTTCAGGTATTCGATCAATTTTACCTGAATTGGGATCTATAGATTTAGGAATTGTGGGAGAACCAACACAAATGCAAGTAGCTATTGCTGAAAAAGGGCTTATTGTATTAGATTGTATAGCTGAAGGAAAAACAGGACACTCTGCGAGAAATACGGGAATCAATGCTATTTATGTAGCCACAAAAGATATAGAACACTTGAGAAATTTCTCTTTCGATAGAAAATCGGATTTATTAGGTTTTACTACTTTAAATGTAACTCAAATACAAGGAGGAATACAACATAATGTTATCCCTGATATTTGTTCTTTTGTTATAGATATCAGAACTAATGAATTATATAAAAACGAGGAATTGATTGATATAATACGAAAAAAAATTCATTCTAAAATGAAACCGCGTTCTTCACATTTAAATTCATCTTTCATAAATCCTATGCATCCTATTGTTTTAAAAGCTAAATTAATAGGGAGAAATACTTATGGATCTCCTACTCTTTCAGATCAAAGTATCATGCCTTTTTCTACTATTAAAATGGGAGTAGGAGATAGTGTACGTTCTCATACGCCTAATGAATACGTTTTGATTTCAGAAATCATGGAGGGAATAGATATTTATATCTCTTTGTTGAAAGATTTTGACTTTTGAATTTGAAACAAAAAAGGTAAATTTGTTTGTTATATTTTTTTTTAAAATGGAAAAAGTATGTTACAAGAAATAAACGATGAAAATTTTGAACAGTTGATTTCTGAATCAGAAAAACCTATTCTGGTAGATTTTTGGGCACCATGGTGTTCCCCATGTAGAGCTTTATCTGTTCTATTAGAAGAAATTTTTTCTGAATATCATACCAAAGTATTAGTTTTTAAGTTGAATGTAGATAACAACCCAAAAGCTTCTTCTAAATATGGGATCCGTAGCATTCCTACTATGATTTTTTTTAAAAATGGAGAAAAAAAAGATATTCATATTGGAATTCTTTCTAAAGAAGATATAAGAAAAAAATTAGATGCTTTAATCAATTCATAATTTTTGGTCTGGTAGTTCAGTTGGTTAGAATACATGCCTGTCACGCATGGGGTCGCGGGTTCAAATCCCGTCCAGACCGCATTCATGATTTTTTATGTTTTATTTTATATTTAATAAAATCTTCTATGGATATGATTTTCATATGAAATTTTTTTGCGATCTGAATCAGTTGTGGTAAACGGGCCATAGATCCATCTTTATTCAGAATTTCTACCAATACTCCTCCAGGAATGCATTTTGCTATTCTAGTTATATCGATAGCAGCCTCTGTATGTCCAGGCCTTTCTAAGACTCCTCCTTTTTTTGCGCGTAGAGGAAATATATGTCCTGGTTTGTTGAATGCTTCTGGTTTGATTTCATGAACTAGGGCAAGAATAGTCTTGGCTCTATCTGAAGCAGAAATGCCAGTGCTAACGCCATATCCTCGTAAATCTACGGATACGGTGAAAGCCGTATTTCTAGGATCTGTATTATTTTTTACCATCATTTGAAGTTCTAATTGATCACATTTTTCTTCCGTTAAGGAAACACAAACTAATCCTCTACCATGGGTAATGAGAAAATTTACAATTTCAGGAGTAATTTTTTCAGCAGCTACTATAAAATCTCCTTCATTTTCACGATTTTTATCATCAACCACGATAATAATTTTTCCATTTTGGATATCCTGTATGGCCTCTTCAATTTCATTTAAATCAAAAACCATATCTATTTACTATTTATTTATTATATAATATAAAAATCATCCATTACAGTTTTATAAGTCATCCATATACTTACTGGAAAAAAAATAAAATTTGGGATCCAAGCTCCTATCCATGGACATATTTCAGTTTTTTCTACTTTATTTTGAGTGATGGTTAGTAAAGTATAATAAATGATAAATATAATCAGTGCTATCATAGTTGGATAACCAATCCCTCCTTTTCTAATAAGAGCACCTAATGGTGCTCCAGTAAGAAACATTATAATGCATGTTACTGGAAATGTAAATTTTTTTTGTAATTCTAATTGCAGCTTAGCTAAGTATATTTTCCTTTCGGATGGATTGATTTTTTTATAATTTTTTTTCTTGAAAAAATTAATTTTTTGAATAAGATTTTTTGTATTTAGAGTTTGATAAAAATCATAGTCCTCATCATCTAAGTTTTTTATTTTGGATTCTAAAGGAATTTTAAAATTTTGAATTAAAGTATCAAATTCTACAATTTGATAAGAGGATTGTTCTTTTTTGGATCCATTCAAATTTTCACTATATAAAACTCCATTCATTAATTTCAATTGAATAGATCCATCCTCTTGATTGGGGATTAAAACTCCTCTTTGAGAAAGAATTGTATTGACAAGTGAATTTTTACCATAAAAAAAAATAAATATATTATGTAAATAATTACTATTTATTGATTTTCTATCTATTTTTATGAAAAAATTGGGATATAGATTTACGAAAATTCCTTCCTTTAATTTTAAAGATGGATGAGCTAACGATATTTCATATCCTAATTTTTTTGCTTTCATTTTTGCTTTTGGAATAACAAAATCTGAAAATAAATATAATCCAATGGATAAAACAAAGGTTATTCCTAAAAGAGGAATCATAACACGGAAAAGAGAGATTCCAGAAGATTTGATAGCGATCAATTCTTGATTTTCTGAAAAATCACCAAATATTATAATAGAAGTTAATAATAGGGCAATGGGAGTTACTAATGGTAGAATAGATATGCCAAAATATAATATAAATTTTAATAGTATGAAAATACTAATATTTTTTCCTGTTAGTTCATCTATTTGACTCCAAAAAAACTGAATCATAAAAATGATAAATATTGTAGAATAAATCATTAAAAAAGGAGCCATAAATAAACGAATCATGTATAAATCAAGTTTTTTTATTATCATGATAAATTTGAATTTGATTCATTCATTTTCATTGATTATACCCGGTTCTGGCAAAAAAAAGTACTCATGTTTTTTATTATTATTTCCATAGAAATCAACAATTTTTTGAATGTCTGATAATTCCATAAATGGACATTGTAATCGTATCAATTCATTTCTATTCGAAAAGAGCATATCTCCTTTTCCTATTAATTGTTCAGCACCTGTGCAATCTAATATCGTTCTAGAATCTATTTTAGAACTCACTCTAAATGCTATTCTTGCAGTAAAATTGGATTTTATTAATCCCGTAATTACATCTACTGATGGACGTTGTGTTGCTATAATCAAATGAATTCCTACAGCGCGAGCGAGCTGTGCTAACCGGGTTATGTATATTTCTATTTGTTTTTTTTGATGATTCATATTTAAATCTGCAAATTCATCAACAATTAATATAATATAAGGTAAATGATATTTATTGTATTTTTTTATGACATTATTATATTCTTTAATATTTCTAACCTTATATTTTTCGAAAAGAGCATATCTTTGATCCATTTCTTTACATAAAGAATTTAATATATTCTTTACTTGATGTAAATCTGTAATGATGGGTTCTATAGAATTCGGAAGTGTAGCAAAATAAGATTTTGAAATCTTTTTATATATTGATAATTCTACTTTTTTTGGATCAATCAAAATAAACTTGATATCTTTTGGATGTTTTTGATATAATAGAAAAACAATCATGACATTTAATCCTACGGATTTTCCTTGTCCTGTTGATCCTGCTATAAGTAAATGGGGCATTTTTGCTAAATCTACAATCAAAATCTCATTAAATACTGTTTTTCCTAAAGAAATGGGAAGTTCCATGTTATGACTTTTTTTTTGACTTTCTTCTGAAAACAGAATGTCTTTCATATAAACAGGATAACGCTTATAATTGGGTATTTCTATTCCAATAGATCCTTTTCCAGGTATGGGGGCTATAATTCTGATGGATAAAGCGGATAAATTTAAGGCAATCTCATTTTTTAAGTTCTTGATTTTAGAAATACGTGTTCCCACTTTAGGATAGATTTCATACAAAGTGATCGTAGGTCCTATATTCGCTTTTATTTCACATATTTCTATATGATAATGGTTCAGGATTTGAATTATTTTTTTTTTATTAGATTCCAAATCTATTTTCAAATCAATGGATGAAAAATCTTCCTTTTTTTTATAAAGGATAGAATAAAGCATCTTTTTTCCTTTACGGAAAGAAGAATCCATCTCTGGATTATTATCAAAATAACTACACAATTGTAATGTTGTATCTATTTTTTTGTTAATATTTTGGATTTTTTTTTTCATTCCATTTTTTATGGTTGAAGCATTGATACGAAAAATGATGATCCAGTAAAAAATGATACTCGTCAAAAGAAGCATATATAATCCTACTTTTCCAAATAAATGAATCAAGTAGTTTCCTATTTCAAATCCAAAAATTCCACTGAATATTCCTTGATGAGGAACAATAACAGAAAAAAAAATGGGAAACCAGACAATAAAAAATAGGAATTTATATATTGTGGATTGATAAAAATCATTAAAAAATTCTTTTTTTGAAAAAAGAATTTTTAATCCTTTTAGAAATAATAATATAGGAATAAAAAAAGCGCTAACTCCTATTCCACAGTGAATAAAACAGTGAGAGATGATCGCTCCCATTTTTCCAAGTAAATTTTCTGCTATAATTTCTTTATCGAAAAGTTTTTCGAGTTGACTTTGATCATGTTTCCAATGGAAAAGAAAAGAAAAAAAACTTAAAAACAAAAAAATACTATTTCCTAATAAAAAAAATCCAAAAATAGTTTTAAGAGTTTTTTTTTCTTTTTTTCTTTCTTTTTTTTTTATTTTATTTCTGTACATTTTTTTTATAGTTATGAAAAAAAATTTAATCTTTTTTAAACTATTTGTTTTGGTTTAAAAAAGATTTTATATATTATGTTATATTATGATTGAATAATAAAATTAAAAAAATGAAAAAAACAAAAATTATTTTCCTTATTCTTTTTTTAGGATTTTTTTATCCTTTTCATAGTTTTTCAGAAATAAAAACAACAGATGAAAATCCTCATTTTAACGTATTTTTAGATTATTCTAGTGGTCTTCATTCTGAAATAAAAAAAGAATATTCTGAAGGAACTCGTTTTTATGAAAACGATTTAAATTTGGAAGTGATAGGAAAGGCAAATGATAAAATCAGTTATCGTTTTACAAAACAGTTTCTTAAAAAAACAAATGCAGAAAATTATGACATGCTAGATTTCGCTTATTTAAAATATAAGTGGAACGATAAACTTGATTTTTTGCTTGGAAAACAACCTTTTTCTTTTGGTAGTATGGAATATGCTAGTGGACCCTATGAACACGCATACCGTTATCCACGTATATACAAAAACGAGGAGAATTTTGTTGGATTCAGTTTTATTTATCATCCCATAAAAGATCATGAGTTACAATTTCAAGTTGTCAATAAGATGAAAGAACATCAGGATCTGATTCAAGACATCAATTATCCTATGGGATATTCTGTAAGTTGGAATTGGAGTATGAAACCAGATAAGAATGATAATGATAAAATTATAAAAAATAGATGGTCCTATTCTATTTTTCAAGAACAAGATAAAAAAAAATATTGGCAATTATTAGCTTTAGGTAGTCAATTAAATTGGAAACCTGTCACCATAGAAGCAGACTATATATTGAGCAGTGAAGACATAGAAAAAAATAGGCAAGAAGTAACACAAATTTTACGATCATTGAATGATCATTATTATGATGTTCCCTCTGTAAAATTTGGAACCTATTTAGTAAAATTAAAATATAATTTTATTCCAAAATGGAATTTAATTGCTAAAGGAGTATATGAAATAGGGACCTCTAAAAAAGGAAATAATGATTTTTTGGGAGAAAATAAATTGTTTCAAAAAACATATACTTATTATGGAGGTGTAGAATTTCTTCCTATCATAAAAAATGATGATCTTAGTTTTTTTCTTGCATATCAAAACTATATAAAAGATTACAGTTTAGATCAAATGAAAAAAGAAAATAAGAATGAACATTTGTTTGTTTTAGGATTGAATTATCGTGTGAAAATGATTTAACAAAAAAAAAGAATCATAAAAAAAAAATATCGAGATACGATATGTTGTTGTATGTATGTCTACTCGGTATTTTTGATTTGATGGATCAGTATGAAAATCGGACTTTATTTTGGATCATTTAATCCTATTCATTTAGGACATACAATTATTGCTAATTATATAACAGAATTTATAGATATAGATTCTGTTTGGTTCGTGGTTTCTCCACAAAATCCATTAAAAAAAAAAGAATCTTTTAGATTATGAACATAGAATTGAAATGGTTAGAAGAGCTATTTCTAATTATGAAAAAATGAGTGCTTTAGATATTGAATCTGGATATTTTCCTTCTTATACAATTCATACACTTTCGAAAATAGAAAAAAAATATCCTAGAAATCAATTTTTTCTTATTTTGGGAAAAGATTCATTTTATTTTTTTAGAAAATGGAAAAATTATAAAATCATTTTAAATAAATATAATATTTTGGTTTATCCTAGAATTGGATATTTTTCCCATCCTTTTTTTAAATATTATAAGAACATAATTTTTTTAAAAGCTCCAATTATTGAAATATCTTCTTCTTTTATTCGAAAATCTATTCAAGAAGGAAAAAATATGAAACCTATGCTTCATGCAGAAGTTTGGGATTATATGGAAAAATATAATTTTTATATAAAAAAGTAAAATTATTCTTTTGTTTTAAATTTATAATATTCATGAGCTTTTTTTAACAATTTTATAAACTCGAGTTCACAGAATATTTTTTTTATAGAATGCCAATTTGGTTTTTTTACATAAAATTTTTCTTCATGAAAAGAAAAAAATGGGATATTAGTAACAATAGTAATCAATTTCTTTGATAAAAGACCTAAATTTTTATTTTTTTCAATATTTTTTTGAATTTTTCCGTTAAGATCATGAGTTGAATCCAATAATTTTTCAATACTTCCATATTTTTGAATAAATTTTATGGCATTTATTTTTCCAACTCCTGGTAATCCTGGGATGTTATCAGAAGGATCACCCATCATACTCCATAAATCTATAACTTGTTTTGGATGATTCACCCCATATTTTTTTTGGATTTCTTCTATTCCCAATATTTTTTTTGGATTTCCTTTAAAAGGTGGGATATAAACTTTAATATTTTCTGTTATCAGTTGAAAAAAATCTTTATCCAAAGTAATTATATAAATAACATATCCTTTATTTTCTGCTTTCTTAGCTATCGTTCCGATAAAATCATCTGCCTCATATCCGTTGGTAGCATAAAAAAAAGAAATTTGAAAAGTTTTTAAAATCTTTATAATATAAGGAATCGCCTCAAAAATAGCTTCCGGTGTTTTGTTTCTATGCGCTTTATATTTTTCATATTCTTTTTTCCTAAAAGAAGGACCTTGACTTGTATCAAAAATAGTAGCCATATAGGATGGTTTTTCATTATTTAATGTGTTCATTAAAAAATATGTGAAATTTATGATAGGTGAAGTATTGAGTCCTTTAGAAGTGAAAAGTGGATGATGTTTATAAGCATAATAACTCTGATAAATAAGGGGATATGCGTCAATTAAAAATAATTTTTTATTATTATTCATATATCAATTTTTATACTATTATGAAAAAATCAAATAAATATACAGTCACGGCTGCTTTACCTTATGCAAATGGACCAATTCATATAGGACATTTGGCTGGAGTTTATTTCCCTGCAGATGTTTTCGTTCGTTATCTGAGACGAAAAAAAATAGATGTTATTTTTATATGTGGATCGGATGAACATGGTGTTCCGATTGCTATGCAAGCTAAAAAAGAAAAAAAAACTCCTCAAGAAATCGTAAATAAGTATCATTACATGATTAAAGATTGTTTTAATAATTTTGGAATACAGTTTGATCACTATTCCAGAACCTCTGCAAAAATTCATCACGAAATTTCTACTTCTTTTTTTAAAAAACTTCATGAAAAAAAAAAGATTTTTGAAAAAGTATCTGAACAATATTATGATCAAGAAGCTCAACAATTTTTAGCGGATAGGTATATCTCTGGTACATGTCCCCATTGCAAAAATGAAGAAGCTTATGGAGATCAATGCGAAAATTGTGGAAGTTCGTTAACCCCTGAAGATTTAATGTCTCCAAAATCGACTATAAGTGGAAGTTTTCCCATTTTGAAAAAAACTAAACATTGGTACTTTCCTTTAAATCAATATCAAGAATTTTTGGAGAAATGGATTTTAATGAATCATAAGAAAGATTGGAAAGTGAATGTATATGGACAAGCAAAATCTTGGTTAAATCAAGGATTAAAATCTCGTGCTATTACAAGAGATTTGAATTGGGGAGTTCCTATTCCGCAAAATAAAGGGAAAGTTCTGTATGTATGGTTTGAAGCTCCTATAGGATATATTTCTTCTACCATAGAGTGGGCTAAACAAACAAAAATAGATTGGAAACCTTATTGGAAAGATGAAACAACAAAATTGATTCAATTTATAGGAAAAGATAATATTGTTTTTCACTGCATTATTTTTCCAGTTACACTGAAAGCATATAATAGTGGATATATTCTTCCAGATCAAATATTGGCTAATGAATTTCTTCATCTAGAAAATAAAAAAATATCTACTTCTAAAAATTGGGCAGTATGGGGTCATGAATATTTAAAAGATTTTCCAAATCAACAGGATACACTTCGTTATATTCTCATATCTAATATGCCTGAAAAAAAAGATAATAATTTTAATTGGAAAGATTTTCAAAGAAAAAATAATACGGAATTGGTTGCTATATTAGGAAATTTTGTAAATAGAAGTCTAACTTTAATCCAAAAGTACAATAAAGGAATTGTTCCTAATCCTGAAATGTTATCTATAAAGGATAAATACATTTTAAAAAAAATTAAAAATTATCCAAAACATATAGGAGATTTAATTGAATCCTATCAATTTAGAGAATCCTTAACATGTTTTATGAATTTAGCTAGACTAGGAAACAAATATTTAACAGAGGAAGAACCTTGGAATAAAAAAACAGAAAAACGTGCCAATACCATACTTTATGTATCACTGCAAATTGTTGGAGTATTGGCTCAATTAGCAGAACCTTTTCTTCCATATACGGCAAAAAAATTGTTAGAGATGCTTCGTTTGAAAACTTTTTTTTGGAATCAAATAAAAAACATAGAAGAAATTTTATGTCCAGGACATGTATTAGGGAACACCACATTCTTATTTAAAAAAATAAATAACGAAAGTATTGAAAAACAGATGAAAAAATTAGAAAAAATTCATAAATAGTTATTTATGTGCGGAGAGAGAGGGATTCGAACCCCCGGAGGTGTTTCTCCTCAACGGTTTTCAAGACCGCCGCAATTAACCACTCTGCCATCTCTCCAAACTAACTATATAATGTGTTGTTGTATGTCTACTATGTTTCTCAGAAGATCTTGCATTGTTTCTCTTTTTCTTATAAGAAAATCTTTTTCCTTAAAAATCATCACTTCAGAAGGTCGATAACGAGAATTATAGTTAGAAGACATAGAAAAACAATAAGCTCCCGCATTCTTAATGCATAAAATATCTCCTTCACGAATTTCTTTAACTTTTCTATTAAAACCAAAGGTATCCGATTCGCAAATATATCCAACCACTGTGTAAAAACGAAAACGACCATTAGGATTAGAAAGATTTTCAATACAGTGATAAGCATCGTAAAACATAGGACGAAGAAAATGATTAAATCCTGAATTTACTCCAGCAAATACAGTAGAAGTAGTATGTTTAATGACATTGACACTAACTAAAAAATATCCAGATTCACTAACTATAAATTTACCTGGTTCAAAAATCAAGGTAATTTGACTTCCATAATTTTTACAAAAAATTTCAAATTCTTTTGTAAGATAGAAACTTAAAGAATTAAGATCTGTTTGGATATCATCTTTTTTGTATGGGACTTTAAACCCACTTCCAAAATCAATATAATCAAGATTTGGAAAATCTATAGCTGTTTGAAACAATACTTTTGCTCCTGATAAAAAGGCTTTGATATCGGATATATCAGATCCTGTATGCATATGAAATCCTTCTATTTTAAGTCCGGTATTCTTTAATATTCTTTTCATATGAGGAATTTGATAGTAAGAAATCCCAAATTTAGAATCAATATGTCCTACTGAAATTTTAGAATTTCCTCCTGCCATAATATGCGGATTAATTCTGATACCTATAGCATAATCAGGGTAATATTCTCCAAATTGTTCTAAAATGGACAGATTGTCTAGATTGATTCTAACTCCGAAACCAACAGCTTCTTTTATTTCTTGAATAGAAACACAATTAGGTGTAAATATAATTCTTTTAGGATGAAACCCTGCTTTTAATCCTAGTTCTACTTCCTGAATAGACACGGTATCTAATCCACTTCCCAATTTTTGCAAAAGTTTTAATATATTTAGATTAGTATTAGCTTTACAGGCATAATTAATGATTAAATTTTTGATCCCACTAAAAGCCTTTTTCATTTTGATATATTGTTTCTTTATTTTGTAAGAATCGTATACGTAAAGTGGAGTGCCATATTTTTTTGCGAGTCGAATTAAGGATTCTCTATGAACTTGAACTGGATCACTTTTATTTTCTAATTCATGCATCATAATTTACAATAAAGCTAAATGAATCACATCATTCATATTTTTAACATAATCAAAGGTTAATCCTTTTAAGTGTTCCGTTTTGATTTCTTCTATATCTTTTTTATTCTCCTGTGATAGAATAATTTCTTTAATATTAGCACGTTTAGCCGCTAGAATCTTTTCTTTAATTCCACCAACAGGAAGAACCTTCCCTCTTAGAGTGATTTCTCCTGTCATAGCTAAATGAGGTCTTAACTTTCTTTTCGTAAAACTTGAGACTAGAGATGTTAACATTGTTATTCCTGCAGATGGCCCATCTTTAGGAACGGCTCCTTCAGGAACATGAACATGTACATTTTTTTCTTCAAACATTATAGGATCTATGTGAAATTCTTTATAATGAGCTTTGATATACTGTAAAGCTATTGTAGCAGATTCTTTCATGACCTCTCCTAAATTGCCAGTAAGACTTAAATGACCTTTACCTTTAGATAAACTGGATTCAATATATAAAATATCTCCCCCAAAATGAGTCCAAGCTAACCCAGTTACTACACCTGGAACATTATTGTCTTCATAACGATCTGGATCATTAGGAATACCAAGAATTTTTTCTATTTTTTCAATACTCAAAAGCTTCACATATTTCTTGTTCATTGCAATATGTTTAGCTACATAACGTGCTAATTTAGCAATCTGTTTTTCCAAAGTTCTCAATCCAGATTCTCTTGTATAACTTTCAATGACTTTTTCTATTTCTTTCGTTCCAAGTATTAAATCTGATTTTCTTAATCCATTGTCTTTTAACTGTTTAGGTAAAATATGTTTTTTTACAATTTGTGTTTTTTCTTCTACCGTATATCCATTCATTTCTATGACCTCCATTCTATCTATTAAAGCAGGTTGAATATGGGAAAGTGAATTTGCTGTAGCAATAAATAATACTTTTGATAAATCGTACCCCATTTCTAAAAAATTATCGTAAAACGAAGTATTTTGTTCTGGATCTAAAACTTCCAACATGGCAGAAGAAGGATCCCCATTTGTCCCTATTCCCATTTTATCTATTTCGTCTATCACAAAAACAGGATTCGAAGTTCCTACTTTTCGAATAGATTGTAATAGTCTACCAGGCATAGCTCCTATATAAGTTCTTCTGTGTCCCCGTATTTCTGATTCATCATGCAATCCTCCCAAAGAAATACGAACGTATTTTCTTTTCAGTGCGGTAGCTATAGATCTTCCTAAAGAAGTTTTTCCGACTCCAGGTGGACCGTAAAAGCATAGAATAGGAGAACGCATATCTCCTCTTAATTTTAAGACAGCTAAATATTCTATAATCCGCTCTTTTACTTTTTCCAGTCCATAGTGATCTCTATCTAGTATTTTTTGTGCATATTCTAAATCAAAATTATCTTTTGAATATCTTCCCCAAGGAAGATCAATCATTAATTCCAGATAATTCCTTTGTACCGTATATTCTGGCATTTGAGGATTGGTTCTTTGCATTTTTAGCAATTCCCTATCAAACTGTTTTTTTGCTTCCTTTGGCCATTTTTTTCTGGAAGCTTTAACACGCATTTCATCTATCTCTTTCTCATAAGAAATATCTCCTAGTTCTTCTTGTATGGCTTTAATTTGCTGATGCAAAAAATATTCTCTCTGTTGCTGATCCATATCACTACGAACACGGGATTGAATATCGTTTTTTAATTTAATTTGTTGATGTTCTACGTTTAGAAAACGCAACGTTTCCATTGCTCTTTTTTTCAAATCATCGTATTCTAACAATTTTTGTTTATCTCTAGTAGCTAAATTCATATTAGCTGCTACAAAATTTATTAAAAAAGAAGGACTTTCAATATTACGAATTGCGATGCTTGCTTCTGATGGTAGATTTGGGTTATCTTGAATAATTTTTATAGCTATCTCCTTTATAGATTCTACTAAAGCAAGGTATTCTTTATCCTGGCAGGAAGGTTTATTTTCTTCTAACGCTATAATTTCCGCTTTAAAATATGGATCATTTTGAATAAAACGATTGACTTTAAATCTTCTTTTTCCCTGCAAAATAACGGTAGTATTTCCATCAGGCATTTTTAATAATTTCAATATTTTAGCAACCGTTCCAATAGAATACAAATCTTTTTCACTAAGATTTTCTATCCCAGAATTTTTTTGTGTTAATACTCCAACTGTTTTATCTAATCCATAAGCATCTTGTAACAATTGTATGGATCCACTTTTTCCTGCTATAATTGGAAAAACAATTCCAGAATACAAAACCATATTTCTTACTGTTAAGATACATAATTGTTCGGGAATATCGTCTTTAAGTAACTGATCTTCTTCATCTTGACTCATTAAGGGTATAAACTCAGCTTCAGATTCGAATCCAGATTCTGTAAATATATTTTTTAAGAACATAAAAAAAATAGATTTCTGACTTAATGGATTAACTCATCTAAGAATCAATCCCCACTTGTAAATTAAATATACTGTTTTCTATATGAAAAACAAAACCATATATACGGACTTTAATGAATTACTGCCCATTGTTAAAAAATTGATCTATTTTGATTTTTTTCTTTTTGAAGCAGATCCAAAAAGATCTGTTCTGTCAAAATTTTTACGTGATTTTTTTTCATACTTTTTTTTAATTTGGAACCAAAATTTTTTCCAACTACTATAAAATTAATTTTATTATTGACCGTATTATATACTATTCCACCTAAAAATTCTACTATATTTTTAGCCTCATTCCGGGTCATACAAGATAATTTACCTGTAAATACAAAAGATTTTCCTTGAATCAAAGAATATTTTTTTATCATAGTACATTTCGTAATATGTAATTTTAATCCATATTTTACAAGCATTTTAATTATATGTATATGTTCCGTAATTGAAAAATAAGTAATGATACTTTTTGCAATGTTTTTTCCTATCCCAGAAATAGAAATTAAATGATTATAATTTGCATGCATCAAAGAATTAATATTCAAAAAATTTTCTGTCAATTTTTTGGAAAAATATTCTCCAACATAACGAATCCCTAAGGCAAATAATACTCTACAATAGGGGTTTTTTTTCGATGTTTCTATATTATTCAAAATGCCACATGCCAATTTTTCTTTGACTCCATCTATTTGAAATAGTTCTTTTTTTTTCAATTCATATAAATCATAAAAATTATATAAAAAACCTTTTTTGTATAGTTTATGAATCATTTTCACTCCAATTTTTTTTATATTCATCACATTTACAAAGTGTATTATTTTTCCTATTCTTTTAGAAAAACAGTTTTGATGAGTACAGTAAAATAATTCATTTTTTTTCGTTAAAACGCTATTACATGATGGGCATTTTTTTAAAAAAAAGACAGGAAAAGTTTGATTCGATCTTTTTCCTATGTTGATTTTTGTGACTTTTGGAATGATATTCCCTCCCTTTTCTAATAAAAGGGTATCTTCATAATGAATTCCCATTTTTTGTATGAAACGATCATTATAAAGTGCAACTCTTTTGATTGTGGTTCCAGTAATTAAAATAGGAACAACATTGGCAACAGGAGTAATGATCCCCGTCCGTCCCACTTGATACGTAATACTTAATAATTTGGTTTCATACAATTTTTGTCTAAACTTATAGGCGATAGCCCAACGTGGGTATTTATTGGTAAATCCTAAAAAGGATTGTTTTTGATATTCATTCACTTTAATGACTATTCCGTCTGTATGATACGGAAGTTGGTTTTGACAGATTTTCCAAAAGTCTATAAAATGGAATACTTCTTTCATATTTCTGCAAAAACGTGCTGTAGGAGCTTGAAAACCCCAATTTTTTATGTATTTTATAGCTTCATATTGTGTACTAAAAGGTAAATAATTTCCTACAACATGAAATGCTATACAAAATAAATCTCTTTTACGTACTTCTTGAGGATCATGAATTTTCAGTAGAGTTCCACTCGCCGTATTTCTTGGATTGGTATAAGGGGGTAGTCCATTATTGATCCGTTGTTGATTTATTTCTATAAAGTTCTTTATAGGAAGAAAAATTTCTCCACGTATCTCAAGATACGTAGGATAATAGTTATTTCCTCTTAATTTGAAAGGAATATATTTTATCATTTTTATATTTCTTGTGACATCTTCTCCTTTTTCTCCATCACCACGAGTTACTGCATTGGTTAAAAATCCGTTTTTATAAATCAAATTAATAGAGACTCCATCATATTTGGGTTCACAGACAAAAGATAAAGAATGAACTGATTTACTTATTTTTGTTTTCCAAATCATTAATTCTTTTTTAGAATAGGTATTTTGAATAGAATACATTTTGTATTTATGATGATAAACAGGAGAGATAGAAGAGTCGGTTGGATGAACTTTTGCTCCTACTTTGATTGTAGGAGAAGTAGGATTCTGTAATTCAGGATATAGATTTTCTAAAAAAGATAATTCTTTTAATTTTTTATCAAAATGATAGTCTGATATTTCTGAAATTCCAAAATTATAATATTGATCATTATATTTTAACAACTCTTTTCTGAGTTGAAATATTTTTTTTTCTATTTTTTTATCCATTTTTGATTATTATTTATTTGCGTAATAAATTGCACGAACCATTCTGAAAAAACCTTGAAAGTCTCTTCTGATTTCTATATTTAAAAATCCCATTTTTTTCAAAAGATCAATGATATCCAAATAAATAAATTGGTTGATTTCAAAATAAATATAAACGATTCCAGTCAGTCTTTTTTTGATCCAAAAAGAAATTTTTTGATAAAAAATCAAAGGGGTCTTATCAGGAACAAATAAAGCTTGATAAGGTTCGTATTGAACAATGTTTGGGTGTAAAAGTTTTTTTTCAGATAGTCTGATATAGGGAGGATTACTTACGATAATGTGAACAGAATTTTTGTTTATTTTTGTAGGGATGGCCATTCCCCCTTTCAAAATATCCACATTTTTTAATGAAATTTTTACATTATGTAATTTCGCGTTTTTCTTAGCTATGTCAAGAGCTTCTTGATCAGAGTCCATGGCATAAATATGTAAAAATTCAGGTTTTTTCTTTTTTAAAGTAATACTAATACATCCACTTCCTGTTCCAATATCAAATACTTGAATGGTGGGGGTATTATGATGTCCATCTTTTTTATTATTATGATCTTGTAGTATCCATGATACCAATTCTTCTGTTTCTGGTCTAGGAATGAATACTTTTTCATTAACAATGAATTTCATTCCAAAAAAGTAGGCATGCCCAATTACATATTGTATGGGTCTATTTTTTTTCAATTCCCACAATTTTTTGATTAATTTATCGTAAGTAACAAAATGAATTTTTTCTTTTCTACTTATTCGTAATAAAATAGTTGTTTTATCACATTGAAAAATGTGGGTAGTGAGTAAGAAAAAGATACTTTCTAATTCCTTAGGTTCTGGATATAAGTCTTGAAGAGTGTTTTGAAAAACACGGTAAAATTTGTCAAAAGATCCCATATGATGAAATTAAAATGATGAGAATTTCAAAAAAATACTTATTTTCAATCACAACACATAATTTGTTCGTTTTTTTATGTTAGATTTAGATGATGATACCATTGTTGCTTTAGCAACTCCTATTGGATCTAGTGCGATTTCTGTTATTCGTATTTCTGGAAAAAATTCCATATCTACTGTTGAAAATGTTTTTACTTCTATGAAACCTGGAAAAAAACTGGAAAATCAATCTACACATACGATTCATTTAGGATATATTGTCTCAGAAAATCAGAATTTATTAGATCAAGTCTTAGTTTCTATTTTTAGATCCCCTCTTTCTTATACAGGAGAGAATATGATAGAGATTTCTTGTCATGGATCTTATTATATTCAACAGCAGATTTTGCAATTGCTTATTAGAAAAGGAATCCGTTTGGCTCGTCCTGGAGAATTTACATTTCGTGCTTTTATGAATCAAAAATTGGATTTATCACAAGCTGAAGCAATCGCTGATTTGATTGTATCTGAAAATAAAATCTGTCATGAAATCTCTTTACAACAAATCAAAGGAACATTGTCTAACACTATTAAGAGTTTAAGAAAAAAGTTATTGGATTTTGCCTCTTTACTAGAATTGGAATTGGATTTTGGCGAAGAAAATGTGATTTTTGCTAAAAGATCAGAACTTTTTTCTTTTTTACAAGAATTAGAAGAAATTTTAAAAGATTTAATTGAATCTTTTTCGTTAGGAAATGCTATCAAAAAAGGAATAGATGTGGTCATTATTGGAGAACCCAATGTGGGAAAATCTACTTTTTTTAATCAGGTAATTCAGGAAGACCGTTCCATTATATCCCATATACAAGGAACAACTAGAGATTGTGTGGAAGGAAAAATTATTTTAAATGGAATTCTTTTTCATTTTTGGGATACAGCAGGAATTAGAAAAACCCAAGATTCTATAGAAATTATGGGAGTGGAAAGAACCATGAAAAAAATAGAAGAGTCTCAAGTCATATTCTATATTTTTGATTCTTCAAATAAGGAAAAACAAAAAATGATTAGTAATATTCAAGAAATTCACAAAAAATATCCATTAAAAAATATTTTTGTTATAGCGAATAAATCAGATCTATCTCCTTTTTATTTTCATGATTTTGAAAATTTTAAGTCAAAGATTCCTTATTTTTTTGAAATTTCTTCAAAAAATTATCCTGAAGTCAAAAGGGTGCTCCATGCTTTGAGTTCTTTATTTTTGGATAAATTAAAAGAAAAAAAAATAGTAGTGACACAAAACAGACATTATGAAGCTTTGAAACTATCATTAAAAGAACTCTCATTGGCACATAATACTTTCCATCAAGGATTTTCAATAGATTTAGTTTCAATATATCTTAAAGAAGCATTACGGTATTTAGGAGAGATTACGGGAGAAATCACAAGTGAAGATATACTCAAAAATATTTTTTCAAAATTTTGCATCGGAAAATAAGATTGATAAATTATGTTACAACATTCTGTAAGAGTTCGTTTTGCTCCTAGTCCTACAGGCCCACTTCATTTAGGGGGAATTAGAACCGCATTATATAATTATCTTTTTGCTAAAAAACATGGCGGAAGATTCATCCTTAGAATAGAAGATACTGATCGAAAAAGATTTGTTGAGAATTCTGAATCATATATTTTGGAAACATTGAAATGGTGTCACATAGAACCTGACGAAGGAGTCGGATATGGAGGAGCTTATTATCCTTATTATCAATCTAAAAGGATAAATATTTATCGTATGTATATCAATAAATTGTTAAAGAAAGGGGATGCTTATTATGCTTTTGACACAGATCAAGATCTTGATAAAAAAAGAAAAGAATATCATCATCGTGGGTTAACTTTTTCTTATAATTCTAGAATTAGAATGAAACTGAATAATTCTTTAACTCTGACGAAAGAACAATTACATGATAAATTACGATCTTGTTCTTATGTCGTTCGATTTAAAATAGAACCTGGAGAAACATTGAAAATGCATGATATCATACGTGGAAATATAATAGTTGAGACAGATCACTTAGACGATAAAATTTTGTTAAAATCGGATGGAGGAGCTACTTATCATTTAGCTAATACCATAGACGATTCTTTAATGAAAATTACTCATGTAATCAGAGGAGAAGAATGGCTTCCATCTATGTCTTTACATGTATTGTTATATAGGTCTTTGGGGTGGACCCCTCCTCATTTTGCACATTTGCCTTTAATTTTAAGAAATGATGGAAAAGGGAAAATTAGTAAAAGAAATGCAGATAGTTTCAATTTTCCTATATATCCTATACAATGGAAAATTCCAAAAACAAAAATTATCATACCAGGATATAGGGAATTAGGTTATTTTTCAGAAGCATTTGTGAATATGTTAGCTTTATTAGGATGGAATCCTGGAGTTGAAAGAGAAATCTTCTCTTTACAAGAATTAATCAATTTCTTTTCTTTAGAAAGAATAAAGAAATCTGGTGTTTATTTTGATATCAAAAAAGCAAATTGGTTCAATAAAAAATATTTAAATAAAAAAAAAGAAAAAATATTTGCATTTCTTTTCGAAGAAATCAAAACACGTTCTATTTTATGCAAAAAAGATTATTTATGGAAAGTCATCCATTTAACAATGGATAGGATTCATTTTATTCATGAAATATGGGAACATTCTTTTTATTTTTTTATTTCTCCTAATTCTTATGAAGTTAATTTTTTCAATAAAATTTGTCATGAAAATACTATTTCTCAATTAGAGAATGCTAAAATATTGTTATATAACATCAATCAATTTACGTCTTTCAATTTGAGATGCTTGTTTCAAAAAACAAAAAATAAAAATCAAACGATGCAATTATTTCGTTTAGCTTTAGTGGGTGTTCTAAAAGGAATTGATATTTTCATCATTTTTGAAATGATTGGAAAAAAAGAAAGTATACGACGCATCGAAAAACTAATCAATCAAATTAAAGAAAAAATTTAGAATGTTTTTGAAAAAAGAACATAAAAATATAGATTTATATTTTCGTAAAAAAAAATTCAATGTTTCAACATTATGAAAATATTATAATAATCACTCCTATATTATCTGATGAACAAGCAAAAGAAACAGCAAAAGAATATGAAAATTATATCATACAAAAAAAAGGAAAAATCGTTCATCAGGAACATTGGGGGTTAAAAAAACTAGCTTATTCCATTCAAAAAAAACAAAGCGGTTGTTTTCACTTATTTGAATTTTTGTTAAATTCTGATTTAGTTTCTGATTTAGAATTGAAATTAAGACAAGATGAACGTATTTTACGTTTTTTAACTGTAAAATTAAATAAATATGGAATAGAATATGCTGAAAAAAGAAGAAAAAAATTGTTAAAAAAAAATGAAGAATTATGATATTGGAGGAAAACCATAAACATGAAAAACAAGTAGTAGATAATGAATTAAGATATTTATCTCCTATAAAAATAGAAACCAAAGTAAAAAAAAAATATTGTTTTTTTGAACGAAAAAATATTAAATATATAGATTATAAAGATCCTACATTTTTAATCAAATTTCTGAATGCGCAAGGAAAAATTTTACCACGTCGTATCACAGGGACTTTACAAAAACATCAAAATAAATTAAATTCGGCTATTAAAAGATGTAGGCAAATTGGACTTTTACCTTTTGTTACAGATGATTTAAGATAAACATGAAAATTCTTCTTAAAAAAGATATAGAAAATTTAGGGTTTCAATACGATGAATTAGATGTAAAACCTGGTTATGCTAGAAACTATCTCATTCCCAAAGGATATGCTGTTTTAGCATTGCCTGGTACTATAAAAAATACTCGTGAAATATTGAACCAACGTTCGAAAAAAGAAAGTTTTTTAATTGAACAATCGAAAGAAATAGAAAATAAATTAAGAAAATTAATTATTAAAATACCAGTAAAGGTAGGTAAAGGAGGAAAAATTTTCGGTTCTATTAATAATCAATATCTTATGAAAGTTTTGAATAAAGAAGAAATTTTTATAGATAAAAAATTTATTAGAATACCTGGAAATAAAGTGATTAAAACAATAGGGAAACATCAGGCAAGGATCCGATTACATCGAAACCTCGAAATTACGTTAAATTTTGAAGTATTATCTTCTTCCCAAGAATAAAGTATTATATAATAAAAATAAATTTAGCAATACAATGATGATTGTAATCAACCAAGCTGATATCTTTAAAATCGGTCCATTGACAAAGGGTCCCATTTTTTCAGAATCTCCTGTAAAATTAACTAATGGAACAATAGCAAAACTTAGTTGAATTGATAAAATAATTTGACTGATTATTAATAATTCCGTTGTTCCTTTTTCTCCATAAACAATAGAGGCAATCATAGCAGGAACAATAGCTATAAGTCTTGTGATTAATCTTCGAATCCAAGGTTTAAATTTTATATTAAGGAACCCTTCCATGACTATTTGTCCAGCTAGAGTTCCAGTTAGTGTTGAATTTTGTCCTGATGCTAGTAAAGCTAAGGCAAAAAAAACTCCAGATAGGCTAGATCCTAGTATAGGAGTTAAAAGTTTGTGTGCATCCATAATGTCTGCAACTTCTGTATATCCAGCTTTATGAAAAGTAGCTGCCGATATAATTAATATAGCAGCATTGATGAAAAATGCTAAAGATAAAGATAAGGTACTGTCTATGGTCGCATATTTTATAGCCATTTTTTTACCTTCAGTAGTACGTGGATAATCTCTGGTTTGTATGATACTGGAGTGAAGATAAAGATTGTGAGGCATGACCGTTGCTCCTAATATTCCTATAGATATATAAAAAGAATGCGAATTTTTTATAATTTCAGAGTTCGGAATAATTCCTTTTAATATAGGAAAAATTTCAGGTTTTGAACTAATAATTTCAAAACTAAAACAAACTAAAATTGTAAAAATTAAAGCGGCTACTACACTTTCAATATATCTAAATCCTTTATATTGGAAAAATAAAATAATTAAAACATCTATAGCTGTAATCAATACTCCCCATGTCATAGGAATTCCAAAAAGCAATTTTAAGGCTAAAACAGAACCAATGATTTCAGCTAAATCACAAGCTGCAATAGAAATTTCACATAATATCCATAGGATAAAACTAATCCAGGCTGGATAATGATCTCTACAAGCTTGTGCTAAATCTCTTTCACAAACAATTCCTAATTTTAAAGCTAAATGTTGCAAAATGATGGCAAAAAAATTGGATATAAAAATGACGGATAAAAGCATATAACCAAATTGAGCTCCACCAGCAATATCTGTGGCCCAATTTCCTGGATCCATATATCCTACAGCAATTAATAATCCTGGACCAGTAAAAGCAAAAAGTTTTTTCCATATTCCTTTCTGTTTAGGAACAGAAACGGAAGAAAAAACTTCCGAAAGAGAAGGGTGCTTGTTTTCATTCCTCCATCCTATAAAAGATTTTTTTTTTTGCATAATGAAATAGTAGAATACAAAAATATAAAGTTAACCGTTTTCATTTTTTTGTTGTCCATTTATGGATCATTTTCATTGTAATTGTGAAAAAATTGGATGAAATAGAATAATTTTTTATCTTTGCTTCAAATTTTTTCGCTTGATTGATGATAATTCAATCTGTTTCATGA